>PBKO01000010.1 GCA_002721465.1 Gammaproteobacteria bacterium | reverse complement strand
GCCGCTCTACTCATATCCGAAGATACTTTCTCGCACGACTTGCATGTGTTAAGCCTACCGCCAGCGTTCAATCTGAGCCATGATCAAACTCTTCAATTAGTATCATGTTTGTTGATTTTTAAATAAAAAATCTAAATTTTTTTCTCGTATTTTGAACACCCACACGAGTAACCAAATATGTTAAAGAACGAACCGACTCGATGGTCGGGATGCGTATGATAACGGACTTATAAATAAGAAGATACCCTTTTTTGCTAATTTTTTTCTTTATCTACAAGCTTGGCAGATTTAAGAAATTTCATCTTTGATCTAAGCTCTTCTCCAACGCGTTCTATCGGATGATTTTTTGTTGATTCTCTGTTAGATTTCATAAAAGGACCGCCACTTCCATCATTACTTTGCCTACAATCATCAAGGAATTCATTTGCAAAATTTCCAGATTGAATATTATCAAGAATTTCTTTCATTGCTTTTTTAGTATCATCATTAATAACTTTGGGGCCACTAAGATAATCACCATATTCAGCTGTATTTGAAATAGAATAATGCATATTTGCAATTCCACCTTCTTGGATTAAATCAGTAATAAGTTTTGTTTCATGAAGGCATTCAAAGTAAGCCATTTCAGGACTATAACCAGCTTCAACCAATGTTTCATAACCAGCTTTTATGAGAGCAGTGATTCCTCCACAAAGAACAGCTTGCTCGCCAAACAAATCAGTTTCAGTCTCTTCTTTGAAAGTTGTTTCTAAAACTCCAGCTCTTGTTCCACCATTAGCTTTTGCATATGACAAAGCAATGTCTCTTGCTGAATATTTATTGTTTGACGCATCCGCAAAAACTGCAATTAGTGATGGAACACCTCCACCATTAATATAAGTGCTCCTAACAGTGTGCCCAGGTCCTTTAGGAGCAATCATAATTACGCTATTACTGTTTTCGGGAATAATTTTTTTAAAGTGAATATTAAACCCATGTGCAAAACCAAGAATCGCAGATGATTTTAAATGTGGTTTTATTTGATTTTCATAAATTCCTTTTTGAAATTCGTCTGGCGCTAGAATCATAACCATATCAGCATTCATGACTGAATCAGAAACTGTTGAAACTTTTAAACCAGCATCTGTTGCTTTTTTCCATGAGGCAGAACCTTCTCTGAGACCAACAGTCACATCAACACCTGAGTCATTTAGATTATTTGCATGAGCATGGCCTTGAGATCCATAGCCAATTATAGAAACTTTCATATTTTTTATAATTTCTATGTTTGCGTCATCATCATAATATATTTTCATTTGGATTCCTCTTGCGCTATTAATACATCTATTAACTTATTTATCTGTCTAAGAATTTGTCGTAAAAGAGTATCACTAACAGTGGTAGTAATTATTAATCTAGATACTTCATTTTCTTTTAAAGTAATATTTAGGAGTTCTTCAATATCCTTGTAATTTTCAACGTCCTTGACAGGATCAACATGCAAACTTTCAATATTGTATCCCCTTTGATGAAACAGCCCTACTATTCTAGCGAGGGCACCTGGTTTGTTTTCCAATATTACTGATAATTTTCTTTGCATCATACTTTCTTATCTTTACTGAGCCACATATCTTTCAGGCTTCCATTTGGTGCAACAAGCATAGGATAAACATGCTCTTCAGGATCGACATAAACATCAACAAATACCAATTCATCTTTTATAGAGAAGGCTTTTTCTAATGTCGATTTAAGATCAGAATTTTTTTCAACTTTAAAGGCTTTATGACCATAAGATTCAACTAAATCTACAAAATTAGGTAATGAGCTTTGATATGTACTCTCAGAATGCCTACCTCCATAATTCATATCCTGCCATTGTTTGACCATACCTAAGGCTTCATTGTTAATATTTATAATTTTGATTGGCAGATTATACTGCTTACAAGTTGAAAGCTCTTGGATGCACATTTGTATACTCCCCTCACCTGTGATGCAAACTACTTCATCATTTGGAAAAGCGAACTTTACTCCCATAGCTGCTGGAAGACCAAAACCCATAGTTCCCAAACCTCCAGAGTTAATCCATCTTCTTGGTTTGTTAAAATGATAGTATTGTGCTGCAAACATCTGGTGTTGTCCTACATCCGAAGTTACAAATGCTTCACCATTAGTAATTTGATATACATGTTGGACTACTGCTTGAGGAAGTATAGAACTAGTGTCTGAATTTTCTTTATATAATTCATGATTGAGTCCATGTTGGTCTGTCCACTCATCAATTTGATTTAACCAAGGTTTTATTTTTGAGTGTTCAATCATGTTTGTTTTTTTATTAAGCTCATCAATTAAAACTTTTAGAGAGTTTTTAACTTGGCCAGTGATTGCAATATTTGCTTCTATTATTTTTGAGATTGAAGATTGATCAACATCAAAATGAATGATCTTTGCATGAGGCGCGAAAAGATCAGGAGTATTTGTTATCCTATCGTCAAATCTAGCACCAATAGCTATTATTAAATCTGCGTTATGCATAGCCATATTTGATTGATATGTTCCATGCATTCCAAGCATTCCCATGAACCTTATGTCCTCTGCTGGATAAACACCAAGTCCCATTAATGTATTTGTAACTGGAAAATTAAGTATTTTATTTAGCTCAATAAGTTCTTCAGATGCATTGCTGTTAATTGAGCCACCGCCAGCATAAATCACAGGCTTCTCTGCATCAATAATTGCGTCAACAGCTCTTTTAATTTGCTTTATTTCAGGTTCAATTGGTGGATTATAGGATCTTATATTAGTTGATTCTGGCAATACAAAATCAAATAATTTATCTGGAGCTGTTGTATCTTTTGGGATATCTATTACCACTGGCCCTGGTCTACCTGAGGAAGCTATAAAAAAAGCCTGTTTAATTACTTCTGATATTTTGTCTGCACTTTCAACTGTAAAACTATGTTTAACAATTGGTCTGGAGATACCTATCATATCGGTTTCTTGAAATGCGTCGGTTCCTATTAGATGAGTCGCGACCTGACCAGATAATACAACCATGGGAATTGAGTCCATAAAGGCAGTCGCAATTCCAGTAATTGCATTAGTTGCTCCTGGCCCAGAAGTAACCAAAACTACTCCTGGTTTTCCTGTTGCTCTAGCATATCCATCAGCTGCGTGGGTTGCTCCTTGTTCATGTCTCACGAGAATATGTTCAATTTCGTTTTGATTAAAAATTGCATCATAAATATGAAGAGCTGCCCCACCTGGATAACCAAATATATACTCAACGCCTTCATTAAGAAGAGATTGAATAAGAATGTCATTTCCTGGTAATTTCATATTTTTTGCCTAAGAATGGGGTTTATACATTAATAATTAGTAAAAAAACAAGTTTTTTATGTATTTAAATACTCTTTTTTGATTTGCTTAATTAAATTTTCAATATCGTCAGGAATAGGAGCACAATAAGACAAAGATTTATTTGAACCTAAATCATTAAATTCAAGTTGACTTGAATGAAGTGCTTGTCTAGGAAAGTTTCTTATAATATTCATTAATCTTTGAGATGTATTTTTTGATATGTTGCTGGAAGGATTGTATGTTTTGTCACCAATTATTGGTAATTTTTTACTTGCAAGATGAACTCTTATTTGATGAGTTCTTCCAGTTTTTATAATTACATCAAGCAAAGAGTAGTTTCCTAAACTCTCATTAAGTTTTAAAAATGATATTGCTTCCTTACCATCAGATCTAATTGACATTTTTGTACGATTTTTATTATCTCTACCTATAGGTTCATTGATTTCTAAACTGCCAATTATATTACCAACAACTACAGCTAGATATTTCTTTTTAATGTTTCTTTTTTGAAGTTGATCTACAAAATAATTTCTAAAGATTTCATTCCTTGCCACTAATAAAACTCCAGATGTATCCTTATCTAGTCTATGAACGATTCCAGCTCTTGGTAATTTTTTTAATTCTGGAAATCTATAAAGCAATCCATTTGCCAAGGTTCCATTTTTACAGCCAGCACCTGGATGCATAACTAAATCACAAGGTTTATTAATAATTACATAGTTTTTTTGCTCCTCTAAAACTTCGAACTTAATTTTCTCTTTTGTCCATTCAGTTTTTATTTCCTCGATAGGATTTATTTGAATCTCATCATTTTCAAATACTTTTTCCTTAGGGGCAGCAAACTCGTCATTAAGTAATATTCTTCCATCATTGATCCATTTTTTAATCTGAGTCCTTGAATAATCTGTAAAGATTTCGGAAGAAACCTTATCAAGTCTCATGCTAGACATGTCTTGAGGTACTTTTTTGGTTATCGTCATATGAACTAACTGTGTAATAATTGTTCTAATTTTATGACTTTAGCGAACAAAATGAAATTATGCAGTTAAAATAGATTCTTAAAATGAAAAAAGCTAAGCAAACATATATATCAACTTTACTATCTATACTAGTCTTGGTTTTTAGTTATGGGTGTAATTCTAATGGAGAAGAAATAGAACAACCTGAAAAGATTTACTATGATCAAGCTCAAAGAAGAATGAGTTCAAATAATTATCTTGGTGCAATAGAATCATTAGAAGCTATAGAGAGTAGATACCCTTTCGGAAAATATGCTGAACAAGCTCAAGTTGAATTAATATATGCGCACTTTATGAGTTCAGAGCAAGAAGCAGCCCATGCTGCTGCAGAAAAGTTTATTAGACTTCATCCAAGACATCCTAATATAGACTATGCATATTTTATGAAGGGTTTATCGAGCTATACAAGAGATAGAGATGCACTCATAAGATTTACATATACAGATCTTTCAAATCGAGATATATCTGGCGCAAAAACATCATTTGCTGAATTAACTGAATTTTCAACAAGATTTCCAGATAGCCAGTATTTACCCTATGCAAAACAAAGAAGTGTTTTTTTAAGGAATATGATCGCTAAAAGTGAGCTGGCTGCTGCAGATTATTATCTAACTATAAATGCATACGTTGGTGCAATTAGAAGAGCAAATTACGTTATTGAAAATATTCCAAATTCAAGTGAAAACTATAGAGCACTTAAAATTCTTGAAAAAAGCTATGATGCTTTAAGTTATCAAGACCTACTTGATGATGTAAGAGTTGTTATAAATATTAATTATCCTATGAGAGAATCTGAGCAAACCGCTAGTAGCAGATGGTCATGGAGTTTCCTAAGTATTGAAAGACCTAAATCATCAGATTGAATAAAAGTAATATTTAAATTATTAATTCCAATAATAATATTTTTTAATCTTTAACTTTATTTATCAATATAAACATTGCAGGTATATAGAGTAGAGCCGTCATAGTTGCTCCTAGCACGCCAATACTCATGCCCCATGCAAGAGGTCTAAAGAATATACTGGAAAAAATTAAAGGCAAAAATCCACCTAGTGTTGTAAGAGAAGTAGTAATTATATGTCTAGTCGATCTAATGACGACTTCAATAAGATCTGCCTTAGTCATCAGATTTTTATTTGCTCTTTCCTTAATGTGAGATAAAACAATAATGGAGTCATTGATAGAAAGACCTATTAGACCAATTGCTCCAACTGTGGCAATAAAACCATAATTTTGTTGCCCAACTAGCAATCCAACAAAAGATAACCCTACTGATAAGATAGCCACAGATAATATTAATATTGTTTGTCTGAAAGAATTTAATGCAAACACTAACCCAATGCTTATCAAAACTAAATAAATTAAAGCTGACGAATATATCTGTGATTGAGACTCTACCCTTTCCTCAGCCTCACCTCCTTGTTTTAGAGAATATCCTGGAGGTAGTTTTTTTCTAAATTCTTCAACATCTTCTTTTATAAACTGTTCTGTTGCATAAGGAAGGGTTCCAGTCCATATCCATCCTTCCACGTCGTTAATTCTTTGGCCATCAACCCTTGCAATATCCCCAGACATTTTATTTAAAGATGTTTTTCCATAGCTTCCAATGAAATCGATACCGACATCAGTTGGAATAGACATTATGCTGGATGAACCTGTAATATCGTTGGAATTCGTAATACCCTTAACTCTTATAGGAATTTCTTTATTTGAATCGAGCATTGTTCCAACAATTACACCATTATTAGCAGCATAAAGTTGCTCAGCAAGAATGCCAGTATTTTTTCCTGAAAGTGAAACATTTGAACTATCAAATTCAAATTCAATGCTCGTAGAAGAGTTTGATGCTTCTGATTTTGTATGGCTAACATCGGGTGAATTATTAATAATTAATTCTAGCTCTTCACCTAGCTTTTTTAATAAAAATGGATCGTCGCCATAAATTTTAAAATTTATATCTGAAAATACTGGAGGTCCTTGATAGAAAGTATCTATATATATAATGACATCTGGATTTTTTTTATTTAACAATTTTGCAAGATCAGGTAAATTTTTAACCATCTCATCATAATTTTCTACAAAGAAAACTGATTGTGCCTGATTGTTGGCGCCTTGTTTTTCAACACCTCCTACAATATTCATTAATACTCTTGGCATTCTTCGTCCAACAAACCAATAATCTTTTTCTATTTGAATCAAATCACTTTCAATTATTTGATTTCTTATTTCGGTGGCTTTTTCAAGCGTTTTTAATGTTGATGAATTTTGAGGAAGCTCAATATTTACTCTAAACATATCTCTGTCATTAGTAGGGAAAAAATCCTTAGATATAAAATTAAATAAGGCAAACCCCATTAAGGGTAAAGAAATAGAAATTAATATTGCCCTTCTTGGAACATCAAATGACCATGATAAAAAATTTCTGTAACTCGTTAATATTTTTTCATTTCTGTAGCCTTCTTCATGAACTTTTATGTTTGCAAAATAAGGAATTCGTTCCATATAACTCATTAAAACAGGAACCAAAATGAGAGCTAGAACGAGGGAAGAAACTATAGACATTATTACTGTTATAGCTAATCCGCTTACAAATTCTATGCTGGATCCCTCTCCTGTAACTATTGGTAAAAAAGCAAGAACAGTTGTACCCGTTGCTGCTGCTAAAGGGGTTGTAAGTTGAGTGAGAGTTTGATTAATCGATTCTTTAATGCTTAATTTTTGTGATCTTCTGAATTTATAGTCTTCAACAACAATGATTCCATTATCAATTAATAATCCTAGAGCAATAATTATTCCTGATATCGAAGTAATATGAAGAGGTAGACCAATCAATCTGCATCCTAATAAGACCATACAGATAGAAAATGGAAGAATTACCGTCACAATAATTCCAGGTCTTATACCAAGAAAGAAGAAACTAAAGCCAAGCACAAAGAAAGTTGCTAATGCAAAACTCCCAACAAGTGTGTCAAATTTTTTACCAACATATACTGACTCGTCATAAATCAATTCTATTGAAATTTCATCAGGAAGAGTTTCTCTTATTTCATCAACAACACTTTCTGCTCTGTCTACATAATCAAAAACTCTTTGAGACATACTTCCAGTAGTAGACACTGACACTACCCTTTGTCCATTAAATAGATAAAGATCTTCATATGGAAACGAAGGTTCTATTGAAATTGTGGCAATATCTTGTAATCTAATTATTTCAGATTGATTAATAACTTTAATTGGTATCTCGCCAATTTTTTGAGGGCTTTTAATATTATCTTTTAATTTAATTAAAAATTGAGAGTAGTTATCAGAAACAACACCAACAGGTCTTTTATTGTCAAATGAGCTTATAGCTCTTGAAATATCTTGATAGGTGAGATCTAGTGAAGTCATTTTTGCTGAATCAACCTCTATTAATATCTCTTCTTCGGCCTCTCCATAAATAGCAGTATTTTCAGTAGCGCCAATTGAACTGAGTTTTCTTTTTAATTGTTGAGCTAATCTAGAAATAAGGATTTCTGGTGCTTTACCCTCACCATTCCATAAAAATGCATATTGAACTGTTATGGGAGGCCCACTGCTTATATCTAAGTTTATCTGTGTCCCGTCTGGAGCAATTATTTGATCCATTTTATTTTGAATCTTAGACCATGTTTGGTCTATTAGATCAGGAGTTACTGATTGTTCCAATTCAATACCTAATCTTCCATAACCTTGAGTAATATTTGATCTTAGCTCACGTATTTCAACAACTTCTCGTAATTTAATTTCAAGATCTGTTACAACTTGAGTTTCAACTCTCTCTTGCGTTGCTCCAGGATAAAATATATTTATGTGTCCCCATCTCTTTGCCAACTCTGGATTTTCTTGAATAGGGACTGAGAATGCTGAACTTATTCCAGCTAAAACAATAAATGCTAGTGTTAAAAATAGTATTCTAGGCCTATCAAGAAAAATATTAATAAACTTCATAGCTTTAATTAATTAAATTTTTTCCTTCAATTATTTTTGAAGGGCCACCGAGAACAATAAGATCACCATTCTTTAGTGTGCCATTAACATAGGCATACTCGCCTTCAAAATATATAATTTCGACTAAATCTCTAACAACTTGGTTATCTTGGTTTATGGTATAAACCGTCCATATTCCCTGTTCAGACTGAGACAATGTTTTTAATGGCACCCATGTCCCTGTTGCTTGTTGAATAATTTTAAGTTTTAATTTTGTAATTGACCCTGGACTAAAAAAATTACTAAATTTAAAAATGGCAAGTCTACTGTCGGAACCTCCAGGAGACATGGGCGAAAGCCTTGTAAAAATTCCTTTGATATTACTTCCTTCAAAATTAAAGTCATATTCTTCACCAATTTTCATACTATCCAAATATAAAATTGGAACAGAAATATGAGCTTCAACAAAATTTGAATCCAATATTTCTAGAATTGGAACACCAGCATTTATAACTGTGCCTGTATCAAGATATCTGTTTTGAATTGCTCCATCATATGGCGATATGATTTTTGTTTGTTCCAATTTAACTTTAAAAAATTCATATTGAGATTCTGCAACAATAAAATCTGATTTTGCTTTATCAAGTTCTTGAATGGATATGTGTCCCTGTTTTTTCAAATCCTCAAATCTATTTAAAACCTGTTTGGATAAATCAAATGTTGCTTTTGCTTGATTTACCTGTGCCACTGCTTCTCTATTATCTAATTCTGCGAGAATATCACCTTTAAAGACAAGATCGCCTACATCAACATTTATAGCTTTAATTTTGCCTGGAATTTCAAATGATAGTTTTGATTGCTCAGTTGGTAATAATTTACCTGGAAATTCTTTTGTTACTGAATAGGAATTCAAAATTTTAACCTCAAGGACTTCAAGAGAAAAAATTTCTACTGAAATAGATAGGATGATAATCAAAAATATTCTTGAACATCTCATAATTTGACTTATAAGTTTAAAAATTTTAATGTAAGCAGTGTAAACATTAAATGAATATGTAAGCAGTGTCAACATTAAACATAAAATGACTAATTATCATCACGGTAACTTAAAAAAAGAGCTTTTAACTTGTGCATTTAAAATGTGTGAGAGAGATGGATATACAAAATTAAGTATTAGGTCTCTTGCAAAAGAAAGTAATGTATCTCAAACAGCTCCATATAGACATTTTAAAACAAAAGAAGATTTGTTTGCAGAAGTTGCAGCAGAGGGTTTCAACAGATTATTAAGGGCGATGTTGAAATCGAAATCAAAAAATCCAAAAAAGAATTTAATGGCTGCAGGGAGAGAGTATATTAATTTTGGATTAAAAAACTCCAATACATATGATTTGATGTTTGGGACTGCTGTTAGCGATTTTACAAAATATCCTTCGCTATTTTTATCAGCAAATCAAACATATCTTCATCTTAGATCTCAGATTACTGCATATTCAAAAGATAATAATATTGATTCTATCGAAGAAAAATGTATAGACACATGGGCTAAAGTTCATGGCTTGGTTGGCCTTTTGAGAAAACTTCAGGTCGTTCCAAAAAAATTATTAAATATGCCAGATACTCCGATTAAAGCGATAAATGCAATAAATAATGATATAGACAAGTACTTAGAAAAATTTATAGATACTTTGTAAGCTAATTATATGTATTTTCCATCAACGTAAGTCAAAGTTGATATAGTTTCTGCAAAGTTTGTGTCCTCCACTAAACCAATAACAACAGTGTGAGTATGATAAGAAGAAAGCTTATCAACTTTGCAAAATATATTTGCTTGAGCGTTACTGAGAAAAGGTATGTTATTTGTGTTCCAATTTTTGTCTAAGAACCTTTGATCATGTCTATCTTCATCAGAACAAACATCGGAAAGCTCCTGTTGATCTTTATTTAAAAGATTTATACAAAATTTGGAACCAGGAATAATAGAGTCATGAATTTTTGCAGATTTATTAATGCAGATTAATATACTTGGTGGATTCATTGATATGGATGTTACTGAGGATACAGTTATGGCATTGAGACTATTATCTGAGTCTCTATTTGACATAATACTTACAGAATAAATGTATCTCCGCATGGCTAATCTAAAATTATCTTGTATGCTCATAGTATGAATTATACTTAAAGAAAATTAATATAGATGAAAAATAGCATAAGAATAACAGGTGGTATTTTGAAGGGAAAAAATATTCCTTTCGATTACAAAAGTACCCTCAGGCCTACATCAAGCAAACTTAGAGAAATTTTATTTAATTGGCTTCAGTTTGAAATTTCAAACTACAGTTGCCTTGACGTTTTTGCGGGTACAGGAGCACTTGGAATAGAAGCACTTTCAAGGGGCGCAAAGAAAGCTGTATTTATAGAAATAAATAAAAAAAATTATTTAGGTATTAAATCCTCTCTTAAAAAGCTTAAATTGGATGATACATCTATGATTTTGTTTAAAGACAGTTTAATTTGGATTAAAAAAAATGACCTATCAATATTTAATTTAATATTTTTAGATCCACCTTTTAATGAAGATTTTGAAGGAAAAACATTACAAATACTATCTAATAACAAAAGTTTGAGACCGTCATGTAAAATCTATTTGGAACATAATAAATTCTCAACTATTGAAATACCAAGTTCACTGAAAATATTGAAAGAAAAAATTGTAGGAGATGTAAAAGCCATCCTTTTAAGCAATGAAGATTAAAATAGCATCAAGGACTTCCAAATTAGCAATGAAACAAGTTGAGTTGTTTGTAAAGACTTTTTCCATTAAAAACTATAGCTTGAAAGAAGTTTCAACTCAGGGAGATAAATTGAGTGAAGATGGCAATGTTTTATTTGATAAAGCAAATTTTGTTACTGATATTGAAACTTGTCTTTTAGATGAAACTGCAGATCTTGCAATTCATTCAGCAAAAGATATGCCTGCAATGAAAACTGATGGATTGGAACATATTTACTTTATAGAAGGTAAGTCCAGAAAAATATCAGATCTGTTGATATTTAAAAAAGGTATGGAAGCTATGTATAAAAAAAATATGAAGCTTGGGACATCTAGCCTAAGAAGAAAGATGCAAGCTAAGTATCATTTGCATTCAAATGATATTCATCCTTTAAATGGAAATATTGATACTAGACTTAAAAAATTAGATGATGGTTTTTATGATTGTATTATTTTAGCAGAGGCTGGTTTATCAAGACTTGATTATCTATTAAATGATCATAAATTTATAAAGTTAAATCATATGACTTGTTCAGGTCAGGGCGCTTTATCAGTTCAATGGAAAGTTGGAAGTAAAATTGAAAAGTTCTTAAAACCGTTTTTTGCAAATTATTCATCAGATGATTTAAATCTAGGAATTAATATGGAAAGAGAACTCCTAAGAAAATTAGAGGCAAACTGTAATTCAGCGATTTCATTAAATGTATCTAATGGCATTTTAAATGGAGAAATTTATGGAAAAGATAAATTTATTACTTTCTCAGGAAAAAATGTTGATGAAATATTTAATAATATAAGAAAGGGTGAAGGACTTAGATTGTTGCATGAACATTATTGATACAAGCTCAAATAGTAAAATTTTATATTCTTCCAACTTAATTAAAAATGTACCTCTTTTTAAGATCAAACTTTTGAATTATCAAATCCCTGTTGAAAACTTTACTGACGTTATATTTCAGAGCGTTGCATCCGTAGAGAATTTTAAAAATTTTGAAATNTGTANTNATAAAAATATTTTTTCAATGGGCNAGTCNACAAAAAAAGCTTTNGCAGTAAANGACATNATTTCTANATGNCCTCCNACTCCTGGTTCATCAGGATTAGNAAAATTATTAGGTAAAAAAATACAAAAACAAANATTCTTAATAATTAAGGGTAAAGATGGTCTNAGTGATATNGAAAATTTTATAAATGCNCAAGGATCNTTTTGTAANAAAATTNTTTGTTACGAAAGAAANGAATTTGATNCATACAACTNAATAAAAAATCAATTCAATNCAGCAGAAGCNGTNATTTTTACNAGTGTTTTTAGNGCANAAATATTTTTTGACAANATTTATAANTCGGACAGAAAAATNTCTTTCTTNTGCATCTCAAAAAGAATNAAAGAACAAATATATTTAATGGGTTNNGANGCAAAAATTATTGANTANTTTTCAGATAACTTATNTAACGAAATAGANAAGGCTATTTAGTTTTCTTTCCGTTACCGTTTTTCATTGAGGAGAANAANTCATCATTTGTTTTATGAGNCTTAATNCTGTCNATTAAGAATTGTATNGCTTGNGCATCTTCCATTTCATCAAGAATTTTTCTNANNACCCACATTCTTTGAAGTTCTTCATCNGTTGTTAACAAATCTTCTCTTCTGGTTCCAGATCTTCTTATNTTNATNGCNGGATANGTNCTTTTTTCAGCNATCTTTCTTTCAAGATGGATTTCCATGTTTCCNGTNCCTTTAAACTCTTCNTAAATAACCTCATCCATTTTAGATCCTGTTTCAACTAANGCNGTAGCAATAATTGTAAGACTTCCACCNTCTTCTAAATTTCTTGCNGCACCAAAGAATCTTTTTGGTCTTTCAAGAGCATTTGAATCAACACCACCACTTAAAATCTTTCCAGAAGCAGGCTGAACAGAATTATAGGCNCTTCCCAGTCTCGTAATAGAATCTAGAAGAATAACAACATCTTTTTTATGTTCNACAAGTCTTTTGGCTTTTTCGATAACCATGTTGGCTACTTGNACATGTCTNGTTGGTGGTTCATCAAAAGTGCTTGCTACTACCTCACCCTTAACTGTTCTTGACATATCCGTAACTTCTTCNGGCCTTTCATCAATAAGTAAAACAATTANCTCAACTTCAGGATTATTACTTTTTATNGAATGAGCNATACTNTGTAACATNAAAGTTTTACCAGCTTTTGGTGGTGAAACAATTAGNCCTCTTTGACCTTTACCAATTGGAGCAATTAAATCAATAATTCTTGAAGAAAGATCTTCGTTAGAGCCAGTNCCTTGTTCGAGCATTAATCTGTCNTTTGGNAAAAGAGGTGTTAAGTTTTCAAANAAAATTTTATTTTTTGTTTTTGAAGGATCNTCNCTNTTNATAGTATCNACTTGAATGAGTGCGAAATACCTTTCTTTATCTTTTGGTGTTCTAATCTTNCCNTCNACAGAGTCACCTTTTCTTAGACCAAACTTTCTTATTTGNCTTGGTGAAACATAAATATCGTCTTCACCGGCACAGTAAGAGCCTTGNGGTGATCTTAAAAANCCAAAACCATCATTTAANATTTCNAATACTCCACCACCGTAAATATCTATGCCCTCGGAAGCTTTATGTTTAAAAATTCTAAAAATTATTTCTTGTTTTTTTAGTCTGCCNAGANCNTCAAGNCCTAATTCAGTNGCGATATCGATTAATTCGCTTATNGGCTTATCTTTTACTTCACTTAAATTCATATAAGTNTTTNCAATATATTTNGTNTGAAATGNTTGAAATTGATAGATTATTAAAACTGGATNNGAAAATGATAACTCTTTTTAATTAAGAAGCAAAGTTTATATNNAAAAAATTTAAATCTTTGATATNACAAACTCATCNANTTGTTGTTTTGTTAANGCNCCAATTTCTGTTCCAANTGGATTTCCNTTTGAAAACANTATNAAGGTNGGTATTGANCTTANATTATATTTTGCAGCTACNTCTCTNAGNGAATCAACATCAGCTTTACATACTTTAATCTTATCTTTTTGNTCTTCAGCNANTTGTTCAACTANNGGTGCGAGCTGTTTGCATGGNCCACACCACTCAGCCCAAAAATCTACTAATACNGGCATATCTGACTTAGTNACATGNTNATCAAATTCCTCGGCANTTTGTATTTCAATCAAATTATTCATTTNCTTAGCTCCTTAGCTATTTCTTTNGCAGCATANGTTAANATTGCATCTGCNCCTGACCTTTTTATNCTATATAAAGATTCTAACATAACAGTTTCANTGAGCCATCCTTGATTAATTGCNTTTTTTAACATGCTNTATTCACCNCTAACTTGATANGCNAAAGTNGGAATTTTAAAATTTTGNTTAATTCTNGTNATNATNTCTANATAAGGCATAGCTGGTTTAATCATAACTATNTCAGCNCCTTCATTTANNTCCATTTCAACCTCATNAAGTGCCTCGTTNATATTCTTATATGACATTTGNTATGAAGATTTTGANGANTTGCCAAGATTTGATGCNGAGTTAACAGCATCTCTAAATGGGCCATAAAAACTGGAATTATATTTAGCTGCNTAAGATAACAAAATNNTATCTTTAAAATTATTTTTTTCCAGCGCCTCTCTAATTTTTCCAATTCTGCCNTCCATCATGTCTGATGGAGCAATNATATCTGCNCCGGCTTCAGCAAGAATTTGTGATTGCTTAATNAGAACTTCTATTGTCTCATCATTATCAACCTCTTTATTNACTATAATTCCNTCATGTCCGTGATCNGTNTAAGGATCNAGGGCTACATCAGCAATNAANATAATTTCAGGGAATTCANCTTTAATTTTTTGAATNACNTTAGAAATAAAATTATTTTTTTTAANGGCCTCACTTCCTTTNTCATCTTTNTTGATATTTTCAATAACTGGAAAAAGCGCTAATGCTTTTATATTATTTTTTAATATATCTTCNATCTCNAANAGAGCTTTTTCTATTCCATATCTATAAATNTCAGGCATAGAATTTATTGGTTCAGCATCATTANAGTTTTCTTTAATAAAAATTGGTTGGATCAAATCTTTAGTTGTNAGATTNGTTTCAGAAACCAAATCAATAANATTTAGATTTTTTCTNAGNCTTCTTANACGTGTACTTGGGAAATTTCTGTTTGNCATTATTTAATCCGTNATTGCACCAAGACTTGCTGATTTAACACTATTTGCATATTTTGAAAGAACTCCCTTTAANGGAGGNCGNAGAGGATTAACCCATTTTTGTTTCCTTTNATCNAGAACATTATCATCAACTTTTANAACTANCTNNTCTTCTTCTGCATCAATNAGTATTTTATCGCCNTNTTCAATGAGNGCTATTAGNCCTCCCTCTGCAGCTTCTGGAGAAATATGCCCAACTACAAAACCATGAGTTCCACCAGAGAATCTCCCATCTGTAATAAATGCAACTTTGTCNCCAAGTCCTANACCCATAATTGCAGAAGTTGGTTTNAGCATTTCTCTCATACCTGGNCCNCCTTTTGGTCCTTCATATCTAATAACAATNACATCACCATCTTTGATAGATTTTGATAATATTGCTTGCATGCCNTCTTCTTCAGAATTAAATACTCTCGCAGTTCCTTCAAAAGATGNGCCCTCTTTTCCAGTAATTTTTGCAACAGCACCTTCTTCAGCAAGGTTTCCATAAAGAATTCTTAGGTGACTATTTTTTTTAATAGGATCATCAAAGCTTTTAATTATTTCGTNATTATCATAGGGNTTAACATTTCTTAAATTTTCTTCCAATGTTTTGCCAGTNACTGTAAGACAATTTCCATGAAGTAATTTTTTATCTAAAAGANTTTTCATTAATGGCTGAATNCCTCCACTAGAATTTAAATCAGACATAAANTTATTTCCAAAAGGTTTTAGATCAGCTAACACTGGAACTCTTTTGCCAATTACTGTGAAGTCATCTAGTGAAAGATTGACACCAATTGAATGAGCAATTGCTAATAAATGAAGCACAGCATTAGTCGATCCACCTAAGGCAACAACAATCGTAATAGCATTTTCAAATGCTTCTTTGGTCATTATATCTGACGGCTTTATGTCATGTTTTAAAAGATTCATTACCGCAGAGCCTGCATCTAGGCAATCTTGTTCTTTAGATTTTGAAACTGCATCTTGACTACTGCTTCCAGGCAGACTCATTCCTAAGGCTTCTATAGCAGATGCCATAGTATTTGCAGTATACATTCCTCCACATGAACCGGGTCCTTTGACTGAAATTTCTTCAAAATGAATTAATTCTTTTTCTGAAATTTTTCCCTTTGAGAATTCTCCAACTTTTTCTGATACCGTAACATAATCAGTATTTTCTTCACTTGGTTTTATTGATCCGCCATATATAAATATTGATGGTCTATCTAATCTTGCCATTGATATGAGGCACCCTGGCATGTTTTTGTCACAACCACCAACAGTTATCAGCGCGTCATACCCCAAACATGCAACGACGGTTTCTATAGAATCTGCAATTACTTCTCTTGATATTAAAGAATATTTCATTCCTTGTGTTCCCATAGATATTCCATCGGATACAGTTATTGTATTAAATAATATTCCTTTTCCTCCAGATGCATTGACTGACTTTTCAACAATCTCAGATAATTCATTTATATGCATATTACAAGGGGTAACCTTTGCACCGGTCGAAGCAATACCAATAAAAGATTTTGTAAAATCTTCAGTAGTAAACCCTGCACCTCTGAGCATGGCCCTAGATGCGGCTTGATTGGGGCCATCTACAAGTTCTTTTGAATATTTTCTATTAGTCATATTTATACATTACTTATTCGGATGCGTATCTTAACGCAGCCGAGAGCAATTTTTTAGTATATTCTTGTTTTGGTTGTGAAAAAACCTCATTTGAGGGACCATATTCAACAATTTTTCCATTTTTCATTACAAATATAAAGTCAGACATAGATCTAATTACTTTTAAGTCATGACTAATAAATAAATAGGTAAGTTCGTACTCTTCTTGGATATCTTTTAATAAATTGATTACCTGAATTTGAATTGATCTATCGAGTGCAGAAGTTGGCTCATCTAAAATCATAAATGCGGGATTCATTATCAGTGATCTAGCAATTGCAATCCGCTGACGTTGACCTCCAGAAAATTCATGAGGATATTTATTTTTTGCTTCAGTATCTATCCCAACATCATTCATTACTTTATCGATCTTTTTATTTATTTCATCTTTTTTTAAATTAAAGTGAACACCCAAACCTTCACCAACTATTTCACCAATAGTCATTCTTGGCGAAAGTGAACCATATGGATCTTGAAAGATAATTTGAATATCTTTTTTAAGTTTTTTCTTTGATAAAGATATATCTTTTCCATCAAAAAATATTTCTCCGTCATAATTAACTAGATTTGCAATTGCTTTACCTAATGTTGATTTTCCAGACCCTGATTCACCAACTAAACCAATTGTGGTATTTTTTAAAATGTTTAGTGAGACATCTTTAACTGCATGAAACTTATTTTTTTTGAAGAAATTTGCGCCCTCAAGAGAATAAAATACATTTAGGTCTTTTATCTCTATCAAAGGAGGTGATTTCAAATTGATTATAGATTTTGGAATTGGTTCAGCATCCAAAAGTCTTTTTGTATATTGATGTTGAGGATTTGAAAAAACTTGTTTTGTATCGCCTTGTTCTACTATCTTACCATTTTGCATTACACAGACTTGATCTGAAAATTCTGAGACTAAACCCAAATCATGAGTTATAAATAAAATTGACATTCCAAATTCTTTTTTTAATTTGGTCATTAAATCAAGAATTTGAGCTTGTATTGTGACATCTAATGCCGTTGTTGGCTCATCAGCAATTAAGAGTTTGGGCTTATTAACTAATGCCATTGCGATCATTATTCTTTGTCTTTGTCCTCCAGACAACTCATGTGGGTAAGCCAAGAATCTTCTTTCAACATCATCAATTTCCACTTGTTTCATAAGGTTGATCGCTTCTTTTTTTGCTTCTGCCTTATTTTTTTTTGAGTGGAGAAGTATTGATTCTGTTATCTGGTCTCCAACCCTATGATATGGNTTNAGAGAAGTCATNGGTTCTTGAAATATCATTGAAACTAAATTTCCNCTNATTGATANAAGNTCNGCGTTTGAGGCTCNAATAATTTCTTTATCCTCAAAAAAAATTGATGAGTTNTNAGTATAGNTAGCTTGNGGTNTTGGTAATAATTGCATTAATGACATNGCAGTAACNGATTTNCCTGANCCAGATTCACCAACAAGTGCNANNGTNTTNTTGGTCTCAATATTAAAACTTATNTCATCAACTGCCCTAAATACTCCATTTCTAATGGANAAATCAATTGATAAGTTTTTAACTTNTACAATATTTTTCATAATANNNTTTTNTACTCNCTCAAAAAATCACAAACTGCTTTATCAGCATTTTTAAGTCTTGTCATAGAAGCAAAACCATGAAAAAGAGANGGATAATGAAGTTGNTTCACATNATTATTATTTTTATGAAGTAAATANGCATATTCTTCTGCTTCATCTGATAATGGATCAAATCCNGCTGTAACTATTATAGTTGAGGGTAATTTATTTTTTGAGTCANATAACAATAAATTAAATCTNTCATCANTANANTTGTCTTNATTNTTCATAAATTGTTTCCAAAACCACTTTATTGCATTATTTGTAAGAAAGTAACCTTCCTCAAAAATNNTCTGAGATTCTGAATTACATTTAGGATCACACATAGGATAAATTAATAATTGNCTATGNACGTTTTTACTTNNACTGGCNGANANGTATTGTGATATTGATGCNGCNAAATGAGCTCCNGCGCTNTCACCACATANACTNATATCTTCAGTATCAATTCCATTTTTATTNAGCCANTGAATTGCTTCAATTCCTTCATTNTGAGCAACAGGAAATTTATTTTCAGGAGATTTACTATANTCAAGAGAATAAATNTTTGTTCTTAGTTTNTCNGAAAAATACGCTACCGTATTNTCATGCGTNTCAATTGANTTTAATACATAGCCGCCACCATGAAAATACAGAATTACTTTTTTACTATCTGTNTTNTAGGGNACATACTCTCTTAAAATTAANTTCTTTGANTTACCAATNTTATGATCAATTTTTACTATTTTCTTTTTTGGTAATTTTGATAANCTTAAGTTAGTNCTTCTCNTCTCAATTATTTTCCTAATTTTTGGAACATCCCTTTCTTTTACCTCATGTATATTGAAATTTGGTACTAGTGATAAAAAAAGTTTAGATTGGTGGTCAAATGCATAATTTCTTTCTACTTTATCAAAAGGAGAAATGATCCTTAANAACCANANTGGAATTTTAAAAAGACAATTTATAAAAAAATTTCTAATCATTTATTNNTTTATTAACAAAACAAAGCTTCACNTTAAACTNTGAGACGTTTATCCTACATGAACATGAGAAAAATAATATTATTTANCTTAATTTTTTTATTAGTAACTNCAGTTANNTCNNGCGATAAAAAAGAATTTTTTAGNGCTAAAAATGAAATTCTACCTGCAGAGGAGGTTTTTGNAGTAAANGTTTTAAATAATTNNGAAACTTTCANCATAAGATGGGATATTAGNGAGGGCTACTATATGTATTTAGATTCTATTAAATTCCAAGATTATGCAAAACCATATAAAATNTTGAATTCAGANATAAGTTNTNATGAAGATGAATATTTTGGNAAGACTAAAATAATNAAAAAAATCTTTGAAATTGAGATAAAAACNAAGGATTTANTATCAATGGATGGTCTTGTTGTCCAATATCAAGGCTGTTCNGAGCAAGGATTTTGTTATCCAATAAAAAAGCANAAAATCCTNTAATATCTTATAAANTATGTNAAATTCTNTTAAAATNAAATAAATGAATATNNTAGTNNTAAATGGNCCTAATCTAAANCTTCTCGGAAGTAGAGANNNTAATATNTATGGTNAGGAATCTTTAAANGAAATTGAAAAAAANCTNNATAAACTNGCTGAAGATAATAGTTTTTCTNTAAATTTTTTTCAAAGCAATGCAGANCATGAACTTATTGATTGTATTCATAATNCNAANGAAAATAATATATCNGCTATTATTTTTAATCCNGCTGCATTTACTCATACAAGNATTGCACTNAGAGATGCTCTTTTGGCTGTAAAAATTCCNTTTTATGANGTNCATATTTCAGATATTAACTCTAGGGAAGAATTTAGAAANAAATCATTTTTCTCTGATATTGCAGAAAAAGTNTTTACTGGNAAAGGAACGAATGGGTATCTTCTTGCATTAGAAGAAATAATNAAAAATAATTAANAGATATTATGGATATTAGAAANATAAAAACTTTAATAGAAATGTTGGAAGCNTCNGANCTTAANGAAATAGANGTAACTCAAGGTGAAGAATCTGTAAGAATTANAAAANGTNTNGGTGNNGCNAATACNATTTCANNTGAAAANTCNATAANTTTAAACAATAATNANAATTTATCAGCTGATGNANCAANAAAAGATTCAAAATATATTGAAGGCAATGAGATAAAATCTCCAATTGTTGGAACTTTTTATCGTAAGCCTAGTCCAAACAAAGAACCATTTGTTAATGTTGGAGATATAGTTGCTAAGGGAGACGTACTATGTATTATCGAAGCAATGAAAAATATGAATGAAATTAAATCAGATTTTTCAGGTAAAGTAGTTTCAATTGAAGTAGATGATGCACAACCAGTAGAGTTTGGGCAAACAATTATCGTAATTAATTAAATGTCTTATAAAGTTTTAATTGCCAACAGAGGAGAAATTGCCCTTCGCGCTCTAAGAGCATGTAGAGAGCTTGGAATTAAGACAGTTAGTGTTTATTCAGATGCTGACAAAGGTCTCAAGCATCTTCGTTTTTCAGATGAAACAGTTTGTATTGGTCCAGCACAACCATCAGAAAGTTACCTAAATACTGCATCAATTTTGTCTGCAGCTGAGCTTACTGAAGTTGATGCTATTTATCCCGGTTACGGTTTTTTGGCAGAAAATCCTGAATTTGCAAATCAATGCAATGAGAGTGGATTTAAATTTATCGGACCCAGCTCAGAAACCATTAAAAAAATGGGAGATAAAATTACTGCAAAAAATTTTGTAAGTAATTATGACATCCCTACAGTACCTGGTTACACAGGCGAGATCCCTGAGGACGAATCAAAATTTAAAAATATTGTTAAGGAAATTGGATATCCAATAATATTAAAAGCAACAGCTGGCGGAGGTGGAAGAGGAATGAGAGTTGTTGANACAGAGGAGGAATTGATTAACTTTACCGAAATAACTATGCAAGAGGCGCAAAACTCTTTTGGAAATAACAAAGTTTATATCGAGAAATATATTCAAAATCCTCGACATATTGAGGTACAAATTATTGGAGATGGAAAAGGTAATGCGATTCATCTAGGAACAAGAGACTGTAGCACTCAGAGAAGACATCAAAAAATTATAGAAGAAGCTCCAGCAATAAATATTGAAAATGAGAGCCTTTCTAAAATATTAGTTTCTTGCACCAATCTATGCAAGGAAATTAGCTACGAAGGAGTTGGTACATTAGAGTTTTTGTATGAAAATGGTAATTTTTATTTTATAGAAATGAATACAAGAATTCAGGTTGAACATCCTGTGACTGAGATGATAACTGGTTATGACATTGTAAAAGCTCAATTTAGAATAGCACTTGGTATGGGCATTGAACTNAACCAAGATGATATTAAATTTAATGGTCATGCAATTGAATGCAGGATTAATGCAGAAGATCCTGAAACATTTCAGCCATGTCCAGGTCAAATTACAAAAATGCATACTGCTGGAGGTTTTGGCATTCGCTATGACTCTCATATTTATGGGGGCTATACTGTTCCGCCTTTCTACGACTCTTTGCTTGCAAAGATAATTACTCAAGCAAATACAAGAAAATCATCTATAAAAAGAATGTTAAGTGCTTTGGATGAATTTTTTGTAGAGGGTATTAAAACAAATCAAATGTTGCACCAAAAAATTCTCAATGATGAAACTTTTATTAAGAATGAACATACAATTAATTATTTAGAAAGGGATTTCAATAAATAATATGTTTGATGAATATAATCCAAAAATAATTGAAAAAAAAATTCAAGATAAATGGAATAAATCAGATAAGTATAAGTCAGCCGTAGATAACAGAGAAAAGTTTTATTGTTTATCGATGTTCCCATACCCATCAGGGAAACTGCATATGGGACATGTAAGAAACTATACAATTGGTGATGTAATCTCCAGATTCAAAAGAATGCAAAATTTTAATGTTTTTCAACCAATGGGTTGGGATGCTTTTGGCCTTCCTGCAGAAAATGCTGCAATTGAAAATGAAGTAAGTCCAAAAGATTGGACTGATCGAAATATTGAAAATATGAAAAATCAACTACAGTCATTGGGGTTTAGTTATGACTGGTCAATGGAGCTAAGGACGTGTGATCCAAAATACTACAAATGGGAGCAATTAATATTCAAAAAATTTTATGACGCTGGTTTAGTTTATAAAAAGAAGTCGCTAGTAAATTGGGATCCAGTTGATGAAACTGTTTTAGCCAACGAACAGGTTATTGATGGCAAGGGTTGGCGTTCTGGTGCTCAAGTTCAAATTAAAGAAATTGATCAATGGTTTATTAAAATAACATCTTATGCAGACGAATTATTAGATTCACTTGAAGAACTAGATTGGCCTGAAAATGTAAAATTAATGCAAAAAAATTGGATAGGAAAGTCCTATGGTGCAGAAGTTGAATATAAAATGGAGGAAGGTGACGATAGTCTTAAAACCTTTTCGACAAGACCTGATACCATTTACGGTGTTACTTTTTTAGCAATCTCTCCAAATCATCAATTATCAATAAATCTTTCTAAAACAGATGAAAACATCAAATTATTTCTTGAAAAATGTAAAGATCTTAAAACTGCCGAAGCTGATATAGCTAAAGCCGAAAAACTTGGAATTGATACTGGTAAAAAAGTAATTCACCCAATTACAAAAGAAAAATTACCTGTTTGGATCGGTAACTTTGTCTTATTAGATTATGGTACNGGNGTGGTTATGGGTGTTCCTGGACACGATGAAAGAGATTTTGAATTCGCAAAAAAATATCAAATAGATATTAAACAAGTAATTAAAAATGATAAGGATGATTTGCCAATTCCAGACAAAGGTATATTAATAAATTCTGACAACTTTGATGGTATGACTTCTGAAAATGCATCAAAAGAAATAATTAATAAATTAATAGAGCTTGAATGTGGAAACAGTTTAATTCAGTTTAGATTAAGAGATTGGGGTATNAGCAGACAAAGATATTGGGGTTGTCCAATACCAGTGGTCTATGATGATCATGAACCAATGGTAGTTAATCAAGAGGAAATGCCAATCCAACTTCCTGAACTTAAAGATAGTGCAAGACCAATACCACTAAGCCAAAATCAAAATTTCATAAATTTAAGCACTAATCAAAAAAGAGAAACTGATACTTTTGATACTTTTATGGATTCATCTTGGTACTACGCAAGATTTACCTCAGCAGATAATGACGAAGATATTTTTGACTCAAGAACTAATTATTGGTTGCCTGTTGATCTTTATATTGGTGGCATTGAACATGCAATTTTACATCTTCTGTACTCAAGATTTTTTCATAAGGCAATGCGGGATCTAGATCTTGTAGAGGGCGATGAACCTTTTAAAAAATTATTGACACAAGGTATGGTTTTAAAAGATGGTTCAAAAATGTCAAAATCAAAAGGAAATACAGTTGATCCTCAACAATATATTGATAAATATGGTGCAGACACAGTTCGGCTTTATATGATGTTCACATCTCCTCCAGAGCAAAGTCTAGAATGGAGTGAATCTTCTGTTGAAGGGGCATCAAGGTTTTTAAAAAGAATTTGGAAGCTAGCCAGTAAAAGGAAATATGAAAGGTATGATGATGCCTTCAAATTTTCTAAGGAAGAGCTTGAGTTGAGAAGAAAATCTCATTCAACTTTAAAAAAAGTTAGTAATGATTATGAAAATAGATTTGCTTTTAATACTGCAATAGCTTCAATAATGGAACTTTTAAATTTTATTCCAGAAGAATTTAAAAAAGATAGCTCCACAAATTCACAGAAATTTTGTTTAAATGAAACAATAATTTTCATACTCAAAATGCTTGCGCCTATAACTCCTCATATCTGTGAGGATCTATGGAATAAATTTTATGGCGAAGAAGATATTGAATTATCTTGGCCAGAATTTGATGAAGATATAATTCTAATTGAGGAATTTGAATTAATTATTCAAATAAATGGCAAAGTTAGAGGGAAGCTAAATATAAAAAAAGATACAAATCAAAAAGATATTGAGCTTAAAGCTATTGAGGTTGAGAATGTGAAAAGTTTTATAAATAATTCAAAGATTAAAAAAACAATTTACGTTAAAGATAAACTCATAAATTTTGTAATATAAATTAAATGAAAATAAAAAATATATTTATAATCCTGCCCTTTTTATTAAATTTAGGTTGTTCTTTTAATCAATTAAATTATGACGATATTACAAAAAATAGCTATGAAATAATATTTGATGAAGGTGTTCCAAAGGATATGCAAAATGCTTTAAATTCTATTTTGAAGTCATCACAGGCAGACTCTAATAATTTAGTAAAGGTGGAAATTAAAAATTTTATGTACAAAGAATATGATNTATATGCAGGTGATGCCTTGCGATCCCTAGAAACTGAAGTTAAATCATCAATTGAATTAAGGATAAATAGTAAAAAAATAATAAATAAGAAGCTTTCATCAATGAAAAGATTTAACTCAAATGAATTAAATCCGCTTGCAGACTCGGAGATGAAAACCTTTATAAAAAGAGAACTTTATATGGATTTAATCAATCAATTAGTCATGGAGGTAGCTTTAATTGATTTGTGATGCCAACTCTTTATCAAAATATATAGATACATCTTATAATATTTTCTTTATATTTGGCCCAGAGGTTATTTTAAAAAATAATTCAAGGGACTTAATAAGTGCAAACTTAAAAGAAAAGGGCTTCACTGAAAAAAAAATAATCTTAGAAAAAGACTTTTCAAATATTGAACAGATAATAAAGGAAAATGCTAGCGGATCATTGTTTGGCTCTAAAACCTTAATAGAAATATTTCATGATAAAGGAAGATTATCCTCTGATATCCTTAATATTTTAGATATGCCTAATATAGAAAAAATGAGCAACATAGCTATCATAATCAGATCTGTTAGTGAAAAAATTAATAAAACAACAAAATGGGTAAAAAAATTTGATGCTATTGGTCTATTGATAGATTGCAGAAAGCTAAAGGNTTTTGAGGAAAAGGNATGGATCAAANATCAACTTTGNTTTATGGNAGAANAAGATGCAAGAGANTATTCTNNAAAAATAAATGANNTNTTTANTGGTAATTTAANAGCNCAACAAAATGAAATTAATATTCTTAAGCTAACATATTCACAAGAAAAAAATGATNCTTACGATGANAATGATGAAGCTGANTTTTTGCCTTATGAGCTTGAAGATAAAATAATTGAAAAAGATNCTAACTATTCACTTAGGATCGTCAGNGCAATAAAAAGAAATGATGATCATTANGGCCCTCTCTTAGTCTGGATAATAGGTAGAATAATAAATGTNTCTGTAGTATCACTCCAAAATNNNAATTCTAGAAAAAGCTTAGAGTCTGCNGGAATATGGAGTAACAAAATACCAAATTACTTAAATTTTATNAAAAAGATTTCACTTAAAGATTTGCTCAATCATCAAAAAAAAATTTATAAACTCGATTTGGCATCCAAAGGACTTGGNGGCATTTCAAAGGATCAGTTTTGGCAAGAAATTGANAANTTAATCATCGAATTATGCTCTAACTGAGAAAGTTATCTCTAAAAATCNTTTCACATTTTTTAAAAATAANNTTTTCANGATCAAGTTGNANATCATAGTCAATAATATNAGTAACTAATGCAAGTCCTTTTGTAGAACTTGTNAACCAAATTGATTTTGACTTTAACAAATTATCCAGTGAATATTTACCCTCTTCAACTTTAATANCAGCTTCTTTTAANTTATTAATTAATAAATCTCTAGTAATACCNGGAAGAATATTTGAAGATAATGAAGGAGTATAGACACAATCATTGTCAGTAAAAAAAACATTTGAGGCTCCGCCTTCAGTAATAATATTNTCTTTATGCATNATTACTTCACCACAGCCTTTNTCTNTAGCCTGATTCATGCTCATTACATTTCCTAAAAGTGANGTAGATTTAATATCACACCTTTGCCATCTTAAATCTTCACNNATCATAACTTTNATTTTTTGNGGGCTAAAAGAATGCTCGACNACATAACCAAATGTCTCGATNGANAGTTTNTTATCAAACATATGTGANCTGATAGGATCCACACCTCTNGAGANCTGATAGTAAACATATCCATTTTCAAAACNAATTTTATTTATTAACTCTAATATNTCATTCTCTATNTAATTNGCATCTATAACAAAAGATAATGCTGCACAACTTTTCTTGAGCCNCTCAATATGTTTNTCATACGCTATGATATTAGATTTAAAAAAAGGGATCACTTCGTATACGCTATCTGAAAAAGTNTAAGCTCTACTTANAGGTGAAATTTTTATATTATCNAGAAAATCAAATTTTCCGTTNTNAACAGCNTGAATATTNTCCATCTTTTTAATTAAAATTGAATANAGACATTATCCATAAAACAAATTTGGACCAAAGTCTGCCAAAAAATCCTTTTGCCTCAATATCTTCAAGTGCNATTAGATCAGAAGTATGGACAATTTGTGAGTTACTTAATATTTCAAGCGTACCAAGCTTGTCACCTAAATTAATTGGTGCTTGGACATTATTTTTTATATTGTAATTAACCTTAATGTCTTTGAATTCAATTCTAGGTAAAGTTACTGATATATCTTTCTCAACTCCAAGGCTAACTTTATCAGATCTTCCACCCCAAACCCTTGAAGAAGAGTATTCTGTGTTAGCATCAAAGTATTTTTGAGTTGCATAAAATCTAAACCCATATTCTAGTAATCTCTGTGTTGATAAAAATCTTTCATTATCAGATACGCTGCCAGCAACAACTGTTATGAGCCTCATATTACCTCTTTCAGCAGAACCGATAAGACAATAACCAGCTGTCGATGTATGTCCAGTTTTTACTCCATCAGAAGATTCATCACGCCATAAAAGTTTATTTCTGTTCAATTGTTTAATATTGTTATACGTATATTGCTTTTCCTTGTACAAAGAATACATCGAAGGAAAATTTGAAATAAATTTAGATGTTAGTTTTGCTAAATCCCTTGCAGAGGTAACATGATTATCATCTGGCAAACCTGTAGAGTTACTAAAATATGTTTCTTTCATTCCAATAGCTCCAGCATATGAGTTCATTAAATCTACGAAACCTCTCTCAGTGCCTCCTACATATTCCGCTATTGCCACAGATGCATCATTGCCTGATTGAATGATTATTCCTTTTAATAAATCAAGAATGCTTACTTTTTTTCCAGCTTCTATGAACATTTTAGATCCTTCCATCTTCCAAGCTTTTTCACTTACTAAGACCATATCATCCTGATTAATAAGTTGATTTTCTATTTGATCAGCAACAACATAACCTGTCATGACTTTAGTCATGCTCGCAGGTTCAATTAATTCATCAGAGTTAAACTCAGCTATTACAGTATTGGTATTAGGTTCAAGTAAAATATAACTTTTCAAATTTAGTTCAGGTGCATTTGGAACAAAGCTTTGGCTAAGTAATGAACTGGAAACAAAAATTAATGATAATAATAATCTTTTCATTTTTTATACTCTTCTGATAAATAATAAACAGCCATTGCGTAGAAATGACTTCTATTATACTTAGTTATCGCTATAAAATTGTCATCCCCAATAAAATATAAATCATTTCCTTCCTCATTAAAACTTAATGGTATAAATTTTGAAAGCGAATCTTTAGGTTTATAAATCTCTCTTACGTTATTTAAATAGACCTCAGAAACAATTTTTCCATCTCTTTTCCAACCATGAACTTTGAGATAATTTGCAATACTTCCTATGGCATCATCTATAGAGGAGAACAAATCAACACTTTTATCACCATCAAAATCAATAGCATATGCCATATAGCTTGATGATATAAATTGACCATATCCCATTGCTCCAGCATACGAACCTTTAATCTCAAAAATATCTAAATTATTATTTCTTGTTAATAAAAAAAACTTCACGAGTTCATCTTTAAAAAACTTTGATCTTCTCGGATAATCAAAACCTAATGTCATTAAGCTATCGATCACTCTATAGCTACCCATTATCTTTCCATATCTTGTTTCAACACCCAAAATAGCCACAATAATTTCTTTTGGCACTCCAAACTCTTGTTCTGCCTTTTCTAAGGTATCAATATTATTACTAATAAATTTTTTACCATTTAAAATTCTCTGGTCCTCAATAAATAATTTTTTATATCTCTCCCAAGTCCATGTAAATTCTGCTGGAGATGAAATACTATCTATTATTTTTTGTTGTTTTATTGCATTTTCAAAAACATCTTTGACATAAGCTGAATCGAATCCATGCACTTCAACCAATTCATCAATAACTTCGTTTGCATTTGGATGATTGAAATAGCTTGCATGACTATAAAAAGATAATATTAAAAGTATATATGTGATTATATTTTTCATCTTCGCATTAATTTCTTATGAGTTGCCATGGAAATAATAATTCCAAAAGATATGTAAAATGATAGCAAAGATGAGCCTCCTTTGCTTATAAAAGGTAATGGCATGCCAACAACAGGGATTATTCCAATGACCATTGCTAAATTAATAAAAACTGTTGAAATAAATATTAAGCTAAGTCCTCCAATTGTTAATCTACAAAATCTATCTCTTGCGTTAAGTGCTAAATATAAACACCTAAACATAATAAAAAAAAATATTAAAAGAACTACGCAAACACCCAAAAAACCAAATTCTTCTGCAATCACTGAAAAAATAAAATCTGTTTCTGTTTCAGGCAAAAAATCAAGATGGGCTTGTGAACCCTCCTGATATCCCTTTCCTAGTATGCCGCCAGAACCTATTGCTATTTTTGATTGTGTAATGTTCCATCCAGATCCATATGGATCATTTGCAGGATCAAATAAAGTCAAAATTCTCTGTCTCTGAAAGGGCTCTAAAAAGTTGTTCCATATAAAAGGAAGTGATAACAAAAATATTCCTATCGAAACACCAATAAATCTCCAACTTAAACCTGCTAAGAATAAAATATATAATCCAGCTACTAGGATTACCAAACTTGTTCCTAAGTCAGGCTGAATTCTAACAAAGTTAGTTAAAATCAGAATTAAAATTATACAAATTAATGTATTTTTAAAACTTATCGGTAATGGTTTGTCATATAAGTAAGCTGCCAAGAAAACAGGTAATGCGATCTTAATTATTTCAGATGATTGTAGGGAAAAGAATCCAAAATTAAGCCATCTTTTTGCACCATTAATCTCATTACCAAAAATAAAAGTGGCAATAATTAAAATTATTGAAGAAATGAGAAAAATTAATGAATTATTTTTATAAAAATCTGGATCAGGCTGACTCAGGAAAAACATTAATAAAAGTCCAAATATCACAAAAACGAACTGTTTAATTGTTGCATCATAACTACCTTGAGATGCACTAAATAAAAAAACTAATCCCATTAATGACAGAAGAGTAATTGAAATAAACAAATATGGATCAAAATATAAGTCCTTATTTAATTGGCTTGAATAATTTCTCATTTCTTTAATAAGCTATTTAAGACTTTTATAGCTACTGGTCCAGCTACGGATCCCCCACTTTCACCATTTTCAATAATTACACTAACAGCATACTTAGGGTTAGGCATAGGACCAAATGCTACAATAATTGCGTGATCTCTTTTGCCCTCAACTTCTCTTATTATTTTATAATCTTCTTTTGTATCGGTGCTTACAAGCTCAACAGTTCCTGACTTTGCAGCAATAATGTAGTTTTTTAAATTTCTAAGCCTTTTTGCAGTTCCTTTAGGATTTTCGATTACTCCAATCATACTTTCGTGAAGCTTTTGCCAGTCTGTATCAATTATATTTTTTGCTATAAATGTTTCTACTTTAGGATCAATATTATTTTTAACAAATGAGAGGTTATTTAAATTTCCTTTATTGGCCAGGAAAGAAGCATAGTATGCAAGTTGAATTGGCGTTGCACTTAAGTAGCCTTGTCCAACACCAATATTCACAGTATCTCCTTTAAACCAACCAAAATTAAGATTATTAATTTTCCATTCTGGATTTGGAAGAAGTCCATTATCTGGAAAAAAGCAATCTTTACAAACATTTCTTCCAAAACCAAAATATGACAGATGCTTAATTAATTCATCGATATCTGATTGATATGCTAGAGAGAAGAAAAAAGTATTTGAACTCTCAATAATTGCATCATTTAGGTTTATATTTCCATGACCTCCTTTTTTCCATCCTCTATAAACACGGCCATCTTCTGGCAGAACAAAGAATCCTGGATCATCAATTGTGTAATTCCAATCAATAATATTATTTTCAAGACCAAATAATGCAATTGCTGGNTTTATTGTAGATGCAGGCGAATATCTTCCCTGACCTGCTCTATCAAAGAAAGGTTTNTTTTCATCTTTNAAAAGCCGATCAAATTCAGAAGANGANAACCCATTTGAAATTTTATTAGCAGAAAATGTTGGNGAACTAACATAGGTATTTATTTCACCNGTATCTANNTCAACAGCTACTACTGCGCCCCTTCGGGAATCAAGCTCATCATATGCAACTTTTTGAGCGTCAATATCAAGAGATGTTTTTAGATCTCTTCCTGGCAAAGGAACTATAAATTTTAATTCCTTTAAAAGTTTTCCTTTTGCGTCTACCTCGTAAACTTTTTTTCCAAAAGTTCCTCTCAATTCTTTGTCATAAATACTCTCTATACCTGTTTTTCCAAGTAAGAACGCATTAGAATAGTTAAACTGTGTTTCTCTTAGTTTATGATCTTGATCTGAAAGAATTTCCTCTAACTCATCATCATTTGGATTTCCAACAAAGCCAATTGCATGAGAGAAAAGATGTGGATATATATGCTGTCTTGAAAACCTCTCGTCAACGAAAACATTTGGAAATTTATGTTTTCTTACTTCAAACCTTGCAATCTCCTCAGAGGAAAGATTTTTTTTAATTGTAAGCTCCCTATTTAGGCTAGCCTTTACCTCAAAGTTTTCAAAAAAGTAAGTTTGCTCTTCACTATTTAAAGAAATTACTTGCTGAATATTTTTTAATAATATATCTGGATTTAGTATTTGTGATGGACTTACGATAAGGTTATAACTAGGAATATTATTTACAAGAATATTATTATTTCTGTCGTAAATTATCCCTCTTCTAGGTTGAATTAAAACTTCTCTTGTTTTATTTTTTAATGCTGCAATTTCATAGTCTGAAAAACTGGAAATCTGAAGAGAATATGTTTTAGATAAGAAATAGGTAAATAAAAATACAAAAAATGTATAGATAAATAATAGTCTATTAGAAAAATTTTTCTTTTCTAACCTTCTTTCTTCAATATCGCTCATTTATGATAGGGTTTATTATTTATAATTGAAAATGCTCTATAAATTTGTTCCATTAGTAATAATCTAAACAGTCTATGAGGAAAAGTGAATAGTGATGCTGAAAAAATATCATCAGATTTCTCTAAAATACTTTTAGATAATCCATATGATCCACCCACAATAAAAACAAGTTCTTTTTTTAAAGAAGTGAACTCTCCTAGAAAATCGCTAAAATCTCTACTACTTTTTTGATCTCCACTCTTGTCCCAAGCAATAATATAGGGATTTTTTTTAATTTTTGAAAGAATTTGATTTGACTCAGCTTCAATTATTTCTTGTCTTGTTAATTTAGAATTTTGCTGGCTTTTAATATTTACAAATTCTACTTTTAAATTTCTAGGTAATTGTTTTTTGTAAAATTCAATTCCGTCCAATTCCCATGAGTTACATTTATTACCAATAGTAATAACTTTAATATTCATTCAACTGCTCTGTTCTATTAAAGAATTTTCTCCCCAGAGGCCCTCAAGATCATAAAAGTCTCTTTCTTCTTTTTTCATAATATTTATAACTATCTGGCCGCAATCAATTAAAACCCATCCAGAATCTATATTACCCTCAACCCCAATTACACATGTTTTATTATTTTTTAGAGCTTCTACAAGCTTTTCTGATACAGACACACAATGTCTATTTGAGTTTGCAGTTGCAATAATAATTTCATCAGCAAATGATGAAATTCCAATAACATTTAAAGAAATGATATTCTCTGCCTTACTTTCAATGAGATTAGATAAACATATTTTTGAGAGATTTTTTTTTGACAAAGTTTTTAAGTTTTATGAGATTTATTAAATAAAATTACTTATTGGTATACTAAATCATAATCATAAAAAAAGGTAAGTAAATTTTGGAAATCGGCCTGTTTGAGAATCTTTTCAACATTTTTGAAAGTTATAAAAAATTAATTATTGGATTTGGATCCATCTCTCTAATATTATTCATATTTAGTCTTCTAAGTATTAAATGGCTTGTTGCTTTAGTACCAGAGGATTATTTTTTATCAAGAAAAAATACAAAATTTAAATCAAATTTTCTTTTCTTATGGATTTTTATAATGCTTATTAAAAATATTTTTGGATATTCCCTAATTGTAGGTGGTATTTTTATGTTAGTTCTCCCTGGTCAAGGTTTGTTCACAATTTTTATTGGTCTTATGCTTAGTAATTATCCCGGCAAGTATTATATTGAAAAAAGATTTATTGCTATACCAAGTGTTCTTCGATCAATAAATTGGTTGAGGAGTAAATCAAACAAACCCCCGCTTAAAGTTTAGGTTTTAGTTTTTAGTTTGTAGAAATTTCATCAATATATTTAGATAATATTGCGAATCTTTGTGAGGCATCAAATGCTTCTAATAAATTTTGCTTAGATTTAGATGGAATTGGAATAAGTCCAGCTAAATGATATGCGACAGAATCAGCTGAGTTAAAGTCTATGTTTATAGGCATTTCGCTTATGGAAGGATGCTTAATTATTTGAGACAAAATATTTGATATCTCAGGAAACTCTGCTAGCAATGCTTGATCATCTACCTCAGGATCTGTAACCGCTTCAATTTCTCCGATGTTAAGACCATCTTCAAGTTGAACAAGATTTCCTATAAGAACTTTATCCATACATTTTACAGTTATACCTAAAAGACCGTTAGGCAAGCTATTAAAATCAATAATTTCAACATAAGATCCCTTTTTTGATATTTCAAAATCTTTATTGGATTCGTTTTTCTGATACACCATTACAAAACCTTTATTATTCTTCATACATTCTTTAACCATAGTCACATAACGTGGTTCAAAAATTTGAAGATTTTGTATTGTTCCTGGAAGAGAAACAATCCCTAACGGAAATACTGGCAAACTACTTGCTTTCAAGATAACTCATTAATGGATTTATAAATTTTTGACTGTCTCTGTTTGTCATAATTAAAATAATATCATAATCAATAATAGTATCTTTTATATTACTTAGTAAACAATCAAGATCTTTAAAAGTGTTATCTTGAGTGTATACATTTTTATGGTCTAAGATAAATGTTTGATCTAATGAGGCNAGTGAATTTAGCAAATNTTCNTTATGAAAACCNGAGGACATTGTATTTGAACCCAACTCCAAAATACCTAATANCTTTTTACNAGGATACTTATTTTTAAGNGCTGANGTTGATAGTCTTATTGCAGTCGGATGATGAGCAAAATCATCAAATATTTTTACTCCAGANATTTCAGCAATTTTNTCCATTCTTCTCTTAACTCCNTCAAAAGACATTAGNGCTTTNATTGATNCTTCTATNGAAATATTTTCCAGCCTNGCNGCAACAATTGCNCNAACATAATTCTTAAAATTATGCTCACCTATTAANGGAANACTATCAAGNGAATANNTAGTTTCATCATAAATTAACTCCCTTTTAGAAAAATTGGTCNNTATCTCATCCGAATTAATTNNTATGTTATTGCACCAGATACCATTCTCAATAACTTTAGCTGAATTGTGATCATCCTTAAAAGAAATTACNTTTCCAGACTTTTTAATAGTTNTAATAAGATGATTAAATTGTTTTCTTATATCTTTAATATCATCAAAAATATCTGNATGATCAAACTCGATACAATTAATTATTAGATTTGTNGGGTTGTAGTGAANAAACTTAGANCGCTTATCAAAAAAGGCTGAATCATATTCATCAGCTTCTATAACGAAAATTTNATCNGTNCCAAGTTTTGCNGGATCANCAAAATTTTTAGANATCCCTCCAATTAANTACCCTATATCTNTTCCANTTTTAGAAAAAATATGTGNAAGCATATATGAAGTAGTTGTTTTTCCATGNGTACCAGAAATTGCNTAAACTTTTCTNTTTTTAAGCTCTCTTCCAAGGATTTCTGGNCCAGANGTATGAGGTANATTATTTTCTAAAATATACTCTACACAATCATTACCTCTTGAGATCGCATTACCGATNACGTATAAATCAGCTTTTGGTAGGGTATCTTTTTTGTATCCTTTANAAGTTTTTATATTTAAGCTCTCTAGATAATNTGACATAGGTGGATAGAATTGNATNTCAGAACCTGAAACATCATGTCCAGACTCTTTTAAGATTTGAGCAAGCCCAGCCATGAAGGTACCACATATACCTAAGATATGTATTCTCATATTAGTTATAATACGANAGTTGTATTTTATTCAAAGNATTAGTGGAGAAATAATGAAAAAAAACGCATTTTATGCCCAATCTGGTGGGGTCACATCTGTNATAAATGCAACTGCCGCAGCTTTAATNTTGGAAACAAAAAAACATAAATCAAAAATAGGTAAAGTCTTTGCAGGAAAAAATGGCATTTTAGGAGCGCTCAGAGAAGAACTTATTGATACNTCAAAGGAAANTTTATCTGCAATTAAATCACTAAAAAATAGACCAGGTGGTGCTTTTGGATCCTGTAGAGTTAAATTAAAAAGTTTNGATGAAAATAAAAAAGAGTACCAACGTTTAGTTGAAGTCTTTAAAGCTCANGATATTGGATATTTTTTTTATAATGGAGGAAATGATTCTGCNGACACTGCACATAAAGTTTCNCAAATTAGTAAAAAANTGGGTTATCCAATAAGNTGTATTGCAATNCCTAAAACAGTTGATAATGATTTAGCAATAACNGATTGTTGTCCNGGATTTGGTTCAGCTGCAAAATATATTGCAACCTCAANATTAGAAGCNTCTTTAGATGTTGNGTCTATGTCNGCAACATCAACTAAGGTATTTATNTTAGAAGTGATGGGCAGAAATGCTGGCTGGATGGCGGCATCATCAGCTCTTGCNAGATCAAAAAAGAACNATGCTCCTCANATAATTTTGTTACCCGAAGTTATTTTTAATCAAAAAAACTTTTTAAACAGAGTNAAAAAGACTGTNGAGCTCCATGGTTATTGTGTAGTAGTTTCCTCTGAAGGAGTTAAAAACAATAAGGGAAAATTTCTTGCTGAATCNGAATCAAAAGATGCTTTTGGTCATGTTCAACTAGGAGGTGTTGCACCATATTTAGGATCATTAATTTCGANTAAATTAAAATTAAAAAATCATTGGGCAGTTTCTGATTACNTNCAAAGGAGTGCAAGACATATNGCCTCTAAAACAGATCTTCTTCATGCTGAGGCTGTNGGAATTCATGCAGTAAGNTACGCAATCAANGGTATGAATGGAGTAATGCCAGTAATTATAAGGGGGANNGGTCNTAAATATTCATGGAAAATAAAGCCAGCGCCTCTATCAAAGATAGCAAATGTAGAAAAAAAATTGCCNAAATCTTTTATATCAAAAAATGGTTTTNATGTAACAAATAAATGTATTGATTATCTNAAACCTCTTATAGTTGGTGAAGCATACCCAAAATATANTGAAGGAGTACCCTCTNTCANNGAATTAAAGCTAATTGAAGTTAGAAAAAAGTTAANTCCCTGGATTAGTTAAAACTTTTTGAATTAAGTTCATCTATGATNTCTCTNACAGCATNTTTAAGAAGTACTTTATCGTCATCATTNAGAAAATCTCCAACAAAGACATTNTCTCCTTTAGATCTAAAACTAAGTTTAAGAGATTTATTTTTATCTTTTTCTATATTAAATGATGTGAATGTCCTAAATTCTTTCCATAAATAGTCTGCTTTATTAAAGCCTTTTTCTATTTTAACAATCTCTTCAGATATATAAATTTTNTCTTTTTTACTGCTCCATCTAAAACTTAAATAGAATGCAATAAATAAAATTGTTAATTCAAGACCTGCNAATGGNAATATCAGCGAGGCGCCCAGAAAGAAAAATATAATTCCNATGCCACCACAAATAATTGTNATGCTTAATAAAAAAAGTATCCTATACTTNCCCTCCAATGAGCTATTTGGACTTAATGAAATTAAATAGCTTGATTCATTATTTTTTTNAACTGANACCAATTTAAAGANCCTTTTGAATTTTAGTTATTATCAGAATTATTNACCACTTCGGTTAATCTCTCAATATTTATTAATTTNCCAACTTTTTTNCCTCGTTTAGCTCTTGATAAAATGTATTGTTGCCAGTCTTTTGGTTTTAATGTTACTGATCTTTTNCCTACNTCAATCATTAAAGANCTANCATCTGANAGAACTTGCGCATGAGCCATGAATTCTTCANCTGCNTTTANTTTNTCTTTTGGAATATTTATAATTTTGTTTCCTTTTCCTTTTCCTAAAACTGGTAATTCNTTTAATTCAAAAATTAATAGTTTTCCNATNTTTGAAACTGCNGCAATATANCTNTGATCNTCTCTNANAGGAATTGCTTTTAACATTTTTGCATTTTCNGGTAATTTCATAAAAGCCCTTCCNGTNTTCTTGTTTGAAATCATNTTTTTGTATTCCGAAATGTAACCATAACCAGCTGTATTCATTATTAAGATATCTACTTTCATCATTTCCTATNANAGANGAAATAAATTGNACTCCTGAATCAGCACTTAATCTGCCAGTAATCGGCTCTCCCATTCCTCTTGCTGATGGCAACGANTGACTTGGAATAGAATANGCTTTTCCGTTGGAATCTATGAAAACAGTGATTTGNTTNCTTTTTCCTCTTGCAAAATCTTGTAAAGAATCATCACCTCTNTATGACAATGAATTTGGATCTATATCGTGNCCTTTTGCACTTCTTATCCACCCAGCCTTAGATAAAACAACAGTAATAGATTCANTGATAATNGTTTCTTCTTCAGAAAAAATCTTTGCTGCNGAAGANGCAATTATTGGTGACTTTCTNTCTTCACCAAAGTNNTCTTTTATTTCATTTAATTCTTTTTTTATGAGGGTTTTTAACCTTGTTTTTGATTTTAANACCTTTTCAATTTCATNTTGTTCNGTGGTGAGATTTTTCTTTTCATCTTCGAGTTTTATCTGNTCAAGCTTGGCTAATTGTCTAAGCTTTATCTCTAAAATAGCATTTGCTTGAATTTCTGATAACTTAAAATTTTTAATCAAATCTTTTTTTGGTTCATCAGATTTTCTAATTATTTTTATCACTTTATCAATATCNATGAATATNAGTAATAATCCTTCCANGATATGAAGCCTATCATTTACTTGATCAAGTCTATGTTCTAATTTCCTTTTNACAGTATTTTTTCNAAATACCAACCACTCCTTCAACAAATCAATTAATGCAAATACTTTAGGTCCGCCTTTNAGTGAAATAAGATTCATATTTGTTCTATAATTTTTTTGTAGATCNGTGGATGCAAAAAGATGATTCATCAANTCATCTGCATTCACTCTGTTAGATTTAAGAGTTATTACTAGCCTAACCGGNTATTCNTGGTCTCCTTCGTCAGCGAGGTCTACTACCATAGGAAGCTTTTTATTCTGCATTTGTTCTGCAATTTGTTCGAGTATTTTTGATCCAGAGGCTTGATAAGGAAGAGAATCAATAATTATTGAATTCTTTTCTTGCTGCCATTTTGCTTGGATCTTAAATCCACCTCTACCAGAAGAATACATTTCCTCAAGTTCTTCACTATTAATTATTACTGGAGACTCATTTGAAAAGTCTGGCCCTTTTATTATTTTGAGAATTTCTTTTAGGGATGTTTTGGGTTCTTCAAGAATTTTTATTGTTGCATCAATGATTTCATTAATATTATGAGACGGTATATCTGTTGCCATACCCACAGCAATTCCTGATGTTCCATTTAGTAAAATAGAAGGTATCTTTGATGGGAAAATAATTGGCTCTAGAAGAGATCCATCAAAATTAGCTTGCCAGTCAACTGTGCCAAGTTTTAATTCGGAAATTAATAAGTTTGCAAAATTTGTAAGCTTAGATTCAGTGTATCTCATCGCTGCAAATGATTTAGGATCATCTTGCGATCCCCAATTGCCTTGTCCATCTACCAAGGGATATTTAAATGAGAAATTTTGTGCCATTAAAACCATTGCTTCGTATGCAGCACTATCTCCATGAGGATGAAATTTACCAATTACATCTCCTACCGTTCTTGCAGATTTTTTATATTTTGAAGATGCATCTAAGCCTAGCTCCGACATGGCATAAAGAATTCTTCTTTGAACTGGCTTAAGTCCGTCCCCCACGTTAGGCAAAGCTCTATCAAGAATCACATACATCGCATAGTTTAAGTAGGACTCTTCAGCGTACTTTTTTAAACTTATAGAATTAATTTCTTCTTTCGACATAATTTTTATATTCTAACTAATGAGCCTTTCTTTTCTAACCATTCTTTTCTTGCAGGTGCATTTTTCTTTGACAACAAAAGATCCATCATTGCATTTGCATTATCAGTTGCTGAAATTGATAACCTTACTAATTGTCTTGTTTGCGGATCCATAACAGTTTCTCTTAGTTGAGATGGATTCATCTCGCCAAGTCCTTTAAACCTTTGGATATTAATTTTAGGTTTTCCTTTTTTAGCTTTAAATTCCTTTACAACATTATCTTTATGTTTTTCATCTAACGCATATAAGACTTCCTTACCACAGTCAATTCTAAATAGTGGTGGCATGGCAATAAAAATTCTACCTTCATTAACCAAGGATTTAAAATGCCTTAAAAACAGAGCACAAAGAAGAGTTGCTATATGCAGCCCATCAGAGTCGGCATCGGCAAGAATACAAATTTTTCCATACCTTAGTGAGGTAATATCAGAACTTCCAGGCAATACACCTATTGCTGTAGATAAGTTTTTTATTTCTTGAGACTTGATAATTTCTTGGCTTTCCAAATCCCATGTATTAAGAATTTTTCCTCTTAGTGGCATTATTGCTTGAAAAGATCTTTCACGAGCTTGCTTAGCAGATCCACCAGCAGAATCACCTTCAACTAAAAATAGTTCTGTTTCATTTAAATCCTCACTATTACAATCCGATAGTTTTCCTGGCAAAGCAGGACCCTTAAAAGTTTTCTTTCTTTCAACAACACTTGAAGCTTTTATTCTTGTTTGAGCAGACATGATTGCCAGCTCAGCAATTTTCTCACCTTCTTCAGTATGTTTATTTAGCCAAATACTTAAAATATCTTTTGTTGCACTTGAAACAAACGCTGTATGATCTTTAGAATCAAGACGTTCTTTGGTTTGACCTGCAAACTGAGGATTTTGCATTTTTGAAGAAATAACAAATATTGCGTTGCTTATAACGTCATCTGCGTTTAGCTTTAATCCTTTTGGTAAAAGGCTTCTGTATTCACAAAATTCTTTTAATGATTCTAATAAACCTGATTTAAACCCATTTAAGTGAGATCCGCCTTGAGGCGTAGGAATTAAATTTACATAAGTTTCTTCTAATTTATTTTTTGAGGGTTTTTCTGACCAATTTATTACAAATTCAACTTCCTGAGTATCTGAATTCTTGGATGATAAGATCGACTCTTCTAAAATTAAATCAATGCCCTCAGATACATCATCAAGGTAACTTTTTAATCCATCCTCATAAAACCATTTTATTTTTTCTTTCTTTTTTTCATAGTGCAAATCGATGGTTAGTCCAGGACAAAGAACAGCTTTTGCTTTTAATAAATGTTTTAGTTCTTTTACTTTAATTTCGACTGACTCAAAATATTTTTCGTTAGGTTTAAACTTAATCGTGGTACCAGTATTACGAATTCCAACGTCGCCTACAATTTTTAGTTCGTTTTTTTTGTCGCCATTATTAAAAGTCATCTCATGATCTTTTGAATCTCGCTTAATATTGACTTGAAGGTTCTCAGATAAAGCATTCACAACAGAGACACCCACTCCGTGAAGTCCACCAGAAAAATTATATTCCTCTCCAGAAAATTTAGCACCTGCATGAAGCTTGCATAAGATTAATTCAACACCGCTTACTTTATGCTCGGGATGAATATCAACTGGCATTCCCCTTCCATCATCTGCAATTTGAATATTTCCATCTTTATAAATTTTAATTTTTATGTTGGAGCAATGTCCTGCAATTGCCTCATCGATAGAGTTATCAAGGACTTCTTGAATTAAATGATTTGGGCAAGATGTGTCGGTGTACATGCCTGGTCTTTTTTTTACAGGATCAAGACCGGAGAGAACCTCTATTGCTTTTGAGTCGTATGTATTCTTGGCCAATTTAGTTTGCCTTATGAATTAATTTGTAAAAACTTTTTTTATTATAATTTTTCATAAAAGTTTTTGTGATAATTCTTATTCTACTCCAAAGATTCAAAAAAAAAGGTGTTATTTAAACTTTTAGACAAAACTTTAGCTTATGTTTATTGCAAAGTTTATTAAATACTATAATGTAAACACCGCATACATTTAAATAAGATAGAATACATACATGAATAACAAAATTAATATTAAAACTTGCTTAATATTTTTTATAAGTATGGCTGTAAATTCTGAAAATATTTTAGATATTTATAATGAAGCACTTGAGAACGATCCAACTTATAGAGCAGCTGAATATTCCTACTTAGCAGATAAACAAATCCTTGTTCAAGGAAGGGCGGCATTACTTCCAAGCATAACTTTAAGCGGGTCAACAAATTGGAATGAGTATTATCAAAATGATGAGTTGCAGCAGGAGTATAATTCATTTTCTACAAACGCAAGAGTTTCTCAACCACTTTTTAGACTTGATACTTGGTTTAACTTTAAAAGGTCTAAATCTCTAACAAATGCTGCTGAGGCAGACTTTGCTTTCGAGCAACAAAATTTGCTATTAAGGACAGCTGAACTTTATTTTGGAGTTTTGAGAGCTATAGATAATTTAAATGCATCCATTTCAGAAGAAAAAGCTATAAAGAAACAACTTGATCAGGCTCAACAAAGATATGAGGTAGGTCTTTCAGCAATAACTGGAGTTCAAGAAGCCCAACTTGCATATGACCTTAGCAAAGCTTCAAGAATAAGTAATGAAGGAAATCTATTTTCATCAAGAGAGGCTCTCAATGCTTTAATTGGGAGGGAGATATTTTCACTAAACGAATTAGGTGATGAAATAGAAATCTCTGAGCCCTTTCCTAATTCAAAAGAAAAATGGGTGGAAATGGCCTTAAAAAATAATTTTCAACTTAAGTCTGCCTATCTTCAAAGAGATGCTGCAAAAAGTAATGCTAGAAGTGCCGCATCAAACCACTTACCAAAAATAGATATTGTTGGCTCTGGTTCTGAGTCTGAAACAAATCAATTTAACTACGAAGGTTTTAGTATTAATGGGCAAGGTATACCAGTTCCAGCTGTTACTGGTAGAAGGAATTATTCTATTCAACTAAGTATGCCTCTTTTTCAGGGTGGAGCAGTTAACTCAAGAAGAAAACAAGCATATTCTCAGTACAATCAGGCTGATGAAAATACATTGTTTACAGAGAGAAGAATAATTCAAGAAGTAAGATCTCAATTCTCAAATGTTGTTACTTTGGTAGCAAATGTCACTGCACAAAAACAAGCAGTTGTATCTGCAACCAGTGCGCTCGAAGCTACTCAAGTTGGGTACAAGGTAGGTACTAGAAATATTGTTGACCTTCTACAAGCTGAAAAGAATTTGTATAGTGCTGAAAAAAATCTAGCAAATGCAAAGTATGATTATATTCTTGCTAATCTTAGGCTGGCACTTGCTACTGGAACAATTGAACCAAACGATATTATTGAAATTAATAGCTTACTTAAATAATTCATGCCTGAACTGCCTGAGGTTGAAACAACCGTTAGAGCTATAAAGAATTTTGAAGGCTCTGATTTAAAAAGAATAATTATTCATAATCCCAATTTAAGATGGAGGGTTGATCCCAAGATAGACAAAATCATAAGGGATAAGTTCATAAAAACAATTAGTAGGCGTGCCAAATATATTATTATTACTTTTGATACAAAATATCTAATCATTCATTTAGGTATGTCTGGAAAGCTAAGGATACAAAAAGCAAAGGATAACTTCTTCAAAAAGCATGACCATGTGGAGTTTATATTTAAAGATTTAAAAATTATATACAACGATCCGAGAAGATTTGGATCAATTCATTTAATTGATGATATAAATTCTCATTTCTTATTATCCTCTTTAGGTGTTGAGCCATTGTCCAGATCTTTTAATAAAGAATATTTATATAGCCTTTCAAAAACTAGTAATTTAAACATAAAAAAATTAATAATGGATCAAAAAAAAGTTGTTGGAGTTGGAAATATATATGCTTCTGAAAGCTTATTCTTGGCAAAAGTAAAACCAACAAAGATATCAAGAAGTATTAATCTTGATGAATGTGCTGCAATAGTTAGCTCTATAAAAAAAATTCTTAAGTATGCAATTAAAATGGGTGGAACGACACTTAATGATTTCTATTCAGCTGACGGTAGTGAGGGATATTTTAAGTTAAAACTTAAGGTCTATGGTAGAGAAGATGAATCATGCAAAACCTGCAGTGAAGCAATAAAAAAAATTAATATTGGCCAAAGAGCAACATACTATTGCTCAAAGTGTCAATCTTAGGAGCCTAGTTTAGCTTTCAAAGCTTTCTCTACAGTGGGATGTACAAATTTTGATATATCTCCCTTTAAATCACATATCTCTTTAATCAAACTCGATGATACATAGATCAAACTCTCCTTTGGTGTTAAAAAAATACTTTCTATATCTGGAGCTAAAGATCTATTCATTGTTGCTAATTGAAATTCATATTCAAAATCTGAAACAGCTCTGAGGCCTCTTATTATTGCACAAGCGTTTTGTTCTTTTGCAACGTCAACAGTTAATTGTCTTGGAAATCCCATCACATCAACCTTCTGGTTATCTTGATATATATTCTTTGCTAACTTGATTCTGTCTTCTAATGAAAAGAGTGGATTTTTGATTTCGCTTTTTGCAATTGCAATTACAATTTTATCGAAAAGGCCAGATGCCCTATCAATGATATCCATATGACCAAAAGTAATAGGATCAAAAGAACCAGGGTATATTGCTACTTTCATATATATTGAATAATACTAAACAAATTCATTTAATCAAAATATATATATTTTTAGATAAAGCACCTTTTTCAATATATTTTATTAAATTTGATACCTTTTGATATTTTGGTATCATATATAGTTGTATATTAACGGGGGGGAGTAATTTTTACTCCTACTACTTATATAAGGAGTTATATATGAAATTTTTATTAATGTTGGCTACTGCTGTTGCTATGCCTGCTTTTGCTCAAGACTTGAGCACAAATGACATGACCGGAGTGTCATTTTGGTTAGTAACTGCTGCTATGCTTGCTGCGACTGTCTTTTTCTTTGTTGAAAGAGATAGAGTTCACGGTAAGTGGAAAACATCTTTATCAGTAGCTGGTTTAGTTACTGGTGTAGCATTCTGGCATTATCTATATATGAGAGGAGTCTGGGTCGATACTGGCACATCTCCAACTGTCTATAGATATATTGACTGGTTAATCACAGTACCACTTCAAATTATTGAGTTCTACTTGATTCTTAAAGTTTGTACTAACGTTGGTTCAGGTCTATTCTGGAAACTATTGAGTGCTTCTGTACTTATGCTTGTATTTGGTTTCGTAGGTGAAACTGGTGGAGCAAGTGCAAATCTAATGGGTATTCTAGGTGTAATAGCATGGCTATATATTATTTATGAGGTATTCATGGGTGAAGCTGGAAAACTTAACGCTGCAAGTGGAAACGCTGCTGCTCAAAGTGCTTTCAACTCAATCAGATGGATTGTTACAATTGGTTGGGCTATCTATCCAATAGGTTATTGGGTAGGTGTCGGAACTAATGCTGATATGGCTAGCGCGAACTTAATTTATAACTATGCTGATTTTATTAATAAAATCGCATTTGGTTTAGCTATATATGTAGCAGCTGTTAGCGACTCTGAATAATATTAATTTATTATATGAAACCCAGCTTAATGCTGGGTTTTTTTTATGGCTGAATTTCTTCACCACTCCAAGATAAGAATTTTCCTGAATCATCAGAGCTTAAGTTATTAATAACTTTTAATAGTTTTTCAGCGCTATAATCAGGTGAAAACATATTATTTGAGCTCACATTTTTTTGAAATGGCTTACTCAAGTTGCTCTTAACCGTCCCTGGTTGGAGGCCAACGAAGATTGCATTTTGGTTTGATCTTTTTATTTCAATACTAAAATTTTTGATGATTTGATTGAGAGCTGTCTTGCTGGATCTATATGAATACCATCCTCCAATCTTATTATCAGAAATGCTTCCAACTTTAGCACTTAAAAAAGCAAAAACACTTTTATTAGTTTTTGCTAGATAAGGTATAAAGTGCTTTCCAATAAGCGCAGGTCCAATCGTATTTATGTGAAATACTTTTTTTAGCTTCTCTTCAGATAGATCTTTTATGCTTTTTTCAGGAAAAATATCATCATTATTATGAAGAAATCCAGTAGCGACAAAAATTAAATCGAACTTAGTTTCTTCTGGAATATATTTAAGTGAATCTATTATTGATTCTTCTTTTTCAATATCTATGAAGATATTTTTTTCTTTTTTTGTGTCTTCTTTTACTCCAGACCTAGAAAAGTTGTAAACCGTTTCAACATCTCTTGATAGAATTTTAGATATCGAATTTCCTATGGCTCCAGAGGAACCAATTATGGCAACATTTTTCATATATTATGGTCTTCTAATTTCATCTACCAATTGGTAGATATCTTCAGGTGGTTTACTATAAAAACTTGAGACAGATAATGCAACAACAAAATTTATTATCATTCCTAAGAAACCAAATCCCTCAGGAGAAATACCCAAAAACCAAAAATCACTATTGTTCAATGATGGATTTATAAATTTAAAGTAACTTATGTAACTGGAGGTTGCTATCAGGCCACATAACATTCCAGCAATAGCGCCCTCTTTATTTAATCTTTTATAAAAAATTCCTAAGAATAATACTGGAAATAGAGTTGCTGCTGCCAAACCAAATGCAAAGGCTACAACTTGTGCAACAAATCCTGGAGGATATATTCCAAATAAACCTGCAATAAATATTGATACTGCTGCAGCACATCTTGCAAAAAATAATTCTTGTCTATCACTGATATTTGGCATGAGCATATTTTTCATTAGATCATGTGAAATTGATGCTGATATTACTAATAACAATCCAGCCGCTGTGGATAAGGCTGCAGCTAAAGCGCCAGCAGCTACTAATGCGATAACCCAATTCGGTAACTGTGCAATTTCAGGATTTGCAAGAACCATGATGTCATTATCAATATAAATTTCATTCGCATTTGACCGATCTGGAGAATTTGCTACTAACCTCTCACCATATTGCCCCCTTTCAGATATGTATTTTGGTTTCACTTCTTCAAGAGCGTTTCCGTTTGAATAATTAATAAGCCCGTCACCATTTTTATCCTTCCAGGCTATTAATCCAATGTTTTCCCAATTTTTAAACCAACTTGGGGCAGACTGATATTCAGTCTTCTGAACTGACTCTATAAAATTTATCTTTGCAAAAGCGGCGACTGCTGGAGCAGTTGTATAAAGAAGAGCGATGAAGACAAGAGCATAACCAGCAGATTTTCTTGCATCGCTAACTTTTGGAACTGTAAAAAATCTAACAATAACATGAGGGAGTCCTGCTGTACCAAACATCAATGCTGCAGTTATAAAAAATATGTCAATGTTGCTTTTGGTATTTTCAGTATAAGCATTAAATCCTAGTTCAATTGAAAGTTGGTCGAGTTTATCAAGAAGATAAACTGAGGAACCCGAAATCTTGTCACCAAATCCCAATTGAGGGATTGGATTATTTGTAATCAGAAGTGAAATAAATATAGCTGGAACTAAATATGCAAATATAAGAACACAGTATTGAGCAACTTGAGTATAGGTAATACCTTTCATACCACCTAGAACGGCATAAAAGAATACAATTAACATTCCTATGATTACTCCAGTATTTATATCTACTTCTAAAAATCTTGAGAATACGATTCCAACACCGCGCATTTGTCCAGCAACATAGGTAAAAGAGATGAAGATCAAACATACTATTGCAACAAACCTAGCAGTCTTTGAGTAATATCTAGTTCCAATAAAATCAGGGACAGTATATTTACCAAACTTCCTTAAATATGGAGCCAGTAAAAGTGCCAATAATACATAACCACCTGTCCAACCCATTAAATAAACAGACCCATCTTTACCTAGAAATGCAATTAAGCCAGCCATTGAAATAAAGGATGCTGCAGACATCCAATCTGCAGCAGTTGCCATTCCATTTGCAACAGGACTAACTCCTTTTCCAGCAATATAGAAGTCATTTGTTGATCTTGCTCGTGACCAAATTGCTATTCCTATATATATAGCAAATGATGCTCCAACAAATAAATAAGTTAATCCTTGAAGTTCCATTATTCTTTTTCTTTATTGTCTATTTCAGAAGAGCTTGAAAAGAATTTTTTATCGAGTTTATTTAATAAGTAGACGTATATAAAAATGATCAAAACAAAAAAGTAAATACTGCCCTGTTGTGAAAACCAGAAACCTAGCTTAAATCCACCAATCTTGAAATTATCTAATTTATCTGACCAAATGATTCCAAAACCAAATGAGACAATAAACCAAACTACTAGAAGTGAAATTAGAATAATTAGATTTGATTGCCAATAGGATAATTTCATTGATCAATTATAAATCTAATCAGGGTAATATTTTAGAAATCACCCTGTTTAAGACTTTTAAATTATTTTTTAAATTTGGCTGCTTCCTCAGAGCCGTCTGTAGCTGTTCCTTTTGTATATGAATGTGCTCCCATTCCAGCAAGATCGCCATTTTGAACAATTAAATATGGCTCTCTTATTGGCTTGTATTCAAAGAAACATTCTAAGATTTCTCTTACGCCTGCAGCATATCTTGCTTGAGCAGATAGAGATGTTCCTGAAGTATGAGGAGTCATTCCGTGGTTTGGCATTGATCTCCAAACATGATCATTAGGTGCTGGCTGAGGGAACCAGACATCTCCAGCATAACCGCTGAGCTGTCCAGATTCTAAAGCTCTCGCAATCGCGTCTTTGTCACAAATTTTTCCTCTGGCAGTATTAACAATATAGGCACCTCTTTTCATTTTTCCAATCATTTCATCATTAAATAAATGTTCAGTTTTGGGATGAAGTGGACAACTAATATTTACAACATCACAGACTGAAACTAAAGATTCTACAGAATCATGATAGGTAAGATTCAAATCAGCCTCTACTTCTTCAGGAAGTCTATGAATATCAAAATAATGTAAGTGAACATCAAAAGGTTTCATTTTTCTGAGCATATCAATACCAATTCTTCCAGCAGCAACAGTTCCGACATGCATTCCTTCAACATCATAGGATCTTTGAACAGCATCAGCTATATTCCACCCACCATCTAAAACAATTCTATGTTGGTTATGATAATCTCTAACCATTGACAGAATCATCATGACTATGTGCTCAGCAACTGATCTGGAATTACAATACGTTACCTCTACAACATCTACTTTATTGTCCATTGCAGCTTGTAAATCTACATGATCTGAACCAATACCAGCTGTAATCGCCATTTTAAGATTTGGAGCAGATTCCATCTTGTCTCTTGTAAGGTAATATGGAAAAAAAGGTTGTGATATAACTATATCAGCATCAACTAACTCTTTATCAGCAGTACAACCATCTCCATCTTTGTCAGATGTTACTACTAAAGTATGACCAGCATCCTCCAAGAACTTTCTTAAGCCCAACTCTCCAGAGACACAACCTAATAATTGTCCAGGTATGAAATCTATGTTTGATGGACTTGGTAAAGACATTCCGTCAGGATATTTATCTAGTTTAGGTAAATCATCTCTAGCATAACTATCAGGCATCCCTGAAACAGGATCATCATATAAAATACATAAAATCTTCATTTAAGCTCCCAAATAAATGTTTGAATGTTCATGTTAAAACAAAAAAAATTAAAAACAACAAATAAATTACATATTTAACATAAGTATAAAAAATACTTAAATTAATGGAAAAATCTTAATAAAGACTTAAAAAAAACTTAAATGATAATTTTTATTAAGATTTTCATTTAATTTAACAAAATTAATGCGTACAAACATAAAAAGTGTGGTAACATGAGTACAAAATTATTAGTTTAAACAAAAATATTTACTATATGAGTACAAAATGAGTACAAAAATTGACAAATACTTAGTATTAAGAGGAAAAAATAAAGATATATATTTTATTCAAAAAAGACTTTCAAAAGAACAATCATCTATTCTAGGCTATGATTTTATTAAAAAATCTCTAGAAACAACTGATTTGTCTATAGCAATTGGCAAAAGAGATAAGATACTATCAGATCTTGATAATATATCGAAAAAGCTTGCTTTAGAGGCAAAATTTACTGATGAAATAGACAATATTAGAATAAACGAATCAAATATTTATAAAGAATCTAACGATTTTGATAAAAATACAGATATTTTAGAGAAAAAACATCAAGAAATGGGTACAAAAAATAAAAAGGAAGATATTTATACAATCTTTTCCATTAAAATACCTAAATTGCCTCAAAGAGAAGAGATTGTAAGTAAAATTGACGGTTTTGTACCCATAATTATAGTTTTTTTAACTTTATTTGTTGTTCTAATTGCTTGATTCTATTAAAGATATTCTTACTTTTTGAAGAATTTTGCTCTTTACTATGAATGTTTTCCATTATTAACGACCATATATAATCAATATATAAATTAATTTGTTTCCAAAGTAAGATCTTTTCTCTTATATCAATATGATTTTTTATTCCGTAACTTTCTAAAAAAACATTTTGTTCATTTGGTTTCATATCAAATGAGAGCATAATTTTACTAATATCAAAGAATTTATTATTTAATGATGCATACTCATAATCAATAAAACATATATTTTTATTAAACAAAATATTTGTGGGATTTAAATCATTGTGTGAAAAGACGTTCTGTTGATTATTTGTTTTTGTCATTTTAATTAAGGCATTTAATTTTGTATAGACCTTAGGGAGTTTGTTTGTATTTAATATTTTTTTATATGCATTTATTTGCTCATTGAATGTGTGAATGTTTTTTTTATTTTTTAATTCATGTATTTCTTTTAATCGTTTACCCAATTTTTTAAAAAACATATTATCTTTTTTACATAATGATGTTTCATGGTATTCGTAAATTAAAATACCTTTTGTTTTGTTTTTATATAGAACTTTGGGGTGTAGTTTTTTATTTGATAACTCAGTTAGAGTTTCTTTGTTGAGATAACTATTGGTCTTAAAATTGGTATTAAATTTTTTGAAAACTTTAAGTATTATTTTTTTTCTATTAAGTCGTCCGGTAAATGTATTTGATGTTTCTCCCTCACTTAATAGAATTAAATCTTCAATAAAAATATTTATCTCTTTTAAATTCTTTAATATGTTATCCATCAGTTTGGTTAAGTGTTCTTTTCCATGATCTGTAACCAAAAACTATTATTACTAAATAGATTACAAATAAAAAAGCAGTTAAATATAATCCTCTTGATGTATATAAGTAAATTGAGATTGAATCTATTACAAACCAGTATATCCAATTTTCTAATATTTTTTTTGCAACCATATATGTCGTTACTATTGCGCCCCAAGTAGTGAAAGCATCAATAAATGGTAGGGCAGCTTGAGTATATTCCTCTAAAACAATCCCAGATAAAATTGCTAAAATTATTACAGAAATAACTGCATAAACATGATTTAAATTATTCCAACTTTTGATTCTTAAATTACGCTTACCATTGATAATATTTTTCCAATGTAACCATCCATAAACCGCCATTAAAACATAAAAAATTTGTAATAAGGATTCCATATAAAGACCTGCCTGGAACATAATATAAATATAAAGGCAAGAACTAATTAATGCCGCATACCAGCATCTTACGTCTTCTTTTGCTGCTAAAACTAAATATAAAATAGCTGTGAGAACAGCTATGCTCTCAATAACTATGTTAACCATATAATTTTAGAAATCATATCTTACAGAAAATCCGAGATTTCTTGGATCACCTTGTCTTTTATATAATGTATCAACAAAATTTGGGGCCTCATTTCCAAAGAAAAAACCTCTTGTTGAGTAATACTCATCAAATAAATTTCTTACCCACAAGTTTGCTGAAAAGTCTGCTTTGACAAAGCCAAAAGTAAGATTAACAAGCTGATAACTTTTTGATTTATTATTGTGAGAATCTGCATAATAAAAGCTACTTTTTCCATTAATATCTATTTTTAAATATAGGTTATTTTTTAAATCTAGATTTGCACCGATAGAATATGTTTGTTGAGGTGCATGAGCTTGAGCTCTGTTTTCTAAATCAGCTCTAGACTCCCAATTGATAATTTTTGTTTTTAGAATACCTAGATTAGCAAAAATATATAAGTTATCAGTAGCTGAATAATTTGAACTTATTTCTAATCCATAGTTTTCACCTTCAGCGGCATTTTGAGTTAAGAATGAGAAAGTATTAGGATCAGATGGATCAACCTGTTTGGAGATTAAAACTTGTTGATCATTTCTTTTCGAAAAGAAAATTGAAGTAGAGTAATTAAAATTTGTATCAGGCTTAGAACTAAAACCAATTTCATAATTAGTTAAAAATTCTGGATCATATATCAAGGATTCTTCAGCAGAGTTGTCAGTAGCATCAAGACCTAGATTGAACCCACCCTGTTTATATCCTCTTGCAATTGAAAAATAAATATTTGATCTATCTTCATTATTTTTAATCAATGATATCTTTCCTCCATTCATATTGTTTGATGGATCAAAAGATTCATTATTAGAATCTTTGTACTTAGAATCCCATTTTTCCCATCTCAATCCAAAAGCGAGTTTATAGTTTTCAGTTAAAAAATAATCAATATTTCCAAATATAGATAAGTTATTCGCTTCATAGTCTCGTGAAACTAACGATTCACTTGCGTAAGGACTGTAAGGGTCATCAGGATCACCGTATATACCATCATCTTTTGTAACATTTTTTTCCTCAAGATCACTAAATTCAAAACCAAACACCCATTCAAATGGATTTTTCTCTGAAAATTCAGAATTTTTTGATAAAAGACGGATTTCTTGACTAAAAGTATCTCTTTTTCTTAAAGTTTCTGAAAAATAATCATAAATATAGGGAAAATGTGACTCAGAATTACCCCAGTCAGCATCATAACTAAAAACAACATCTGTTTTTGTAGCACTTGTAAAACTTTGAAGATCAAAATTACCATAGTGTTTTGTTATTTTTAATCCAAGTGAATCTGTAACTTGTGAATCCATTCCTGGACGATCTGATCGTGTATTTAAGCTTCCATCTATAGTCCAAATATCGGCTGGATCATCCATATCAATTTTTGAAACTAAAAAATTTATATTTGTACTTTCATTAACTTCCCAATTTAATTTATATCGGAGAGTTAGCTCATCTTTTTTTGAAGTGTCTGACTTATTTAAATAAATATTTTTTCTAAAGCCATCTGCATAATCGGTTCTAACAACTAAGCGATATTTCATATTTTTATTCTGCATTGGCCCCCCAAATGCTATACCAATATTTTGTGTTCCATAATCTCCAACTGTCACTTCAGAGGTCCCTTCAAATTCATCAGTTGGGTCTTTAGTTTTAATATAAATTAATCCTGCGAGAGCACTAGCACCTGATCTTGATCCTTGTGGTCCTCTATAAACTTCAACTTGATCAACATCAAACAGAGTTGCAATTCCACCTTGTCCAGAATAATCAATATCATCTATTAGAAAACCAACAGAAGAATTTGGAGTACCTTGATAACCTGACCTTTCGCCAATGCCTCGAATTTGAAAATATCTTGCCCGAGAATCTGAAGCAGCATAATTCAAATTTGGTACTAGATAGGAAAGTTGTTGAAAATGTTTAATCGCTTGAGATTTTATTTCTTCATATTGGATTACAGCAATACTAGAGTCTTCCTCGCTGATTAATTTTTCTCTAAACT
>PBKO01000009.1 GCA_002721465.1 Gammaproteobacteria bacterium | reverse complement strand
GGGCTGGATTTGAACCAACGACCTTCGGGTTATGAGCCCGACGAGCTACCAGACTGCTCCACCCCGCAACGCAGCGAACATGAAGTTTATGAAAGTAAGAATGATTGGTCAAGTTTATTTTGTGTTTGTTATGAGCAAAATTGTTATAATCACGCAATTTGCCGAAGTGGTGGAATTGGTAGACACGCTAGCTTGAGGGGCTAGTGGGCGAAAGCTCGTGCGGGTTCAAGTCCCGCTTTCGGCACCAATGTTGTCCTTAATCTAATGGTATTTCGTCCGAAAAACTTTCTTCAATGGCCTCTTCAATTAATGGGGTATCGAAAATCACTTCTGAATTTTCAGTTTTATATAAATATGCCAAAAGCAAAGACAATATAAGCCAAACAGCAACAAGGATATATGTAAATTTCCCTAAAAAATCAGATGGGCCAAGAGCTCCAAACATAGAGTTTGAGGATCCTCCTCCAAATGCAGACCCAAGATCTGAACCTTTTCCTTGTTGGAGTAAAACTAGTCCAATAATGACTATGGCCAGAACTATACAAATTACTTTAATAAATATAATCATTTATAACTTCCATTAAAACTCGTAACAATTTTTGCAAAACTTGATCCATCTAAAGAAGCTCCACCAATTAGTGCACCATCAACAAATTCACTTTTAAAAAAATTTTCACAATTTTCTTCATTCACACTTCCACCATACAAAACACGGGGTCTCAAAGAGTTTATTGATGAGGATTGTACAACATCTTTAATAAATTTATGAATTTCATTTATTTCTTCTTTTGAAGGTGTCATTCCTGTTCCTATTGCCCAAACAGGTTCATATGCAATAACAATTTTGTTTTGAAAATTTAAGCCCTCAAGAACTTCCAATTGTTTAGATATTACTTCCTCAGTTAAATTATTTTTATTTTCTTCGGAGGTTTCACCGACACACAAAATAGGAGTAGCTACATCAATCAATTTATGAATTTTTTCTTTTATAGTAGAATTTTTTTCATCAAAATATTGTCTTCTCTCAGAGTGTCCAACGATAGAAAAATTGCATTCACAATCTAAAATCATCTCAGCCGAAATTGCCCCTGTTCTAGCACCATTTGATGCATCTAAATCTTGAGTTCCCAACTTTATTTCCAATGAATTTTCAGCAATGATTCTTTTTACATATTCTAAATATATCATTGGTGGTGCAATACCTATATAAGAACCTTCTTTAGAAGCATACTTTTCTGTAAATTCTGCAAACCAGGTTGAGATCATTTGTTTGCTGCCGTTACATTTCCAATTAGCAATTATCATCTATGCCTTAGACTTTATTAACTCTTCAATATCAGACGCAAATTTTTCCGCCACTTTGCACTCTGATGCCTCAATCATTATTCTTATTTTTGATTCTGTTCCTGATGGCCTTACTAAAATTCTTCCTACTGTGATATCAGATTCAATCTCTTTAATAATAGATCTTATATCTTTATCATTTAGTATATCTTTGTTAGCAACTTGAACTGCTTTGTTGACTTGAGGTATCTTCATAAAATTTACTAATACTTCACTTGGAGTCTTCTCAAGTAGTATAAGAGACGAAATAACCTTCAAGGCTGCAATCGTTCCATCACCTGTACTTACCAAATCTTTACAAATAATATGTCCTGAGGTCTCTCCTCCAAGCATCCAACCCTTTTTTGTGAGCATTTCACTTACATGTTTATCTCCAACATCAGCTCGTAAAAATTTATATCCAAGCTTTTTAATTCCATTCTCAAGCCCTAAATTACTCATTTTTGTTCCAATAACACCTGACCAGGGACCAGTTCTATTTGGATTCGCAAACGCCAATATGTAAAGAAGATCATCACCATCAAGAATATTTCCTTTCTCATCAACCAGAATGACTCTATCACCATCACCATCCAGAGAAATTCCATAATCTGCTCTGTTATCTATAACCGCTTTCTTGACCACTTCTGGGTTTGTTGAACCACAATTTTTATTTATATTATATCCATCGGGTTCATTGCCAATAATTATTACCTCGGCACCTAGTTCTTCAAAAATTTCAGGGCTGACCTTATAACAAGCCCCGTTAGCACAATCTATGACTATTCTTAATGAAGAAAATGATATACCTGATGGAACTGTAGACTTACAAAATTCAATGTATCTCGGGCCTGATTCGTCAAACCTATATGCTTTACCTATTTGAGAGGTCTCAACAGACGACAGATTTGATGATAAATACTTTTCAATTCTTCGCTCTATGTCTCTAGAGATTTTTTCTCCATCTTCATTGAAAATTTTAATTCCATTATCTAAAAAATCATTATGAGATGCACTAATTACAACACCAAATTTGTTTCTTAAAGTCTTTGTGAGATAAGCCACGCCAGGTGTTGGTAAGGGTCCAAGAAGTTGAACATTTACACCAGAGGCAATGAAGCCAGCTTGAAGTGCAGCTTCTAACATATAACCAGATATTCTTGTATCTTTACCTATAACAACGGTTTTCCAACCTAGCTCTTTCATAACTAAGCCAGTAGCATGACCAATTTTTAGACAAGCTTCAGGTGTTATTAAACTTTCGACGGGACCTCTGATTCCGTCAGTACCAAATTTTAAATTCATGAAAGAGTATTATAACTCTTCTGCGGCACCTTTTATTGAAGTTTTTTTAGAAGACTTTCCTTTAGATGAATCATCATCAGTCCACCCTTTAGGCTCTCTAGGTGTTGCACCAGCCATAATATCATCTATCTGATCAACACCTATAGTTTCATATTTAAGAAGGGCATCTGCCATTACATTAAGCTTATCAAGATTCTCTTTAAGAATTGTTTCTGCTTTAGAATAACAACTTTCAATAATTGATTTAACCTCTTTATCAATTAGTTTAGCAGTCGCCTCGCTCATATTTTGAGAAGGAGCAGCTGCACTTCTCCCTAAAAATGGACTTCCTTCATCTTCACCATATTTTAAGGGACCAATTGTTGTAGATAATCCCCATTTGGTAACCATGTTTGTTGCAATATTTGTAGCTACTTCAATATCATTTGAAGCACCAGTTGTTATGCCTTTATCACCGTTAATAATGCTTTCAGCAATTCTGCCGCCAAATAAAGCTGCAATTCTTCCTAGAAGATATTCTTTGCTTTGCATGTATGTATCTTCTTCAGGTAAGAACATTGTTACACCAAGGGCCCTTCCTCTTGGTATTATTGTAACTTTATAAACAGGATCATGTTTAGGTGATAGCCTTCCAACAATGGCATGGCCAGCCTCATGATAGGCCGTAATTCTTTTTTGCTCTTCGCTTAGAATCATAGATTTTCTTTCAGCACCCATCATTATTTTATCTTTAGCTAAATCAAGATGTGATTGATCAATTTTTTTATCAGAATATCTTGCTGCAAACAGAGCTGCCTCATTTATTAAGTTTGCAAGATCTGCTCCTGAGAAGCCTGGCGTACCTCTAGCAATAACAAGAGGATCAACGTCTGCGTCAAGAGGAACTTTTCTCATATGTACTTTAAGAATAGCTTCTCTCCCTCTTATATCAGGAAGGTCGACAACAACTTGCCTATCAAATCTACCTGGTCTTAATAATGCTGGATCAAGTACATCTGGTCTGTTGGTTGCTGCAATAACAATAACTCCATCATTACCTTCGAAACCATCCATTTCGACTAAAAGTTGATTTAATGTCTGCTCTCTTTCATCGTGTCCTCCGCCAAGACCTGCACCTCTGTGTCTGCCAACTGCATCTATCTCATCAATAAAGACAATACATGGAGATTGTTTTTTTGCCTGTTCAAACATGTCTCTGACGCGTGACGCGCCTACACCGACAAACATTTCAACAAAATCTGATCCAGAGATAGTAAAAAAAGGAACCTTTGCTTCACCAGCGACGGCGCGAGCAATTAAAGTTTTACCTGTACCAGGAGGACCAACCATAAGAACGCCTCTAGGAATTTTTCCACCTAGTTTTTGAAATTTTGTTGGATCCTTTAAGAAATCTACAAGCTCTTGAACATCTTGCTTTGCTTCTTCGCATCCAGCTACATCTTTAAATGTTGTCTTAACTTTTCCACCTTCCATTAGTTTAGCTTTACTTCTTCCAAAAGACATAGGACCACCTTTTCCAGAAATCCCACCTTGCATTTGTCTCATAAAGAAGAAGAAAATTGCCAAGAGTAATATTATTGGGAAAGCACCAACTAATAATTGTGAAAATAATGATGGTTGTTCAATTTTTTCATAAACAGCAATGATGCCGTTTTCTTCAATTGCATTATCGACCATTTCATCTTTTTTAAATATAGGATGTGTAGTTTCGAACTTAGAACCATCAAGTCTATCACCAATGATTGTCATTTGATCGCCTTTATAAACAACCTTAGCAACTCTATCAGAAAGTATATCTTGTCTAAATTGACTGTAACTTATTTGTTCTCTTGCAGTGCTATTTTCAATGTTATTAAACACATAAATCATTAGAGAGCCTATAACTACCCAAACTAATATATTTCTCATAAAACTATTCATAACTATTTAACTCCATACAAGTATATTTCACCTGATTGCTTTTTTGACGCAGCAGGCTTATAAGTTTGAACCATATCAAAATATATTGCCATATTTTTTCTTAAAATTTTTAACATACTGTTTTGAAATGTTTTCATAATAAAAAAGCCATTAGAATTTTGTAAGTATCTGTTGGCTATGGATATTGTTAATATATTTAATTCATAAACATTTTCAATATCAACTGCGTTTATACCAGTAAGGTTTGGGGCGATGTCAGAAATTACAAGCTCAAAACTACCTTTATTTTTATGTATAAGTTCAATTTCATCAATATTATGAATATCTTCTTTTACAAAACATACTCCATCTATAGATTTCATATCCAATACATCAATTGCATAGACTTCTTTTTTAGGAAAGTTCTTAATAATATACTGTGACCACCCGCCCGGTGAAGAGCCGATATCTAAAACTTTTCCATCTGTATTTTTAAATTTTATCTTTCCTAAAATTTCTTTTAGCTTAAAAACAGCTCTTGAACGGTAACCATTACTCTTTGCCTTTTTCGCCCAGCTATCCAGATGCATTTTATTTATGTTTTACTTCTAGAATTTCATAATCAATTTGGCCAGATGGAGTTTTAATATTTATCTCGTCATCTACATATTTTCCTACAAGCCCCTTTGCAATAGGTGTTTCGATTGAAATTGCCCCGTTTTCAGGATCAGATTCTAGATTACCAACAATCTTATAAATAATTTCTTTATCATTGTTAATATCATAAACTTTCACAGTTGATCCAAACACTACTCTGCCTGTTTCTGGTATATCTCTGACGTCAATTATTTGAGCATTTGCAAGAGCATTTTCGATTTCACTTATTTTAGCCTCAGAAAGACCTTGGAGTTCTTTTGCAGCATGATATTCAGCATTTTCTTTTAGGTCTCCATGAGCTCTTGCCTCAGCAATTGCCTGAGAGATTTGAGGTCTCTCAACAAACTTAAGGTTTGAAAGTCTTTCTTTAAGTAATAATTCACCCTCTTTGGTAAGTGGTACTCTGCTCATTGATGTATTATAACAATTTAGAAATATTAATTATTTATTTCTTGGAGTGACGAGTAAGTCCAATCCTCCTCACTTCCCTGAAGAGCTTCCATTGCAGCAAATGCTCCAAACATTGTTGTAGTGCAAAAGATTTTATTTCTGAGGGCGCTCTGTCTTATTGATGCTGAATCTTTAATTGATTGTGAACCTTCAGTTGTATTTATAACAATATCAATTTCATTATTAAGTAAACTATCTACAACATGAGGCCTACCTTCCATAACCTTGTTTATTCTTTTAACATCAAAGCCAAGCTTTTCGATATATTTTGCTGTGGATGTTGTAGCAACGATACTAAAACCATAATTACTAATTATTGGTATTAATTCATCAAGATATTTTTTATCTGTGTCTTTAACGCTAATAAAAATTACTCCAGATCTTCTAAGACTTTTGTTAGCAGCTTTTTGAGCTTTAGAATATGCCTCTCCAAAGTTTGGACCAATACCCATAACTTCTCCAGTTGATTTCATTTCTGGTCCAAGAATTGGATCAACATGAGGAAATTTATCAAATGGCATCACAGCCTCTTTTACAAATGATAAATTCTCAGGAAGTTTAGAAGAAAAATTTTGATCCTTTAAACTTTTACCAATCATACACTTTGATGCTACTTTAGCTAGGGAGTTACCTATCGCTTTTGATATAAATGGAACAGTTCTAGATGCTCTAGGATTAACTTCAATTATATAAACTTCTTCATTTTTAATGGCAAATTGAATATTCATAAGTCCAATAATGCAAAGTTCCTTAGCTATATTCTTTGCTTGAGTGGACATTTTTTCCTGTATTTTCTCTGACAAGCTATATGGAGGCAATGAGCATGCTGAGTCACCAGAGTGTATACCGGCTTGTTCAATATGTTGAAGTATTCCACCTATTTCAATATTTTTTCCATCTGAAACTACGTCTACGTCTACTTCAATTGCATCTGTTAAATAGCTATCAAGTAATATAGGTTTGCTGTTAGAAACTTCTACAGCCTCATTTAGATATTTTTCAAGCTCTTTTAAATTGTTTACCAATTGCATAGCCCTTCCACCAAGTACATATGAAGGCCTCACTACAATTGGAAATCCAATATCTTTTGCTTTTTTTAGCGCCTCATCCATATTCCTTGCTGTTGCATTTGATGGTTGTTTTAAATTTAGTTTGTTTACAAGTTCCTGAAATCTTTCACGATCTTCAGATCTGTCTATTGCATCAACATTAGTTCCCAAAATATTTACATTTTTTTGAGACAATACATCTGCTAACTTGAGTGGAGTTTGTCCTCCAAATTGAATTATGACCCCGTTGGGTTTTTCAATATCTATAATATCAAGAATTTTTTCTGTGGTTATTGGTTCGAAATAAAGTCTATTTGAAACATCATAATCTGTTGAAACAGTTTCTGGATTACAATTTACCATTATTGATTCATATCCCTCTTCTTGCATTGCTAAAGATGCATGTACACAACAGTAATCAAACTCAATTCCTTGGCCAATTCTGTTGGGGCCACTACCCAATACAAGAATTTTGTCTTTAGATGATGGGTTGCTTTCACATTGGTTTCCATAGGATGAATACATATAACATGTTGATGTAGAAAATTCTGCTGCACATGTGTCGACTCTTCTAAAAATAGGAGTAACTCCTAATTTTTTTCTTGTATTTCTTACAATGTCTTCATTATGATTTGTGAGATAGGCAATTCGACAATCAGAGAACCCTTTCTCTTTTAATAGTAAAAAACTTTCTTTATCTAAATTATCTAAATTAGAATCAAGTAATTTTTTTTCCATTTCTAAAAGCTCAGCAATTTGATCTAAAAACCAATAATCAATCATTGTTAGTTTATGTATTTTTTCAAGTGACCATTTTTTTCTGATTGCATCAGCAACATAAAAAAGTCTTTTTGGTCCAGGTATAGTTAATTCATTTAAAATTTCTTCATCAGGAATTGAGTCAACTCTCTCATTGGTGCTGTTTAAACCATTCAATCCCTCTTCCATGCTGCATAATGCTTTTTGAAGTGATTCTTGAAAATTTGACCCTATCGACATTACCTCACCAACTGATTTCATTTGTGTTGTTAATTTTGGGCTGGCTTGTGGGAACTTTTCAAATGCAAACTTTGGAATTTTTGTAACTATATAATCAATCGAAGGTTCAAATGATGCGGGTGTCAGTCCTCCAGTAATGTCATTTTTAAGTTCATCAAGGGTGAATCCAACCGATAGAAGTGCTGCTACTTTTGCAATTGGGAATCCGGTTGCTTTCGATGCTAATGCAGACGACCTGCTTACTCTAGGATTCATTTCAATTACAACCATTTTTCCATTTTCGGGATTCACAGCAAATTGAACATTCGAACCTCCAGTGTCAACACCAATTTCTCTTAAAATTTTAAAAGATGCATTTCGCATAATTTGAAATTCTTTATCAGTGAGTGTTTGTGCAGGCGCAATTGTTATCGAATCCCCAGTATGAATACCCATAGGATCAAAATTTTCAATAGAACAGACGATTATACAATTATCCTCGCAATCTCTCACAACCTCCATTTCAAATTCCTTCCACCCAATTAATGATTCATCAATCAACAATTCATTAGTAGGAGATAACTCAAGACCTTTTTCACATATATTCTTAAATTCAGAAATGTTGTATGCAATTCCACCACCTGTTCCTCCCATTGTAAAAGATGGTCTTATAATGCAAGGAAACCCAATTTCTTTTTGCACTTTAAGTGCATCCTCCATTGAGTGAGCTATTCCTGAGGCAGGCGTCGCTAGATTAATTCCTTGCATGGTCTCATCAAAAAGCTGTCTATCTTCTGCTTTATCAATTGCTTCTCTATTTGCGCCAATTAAGATTGTATTGTGCTTTTTTAAAACTCCTTTCTTATCTAATGTAAGTGCTGTATTTAAAGCTGTTTGTCCTCCCATTGTAGGAAGAATTGCATCAGGTTTTTCCTTTTCAATGATTTTTTCAACTGATTTCCAATGAATAGGTTCAATGTAAGTTGCATCAGCCAATAAAGGATCAGTCATAATCGTAGCGGGATTAGAATTTACTAGAATAACTCTAAATCCTTCCTCTTTTAAAGCTTTGCAGGCTTGAGCACCAGAATAATCGAACTCACATGCTTGACCAATAATGATCGGCCCTGCTCCAATAATTAAGATTGAAGAAATATCTTTACGACGGGGCATGTTCTGTTACCATTTTTTTAAACTTTTTAAACAATATTTTTATCTCTTGAGGTCCGGGACTAGCTTCTGGATGACCTTGAAAACTAAAAGCAGGTGCATCATTAAATTCTATACCTTGGAGAGAGTTGTCAAATAATGATAAATGTGTAACTTTGATATTTTTTGGCAGAGAATCTATATCTACTGCAAAACCATGATTTTGACTTGTTATAAATACTTCATTAGTGGAAATATCTTGTACTGGATGATTTGCTCCATGATGGCCAAATTTCATCTTATATGTTTTTGCACCTCCAGCTAGTGCTAAAAGTTGATGACCTAAGCAAATTCCAAAAACTGGAATCTTTTTTTTAAGAAATTTTTTAATATTTTTTATTGCATAATCGCATGGTTCAGGATCACCTGGTCCATTAGATAAAAAAATACCTTTTGGGGATAGTTTTATTATTTCTTCGAATGGCGTTTCAGCATTAACAACTTTTACATCTCCAACTTGCTCTGATAGAAGTCTTAATATATTTTTTTTGATACCAAAATCATATGCGATTACAGAATTTGATTTCTCATTTCTTTTAAATTCCGGCCATGTTCCCTCATTCCAGTGATATTCATTTTGAGTTGTTACAACTTTTGCTAAGTCCATACCTTTAAGTCCCATAAACTCTTTTGCATGTTGAATTGCTTCATCTCTTGTAATCTTTGATAATGCAGCAATACAACAATTAAGTGATCCTTTCTCTCTTAGCAATTGAGTAATACTTCTAGTATCAAGCTTTGAAATTCCAATTACATCATTGTTAATTAAAAAGTCATTCAATGTCATTGAAGATCTCCAATTGCTTGGTTTTTCACAATAATTTCTTACAACTATTCCTGAGGCATGAATTTTCTTAGATTCATTATCATCATTGTTTATACCTGTATTTCCAATATGCGGATGAGTAAAAGTTATGATTTGTTTTTTGTAGGATGGATCGGTAATTATTTCTTGATAACCTGACATTGAAGTATTAAATACGATTTCTCCAATATCGTATTTTTCTTTACCAAAGCCCTCACCCTGGAATACACTACCATCTTCAAAAGCTAAAATTGCTGGAAAAGACACTAATTTATCTCCAACAACATAGAAGTTTTTAAGAAAATTTTGGGTAAACTTATGAAAGAATTTTTGTTATTTAATGAGCTAAAATTACATGCTGACATTAAAATTGTACTTTATAGACTAAGTTGTCTTATGTCTATATAAAAACTAAAAAAAAATGAAAATATCTATTAAATCTGAAAATGAAATAAATAAAATGAGGGTCGCTGGTAGATTAGCAGCTGACGTTCTTGAGATGATAACTCCGTATGTAATCCCTGGGATTTCAACTGGCGAATTAGACAAAATCTGTTATGAATATATAGTTAATGTTCAAAATGCAATACCTGCAAATGTAGGATATAAAGGTTATGAGAAGACGATCTGTTCAAGTGTAAATCAGGTTATTTGTCATGGAATTCCAGATAATAATAAGATCTTAAAAAATGGTGACATTTTAAATATTGACGTAACAGTTATTAAAGATGGTTGGCATGGCGATACATCAAAGATGTTTCTAGTTGGAGAATGTGCTCCTCATAATAAAAGACTTGTCAAAGTCACTCAGGAGTGTCTTTACAAAGGAATAGATGCAGTTATACCTGGTGCATTTTTTGGTGATATAGGACATGCAATCCAAAAACATGCCGAGGAAAACTACTACAGTGTTGTTGAAGATTATTGTGGTCATGGTATTGGAACTGTATATCATGAGGAACCTCAGATACTTCATTTTGGAAAAAAAGGTACAGGTATTAAAATTCAAGAAGGAATGTGTTTCACAATTGAACCAATGATTAATCAAGGTGTTAAGTATTCTAAAACGTTAAGAGATGGATGGACTGTCGAAACAAAAGATGGAAGAAACTCAGCACAGTGGGAACATACAATAGCTGTACGTAAAAATGGAGCAGAGATTCTTACGAAAAGGAATGATGAGTTTGATTTGAATGAAAACTAATTCAGAAAATTTTAATGAAAAGTTTTTATCTGATTTCAAACAAATATATTTAAATCCCTCAAAAATAGACTATTATTTAAAGAACAATTCGGATTATATTGAAGAGGATATCAAGAGAAAATTTACAAAACTAAATCTTGATCATAATTATGCAATTTACAGCATTGGTGGTTTTGGTAGAGGTGAAATATTTCCCTCCTCAGATGTTGATATTTCAATTATTGAAACAAATCGTCCCAAAAATTATAGTAATTTAGAAATATTTATATCTTCTTTGTGGGATGAGGGATATAAGGTTGGTCACTCGGTAAGATCAATAAAAGATATTAAGAAAATAACTAAAAGTGACTTAAGTGAATTCACATCTTATTTAACTAGAAAGCCAATTTTGTCAGACAGAAATCTTGATAATTTAGTCTCCAAAACGTTATCAAGTCTTTGGACATCAGCTAAATTTCATAAAGCGAAGTTTTTAGAACAAAACAACCGTCATAGAGAGTTCTTTTTATCTTCATCAAATTTAGAGCCTGATTTGAAAGAATCACCAGGATCATTAAGAGATTTTCACTCTGCATTATGGATTCTTCAACACTGCTACAGTCTAAAAACTTTCGATGATATCTTAAATTTTAGTTTTTTTAAGGATGAATTTTTAATTGCAAGAAATGCATACAACTTTATTAAAGTTTTGAGATTTATTACAAATCTTTTTACAAAAAATAATAAGTTAGATTTTGAAACTCAAATTGAAATTGCAAAAAGAACTGCTTCTGGAAAATTAAATCTATCTAACAAGGCTTTAGTTGAAAGAATGATGGCTAAATATTACGAGCATGCGCATTACATATCTCATTTTAATACTTTGGTTTATCAGTTTTTTGAAGAGAAAAAATATTCTTTCAAGAACAAAAAGGGTTTATATAGAAATGGTAGCAAGGTTGGGTTTACAAATGTGAGTCTAGAAGAAAATAAAGAATTGATTTTTAAAGTTTTTCTTGAGATAGGGAACAATAAAAAAATCAATGCTGTAGATGTGCAAACTTCAATAATGCTAAAGAAAAATAATTCTTTAATTGACAATGATTTTAGAAAGAATGCTCATTTTGCAGAACAATTCTTAAACATTTTAAAATCCAAATACAACTTATCCTCAATTTTAAAAGCAATGAGAGATTTAGGATTACTACAAAGATATATTCCAGAATTTTCAAGTGTCGTTGGTCAAATGCAATTTGATCTATTCCATATTTATACCGTTGATGAGCATACTTTTAAGGTTGTAAGGAATATGAGGCAAATGAAGATATTTAATCAGAAAGGCTTTGAACTTGAACATGAATTAATTAATAAGTTGCCAAAAATAGAACTACTTTTTATCGCTGGATTATTTCATGATCTTGGTAAGGGTAAGGGTGGTGATCATTCAAAAATTGGAAGTAAGGCATGTTATACATTTTCTAGAAGACTTGGATTATCAAAAGTTGACTCAAATTTGACATCTTGGCTTGTTGAAAAGCACCTTGAAATGTCATCAGTTTCTCAAAAAAAAGATATCTCTGAACATGACACCATAAAAGATTTTGCTGAAACAGTAATGCATTCAGAAAGACTAGATTACCTCTATCTTTTAACAATTAACGATATTAGAGCTACAAATCCATCCTTATGGAATGGTTGGAAGCATCAACTTTTAAGGGAACTTTATTCTAAAACAAGATTAAAAATTAATAAGGAGCCAATTCAAACATCAGATGAAATCACAATAGAAAGGAAAAAGTACATTATTAAACAGTCGGATGAAAGCAAAAGAAAAATGATAAAGCATTACTTATCTTTATTTGACAATAGTTATTTTAATAAAAACTCTACAGACTCTCTTCAATGGCAAGTTAAATTATATACCTCATATCCAGACCAAGATTTAATAATTGAATGTAGAAAAATATTTCAAAATTTAGTTGAGATATTTATAAAAGCGCAAAATACTGATGGCCTTTTTTATAGATTAACAAAAGCTCTTGAGGAATCTGGTCTTGATGTAATTGATGCAAATATATTTACTTCAAATGATGAATCTTTTGCAGCAAATACTTTCATTACAAAAAATATTCACCATAGCAGAGAATTTACAAAGTTTGAGTTGAATGATCTTGCTGAGAGGATTAGAAAGAATTTAGAAAAAAAACATAATCAATTAAGAACTCGTAGAAAAATTGAAAAAAAATCAAAATTTGAAAAGGTTGTCAAAATATCTGATTCAATAATTCAAGACAAGAACAAAAATATAATTACCATTGAAACCTCTAATAAGTCAGGCTTACTATCAAAAATTGCAAGTATTTTTTTTGAAAATAAAATATCTATTTTTTCAGCAAGAATTAATACTTTAGGTGAAAGAGTTGAGGATACTTTTGAAATCTCTAATCTTGATAAATCTGTAATTAAGAAAAATAAGATCAAAAAAATAATAAATGCTTTGCATGAAGTTGTTTAAAAAAATACTAATTTAAATATAATGACGTCATGAAAATTGAGGCAAAAGGGATTGCTAACCTATCTACTTCTGGAAATATCCTAGATGTATATTTCTTATACATAAACTTTGACAATAAAAAGGTTGGTGAAGAATCTATCAAAGTTGACGATCAAAAAAAGAAACTTATTGAAGTAAGCTGGGATGAATCTAATTTAAATGAGCCTGTTAAAGATATTGAAGGAGCTTATTTAAAATTACACCTAATCTCATATAAATTCGTTTTACCAAATTCTATCAATCTTGATGGAATATTTAATATCCTACCAAATGTTGCTTGGACAAACATAGGTCCTGTTGCAATTGAAGATATTGATAAAAGAATGAATGAGTCAAAAAATTTAAAAAATGATCTATATGTGCGTTCATTAGATAAATTTCCTTGCTTAACAGACTACATCATTCCCAAAAATGTTCGTATTGCAGATACATCAAGAGTTAGACTTGGAGCTTATTTAAGTGAAGGAACCACAATAATGCATGAAGGTTTTGTTAATTTTAATGCTGGAACTTTAGGAAAAGCAATGATAGAGGGAAGAATTTCAGCGGGTGTTGTTATAGGAGATAATTCTGATTTAGGAGGTGGAGCCAGTACTATGGGAACTCTTTCTGGAGGGAACGAAGTTAAAATTTCAGTGGGAAAAAATTGTTTACTAGGCGCTAATTCGGGTTTAGGAATTCCAATAGGAGATAATTGTACTCTTGAGGCAGGCCTTTATCTTACAGCTGGAACAAAAGTTCTTATGTTAAATAAAACTTCATCGAAGGTGGTTAAAGCCTCTGAGCTTTCTGGGAGTTCAGATCTGCTTTTTTATAGAGATTCAACAAACGGTCAAGTTATTGCTAAAGTGAATACCAAAGTTTCAAAACTAAATAAGGATCTTCATATAAATGATTGAGTTGTTAAAAAATCTTGTGAAAATTGAATCCATATCTCCGAAGGATATGGGGTGCTTCGATATTATTGAGAATGAGTTAAGAGATCTCAATTTTAATTGTGAAAGAATTAATTATTTAAATGTTGAAAACCTATATGCCACTATTGGAACTGAAGGAAAATTGTTTTGTTTTTTAGGTCACACTGACGTTGTTCCAACTGGTCCAGTAGAGAATTGGAAATATCCACCCTTCTCAGCTCAAATTGATGGTGACATTATGTATGGACGAGGAACTGCAGATATGAAGGCATCTATTGCAGCTTTTGTAGAATCAGTAAAAGAGTTTTTAGCTCAATCCCAAGAATTAAATTTTAGATTAGGCATCTTGCTTACATCTAATGAAGAAGGAAGTTCGCATGACGGTTTCATAGATAAGATTGTTGAAAAAATGATGGATAATGACGAGCTTATTGACTATTGTTTGGTGGGTGAACCAACTTCTAATAAAAAAGTTGCTGATAGCGCAAGAATAGGCAGAAGAGGTTCTCTAGGTGGTCATTTACAAATATTTGGCAAACAAGGACATGTTGCATACCCTGAAAATGTTGAGAATCCAATCTTTTTATCTAGTGATTTAATTACAGATCTCAAAAATAAAAAATGGGACAATGGGAATGCTATATTTGATCCAACAAGTTTTCAAATATCAAATATTCACTCTGGTACTGGAGCACACAACGTTGTTCCAGGAGAATTAGATCTCTATTTTAATTTTAGGTATTCAACTGAATCAACAGAAGAAAGCCTCAAATCTGAATTTGAAAATATTATCAAAAATCTCAATTTAAAATATGACCTTAAATGGAGTTTAAATGGCAATCCTTATCTGACTGAAAATAAATTTCTTAAAGAAATAATTGTAAGTGCATGTGAAGAAGTAAATGGTTACAAGCCAGATCTAAATGCTAAAGGCGGCACGTCTGATGGTAGATTTATTGCAAAGATGAAGACTGAAATTATTGAGTTAGGGCCAATAAACGAATCAATTCATCAAATTGATGAAAATATAAAGATTAGCGAACTTTGGACACTTAAGGATATTTATACAAAAGTTTTATTTAAGCTTAATCAACAACTTTAGTTTTTTTCTTTCTAGTATATTTTGTTTTATCTCTGTGAGTTTTAGGCTTATGGAATTTATCCATATTTTTTTTTACTGGATCTTTTCTTCCTTTAACTGGCGCCATGCATTAGTTTTTTTAAAATTGGTGTAATTATCATTAAAAATAGTCCGCATCCTATAGATATTAGTCCCACGCTAGTATAAACATCTATAAACGCTACTTTTTGTGAAATAGAAAATGTTTCACCTACCAGTCCAGCTTCACCACTTGAAGTGGCTTGAGCAATTTTACCAGCTACAAAATTTCCAGCGGCAGAAGCAAAAAACCACATTCCCATCATAAAACCCACAATTCTCTGAGGAGATAATTTTGTGACCGAAGAGAGGCCTACAGGTGAAAGACACAACTCACCAATGGTATGTAACAAATATATAAGGACAATCCAAATCAAACCAGTTTGGATGCCTGATGATGATTGCATTCCAAAAACTAGGACTAAGAAACCTAGTCCAACAAATATTAATCCCATTGCAAACTTTATTGGAGTAGATGGCTCCATACCCCTTTTTGATAAAGATATCCATAACATTGCAAAAAGAGGTGCGATAGTAAAAATAAAACCTGCATTTAAGGATTGAAACATTGATGCTGGTACTTCGTAACCGAAGACGGTCCTATCGACGCCCCTATCAGTAAGAATATTTAAAGATGATCCAGCTTGTTCAAAAAGAGCCCAAAAAATCAATGAAAATAATATCAATACACCGACAGCTATGAGACGATCTCTTTCTTGCGGTGGGCATTTAAATAATGCATATAGTAACCATGCTGCGATAAAAATTGCACCAAATCCACTTAAAAGATTCTGGACTACTTGTTGATTTTGAACAAGGAACCATGAAACAAGTGCCATAGCTAGTCCAGAAATATATGCCCATTTCTCGTATGAAAACCCATATGTAATTTGTGAATATTTTTCTGATGGCGGCTCAGCTAATCCTTCTAGATATTTTTGACCCCATAAAAATATTAATAATCCCAAGAGCATTCCAATTCCTGCTGCCCCAAATCCATATGACCATCCAAATGTTTGCCCAAGCCATCCGCACAAAAGTGAGGCACTAAAAGCACCAATATTTATGCCCATATAAAATATAGTAAATCCAGAGTCTCTTCTTGGATCACCCTCTTTATATAATGATCCCACCATTGTTGAAATATTTGGTTTCAAAAAACCCACTCCTGCAACTATCAAAGCAAGAGAAATATAAAAAATCTGAACATTACTTTCTATGGCCATACCAGTATGACCTAAAACCAAAAGGACTGCTCCATAGGTAACTGCTTTTTTAGATCCTAAAATTTGGTCAGCAAGTATTCCTCCAAATACAGGTGTGATATATACCAAAGATGTATAGGCTGCATAAATTAAATAGCTTGCACTATCTGTAAATTCCCAGTGTTGTGTTAAATAAAATATTAAAAGAGCTCGCATCCCGTAGTAGGAGAATCTTTCCCACATTTCTGTAGCAAAGCATACAAATAAGCCTTTTGGATGTCCTAAAAAATCAGTTGTCGTATTCATATTAATTTATTTTTTTCAATATTTTAGTACTATAGCAAAATGAACAATAAATCATATATCGTATTTCCTTTGAGAAGGATTGCAGCTGCAGTTTATGATATTTTTTTATTACTTGGAGTATGGTTCTTAGTTGGTTCAATTGGAGTTTGGATTAATGGAGGTATTATTGAAAATAAATTTATAGGTCCAATACTTGTATTAATTAGCACATGGATCTTTTATATATATTTTTGGACTCACGGAGGTAAAACACTAGGAATGGCTGTTTGGAATTTTGAGATTTATAGTCTTGATAATAAAAAAATCGGTTTTAAAAAAGCATCTATAAGATTTGTATTCAATTTGATAACTTTTTTTCTTTGTGGCCTTCCATTGATACTAATCTATTTAACAGAAAAAAGTCTTTCTTTGAGTGATTACCTTTCAAAAACCTCATATAGAAAGATCTAAATATTTTTATAAAATCTTAAACTTAATATTATTAAAATCATTGAGGGCAATGCTATTCCGATTACAACAGGTAAGTTATAGGATATAAATACGCTTGCAGATAAGTCTTGAATTAAACGATAAATAAATGCACCAACTATAGATATTATTATTTTACCTCCAATGGTTGATTCTCTCAGAGAAGTGAAGACTAAAGATCCAAAGAATGTAATAAGTAAAAAAATTGAAATTGGTAAAAAAAGCTTTTTATAAAAATATTTGTCTATATGAGTTTTAAATATAACATCTTTTTTCAAATTGCTGTTTGAAAATAATTTTTTGTATGAATATAGATCGATGATTCCAAGATTATTAATATTATCAAGAGTTATTTTTGATCTGAGCGGTATATCGAAGTAAACATATTCTTTAATCTCAGTATTATCTAAAAAATTCTTATACACTGCATTATCAAAAGTAATTTTGTCTCCATCTAAAACAGCTGAATCTGAAATAATTGAATGCGAGAGCTTTTTATCTTTAAACTTCAAAAAACGAACCTTGTATATTTTGTTGTCTAAAACATCATAGAAGTTTAAATATGAATCTCCTGATTTTACCCATTTGGATTGAGCATTAGATGTATTATGCCTATTAACAATCAAATTCTTGCTTGCTTCCGCGTTAACAAATGCATTTCTAAAGCTTATTTCGTCAAGGGATATTAAAGATAGAGTTAAAAAAATTGCACCCAATGAACTTAATGCAACTATTTTGAATGGAGAGGAACCAGAAGATCTAAGAACATTTAAATTACCCTCTTGATGAGATAAACCTAATGAAATCATTAGACCTAAAAGACATGACCCTTCAACAAAGTCGATTAGTCGATGAGGCATAGAAAAAAATACGTATTTAAGAATATTTGCAAACTTATATTCATTAGAAATATTTTCTAATTCTGAGATCAACATAAAGACTGAGTCTAACAACCCAAAAATAATTAAGATTAAAAACGAAAAGTAAAAGGAGCGTTTTATTAAATATCTGTAAAATATCTTTATCATCTAAAGATCCAAAAAGAAAGTAACCCTAACAAAAATCCTAAAATAATCTTTGAGAAAATATTGATTTTAAGAATATTTTTGAAATATAACTCAAAATTGCCATTTTCTTTTAAAAGCAAGAAAAATCCGAGTATTAAGAAAAATAAATGTACAAACCAAATATAATCTAAAGAAATCAATATATCATCTTTAAATGAATCTCTTGCAAGGATCAGCAAGCTTAAATATAAAATATAAATAAATATAGATGGCAAAACAACTGATAGTCTTCCCTGTCTAGGCTGAACTTTAGACAAACTTACAGCCAACAAAAGAAAAATAAAGATTGTTATAGGTACAGAAATGTTCCATTGCATTTGGGACTTTGATGACTTCACAGAAAAATCAAACAATTTACTAAAAGAAAGACCTTTTAGGATTGTCACCTCTTTACCAACCGGTATTTTTAACTCACCAAATTGAGTAATGACTGAGGAATTTTCGTTAAAAATATTTTGGTACATAGAACCATTTTCAAAATTTAATTCTATAGACAATTCAGTTTCAAGATATTTTAGTCTTGATGCACGAACTAAAGAAGACTTATCATCACTTCCATCAAAGACAATCACTTTATCAAAAGAGTTCTTTTCTTTATCCTCAATATATATAAAGCTTCCGCTATCATCAAAAAATATAAGCTCTTTAGGTTTAATTGAAGCAAGTTTTTCTTGAATTGTATCAACAGAGATTATTTCTTTTGAAAGCTCTTTTGTATATGGTGCTACATAAATACTTAGCACTAAAGTAATTAAAAAAAATAGTAATGACTGAGGGATTAAATATCTTATTAGATCAATTGGAGATAAACCACCAGATATATATCCATAAATTTCCCTATCAGAATAAAGTCTGCTGATTGTAATAATTAAACCAAGGAAGAAAGATAATGGTATCAATAAAGTAATAAAGTCTGGAAACCTCAAGGCAACTACTTTATATATGATGTTTGGATCTATAAGTCCTTCAGCCGATTGTTCAAAATATCCTATCAACCTCGACCCAACAACTAACATAAATAAAATTGCAAGAATGCCTAAGGTCGATTTAAAAACTTCGTTATTTAAGCTTTTAAAAAGAATATTTCTTTTATACATGCCTTGTGAACTATGATGCATTACAATAAATATCTTACCAGCATTGAATTAAAAAGGAGAAAAGAAAATGGTATATAGAGTTTTAAATAATATAGCTTTAAAGAATGTTACTAATAATATAATTTCTAACATTGCAACTGATCTACTAGTAATACCAGTAAATAAGAAGGTCACTTCGTCATCTGAATTTAAAGAACTAGATAATAAATCAAAGGGATACCTATTAAAGTCATCAAAGGATGCACTTAATCCAGGTAATCAAAATCATCTAGTTTCTTCATTAGAAGGAATCAAGGCCAAAAAAATACTCCTTATACAAGATCTTAACGAAAAGGATGATATCTATCTTTGGTTAAATAAATATAAGTATGTTGCCAAAGTTGCTAATTCAATGAACTGCAAAAGTATGGCGATACTAGATGGTCAGTGTTATCCAAAAGGAAAAGATCAATCATGGTTTTTAGAAATGATTTCTAGATCCATTGAGTCAGGGGCATACATTTTCTCTACAACAAAAAATAAGACTGCAAAAACTGAAAAAATTGGTAAGCAAGTAGTTTCAAGTCAAGTTTCACTTAAAAATGTATCGATTATTACATCTAAACTTTCCTCAACCGAAATTAAAAAAGCAAAGACTGCAATTCTAAGAGGTTTCTCTGTTGGTGAGGGTGTTAATACTGCAAAGCACCTTGGTGATTTACCTGCCAATCATGCAACACCTAAGTTGATAGAGAAAATAGTAAAAAATACAACTAAACAATATTCAGGTCTTAAAGTTAAAACATTGAATGAAAAAGACTTAGCAAAACTAAAAATGGGTTCTTATCTCAGTGTGTCTAAAGGAAGTGATGAGCCACCAAGAATGATCATTATTGAATATAACGGTGGTAATAAAAGTGAAAAGCCAGTAGCTCTTGTTGGAAAAGGCATTACTTTTGATACTGGAGGAATTTCAATAAAACCAAGCTCAGGGATGGATGAGATGAAATGGGATATGTGTGGTGCTGGAACTGTATTTGGAGTGATGTGTTCTCTTGCAAGAATAAAAGCCAATGTTAATGTTATAGGAATTATGGCTTGTGCAGAAAACATGCCCTCAGCAAGAGCAACAAAACCAGGAGATGTTGTTACATCTATGTCAGGTCAAACCATTGAAGTTCTAAACACTGATGCAGAGGGTAGACTAGTTCTCGCAGATGCCCTTACCTACGTTGGGAGGTACAATCCCTCCTATGTTATAGATATGGCTACATTAACAGGTGCTGTTGTGATTGCTTTGGGCAGCCATGCAAGTGGTGTAATGGCTAATGATCAATTTCTAGCAGATAAAATCATTGAGTCTGGAGAAGAAACGGGTGATAGAGCTTGGCAGTTACCACTTTGGAATGAGTACAAATCATGTACAAAAACTAATTTTGCTGATCTTGCAAATATTGGTGGAGGAAGAGAGGCAGGAACTATTCATGCTGCCGCATTTCTATCTAAATTTGCTGAAGACTATAAATGGGCACATATGGATATTGCTGCATCAGCTTGGTCAAGCTCTCCAAAAGGTGGAACAGGAAGGCCAGTCTCTTTAATATGTGATTTGATATTAAATAAGAAACTAAAATAAACTAATTAGCGATGGATAAGAGGTACAACCCTATTGATGTTGAAGAGAAATGGGTTGATATTTGGTCAAAGAAAGTTTTTCATAATAAGGATGGAAATGATTCATTTTCTTTGGTAATCCCTCCCCCAAATGTAACAGGGACACTGCACATGGGGCATAGCTTTCAATATGCGATTATGGATTTTTATACTAGATATAATCATATGTCTGGCAAGAGGGTTCATTGGCAGGTTGGAGCAGATCATGCAGGGATAGCTACTCAACTTGTTGTTGAAAATAATTTATCAAAAAAAGGTACCAATAAAAAAGAAATTGGTAGAGAAGACTTTCTCGATGAGGTATGGAAATGGAAGGATTTTTCAGAGGATAAAATACAAACACAAATAAAAAGATTGGGGTCATCAGTTGATTGGAGTAAATATAGATTTACTCTTGATGATGGTTTTTCAAAAGCAGTAAATAAGGCGTTTGTTGTGTTATATCGACAAAATAAAATTTATAGAGGATATAGATTGGTAAATTGGGATCCGTCTTTAAAAACTGCTGTTTCTGATCTTGAGGTTGTAAGACAAGAAAAAAAAGGCCTAATTTGGCACATAAAATATCCAATTGCCGACTCAGATAAATTTGTAACAGTAGCAACAACAAGGCCCGAAACCATGTTTGGTGATATGGCAATTGCAGTCAATCCAAAAGATTCAAGATATAAATCATTAATTGGAAAATATGCTCTACTGCCATTTATAAATAGAAAAATTCCAATTATCGGCGATAATTATGTAGATATGGACTTTGGAACAGGGTGTTTAAAAATTACTCCTGGTCATGATTTTAGTGATTATGAAATTGGGAAAAAATATGCCTTACATGAAAAAAATGAAATAGTTCAAACTTCAGATGATCTTGATGATTTTAAACCAATCAATATTTTTAATGATGAGGCTTGGACAAATGAAAACGTACCAGCACCCTTTAACAATTTGGATAGATTTAAAGCTAGAAAAGTTGTACTAGAAAAGCTTTCTGAACTTAAACTTCTCACCAAGGAAGAAGAGTATGATCTGAGCATTCCGAGAGGAGAAAGATCTAATATTGTTATTGAGCCAAAATTAAGTAATCAATGGTATGTGAAAACCTCAGGTATGGCTGAGAAAGCAAATGAAGAGGTAAGGAAAGGAAATATTAAGTTTCATCCCGAAAACTGGATTAAAACATATTTTAACTGGATGAATAATATTGAAGATTGGTGTATAAGTAGGCAAATTTGGTGGGGACATAGAATCCCAGCTTGGTATGATCAAAATGGAAATATTTATGTTGGTGAAAATGAGAAAGATGTTAGGAATCACTATAAGTTAAAAGATACAGACCTCATACAGGATGAGGATGTGCTTGATACATGGTTTTCTTCGAGTTTGTGGCCATTTGGATCACTTGGTTGGCCTGAAGAAAGTAAAGATTATAAAGAATTTTTTCCAACTTCTCTTTTAGTGACAGGCTTTGACATAATTTTCTTTTGGGTTGCCAGAATGATGATGATGAGTATAGAGTTTACTGGAAAAATCCCCTTTAAAGATATATATGTTACAGGTTTAATCCGTGACGAAAATGGTCAAAAAATGTCAAAATCTAAAGGCAACATTATAGATCCAGTTGATTTAATTTATGGTATAACAATTGATGATCTAATTAAAAAAAGAACGTCAAACTTGATGCAGGAAGGTCTTGCAGAAAAAATTGAGAGAAAGACTAGAAAACAGTTTCCAAATGGTATTGATTCGTATGGCACAGATGCTTTGAGGATGACATTCTTTTCATTAGCAACTCACACTAAAGATATAAGTTTTGAATTTGGAAGACTAAAGGGATATAGAAATTTTTGTACTAAGATATGGAACGCTGCAAGATTTATCGATGGTTATCCAAATGAAAGAGATGCATTTGTAACTGAAAATGACAATGATAAATGGATCTATGATGAATTTTCTAAAACAAAATCTCAAATAAATAGAAATATTTCTGATTACAGGTTAGATTTTGCTGTTAATGAAATATATGAATTTTTTTGGAGTAAATTTTGTGATGTGTACATTGAAGAATGTAAAAAATCAGGCAATACTGCAAATCTAAGGCCTCTTTTAAAAGAAATTATATATGTACTTCACCCTTTTGCACCCTTCATTACCGAAGAAATAAGCAGTTTGTTATTTAATGATAGAATTATTTTGTAGTTTAGATATACATTTGTATATGATCAATATCATCCTCTAAATATACATCTCCTCTTGATGTAAATCCCAAGTTTACATAAAAACTCTCTAGCCTATGTTGAGCTGAAATAATTATTTCATTTTTTGGGTACTTTCCTTTTAAAAAATCAATGCCATAACGAGTTATTAGTTTGCCGAAGTCTTTATTCCTATTTTTTTTGGAAACAACTATTCTACCCATTGAAGATTCCTTGTATTTTATATTTGGAGAAAAAGCTCTCAAGTATGCAACAAGATGATCATTTTCATATCCTAATAAATGAAATGCATCTTGATCAAAAAAATCGGCATCTAGATATGGACAATTTTGTTCAACAACAAAAACTTGTTGCCTTAGATTTAAAATTGCGTATAAATCATCAGTTGATAGATCTGAAAATTCTTTGAATAAAAGTTTTATATTACTAGTCACTATAAATTAATTTATTTTGTCTATACTTATATAATGTTTAAACATTTTCGCATACATATTAAAACTTTATGAAAACTATTTATTCTTTTTCAGTTAAAGATGCAGATCTTAATGAGGTCTCATTGAAAACTTTTCAAAATAAAGTTCTTTTAATTGTGAACGTTGCAAGTTTTTGTGGACTCACCTACCAATACAAAGGATTAGAAAATATTTATAAAAAATATGCAAATAAGGGTTTGGAAATTTTAGGTTTTCCTTGTAATCAGTTTGCATTCCAAGAGCCTGGAACAAATGAGGAAATTAAAGATTTTTGTGAATCAAATTATGGAGTTACATTTAAGATTATGAATAAAATAAATGTAAATGGGAAAAATGCAGATCCTCTTTATAGCTTTCTTAAAGAACAAAAACCTGGTGTAATTGAAACTCCTCAAATAAAGTGGAATTTTACAAAATTTTTGATAAGTAGAGATGGGTTCGTTATTGAGCGCTTTAGTCCTCAAACTGAGATTGAGGAAATTGAGACAAAAATTTTAGATCTTATTTAGTCATATCTCTAAACTCATCAGAATTGCATCATCAGGATTATCACCGGAATAATAATCAACTCTTAATGCATCTTCTTTAAATTTATATTTTTTATAAAAAGATAGTGCTTTTTGATTTTTTGATCTTACCTCAAGAAAAATTTTTTTTGCTCCTAAGACTTTACACTGTTTTATTAGTGATTCTAATAACAAACTTCCTGCCCCTTTATTTTGCCAATCTTTAATGATTCCAATGTTAAGTAAATGAGCTTCTCTTTTAATAATAGAAAAAATAATAAACCCAATAAGTTGGGAATCAGCCTTACATATTAGTGAGTGATGTCCGATTTCAAATGATGAATAAAAGTTTTCTTTTGACCATGGAGTTGGGTTAACCTGTTTCTCAATTTGGTATGCCTCATCTAAATCAGATTGATCCATTAATGATATCTTTAGCATTTTTTATAGACTTATTTTTTCTTTGATTTTGAGCCAAAGATCTTTTTTAGATTCTTTATTATTGGTTAATTGATTTAAAGTTGGAGCTTCTATGAGTTCTAAACCCAATATGTGATCATAAGGTAAATTCCCAAATTGGATTGTGAGTTTTATTTTGTATTTTTCAAAGATTTCTTTTTTTAAATCATTTTTTGAAGAGTAGATAATTGTTTTATATACCCCGGTACCATTATCAAGTTTTGTTGAGCTTACAATTGCTTGAATAAGCTCTTGATCTTGTTTAATAAAATTTTCAAAAGGCTTATCAAGTAATGCTAGAATGTGCCCCTTTTGATAAAAATGAAGACTTTTTTGAGGAGATTTAGTTGACTTAGGCCTTAATGAATATCTTTTAATGCCAATCTCTTTTAATATAAGATTAGTTTTTATTTCTGGAGTAAGCATAAATATCATAATAACATTTAGTTTATAAACAATGGATAATCCAACTGATAAATACAGAGCTTTTGAGCCAATCAATCTTGAAAATAGACAATGGCCAAATAAACTTATTAAAAAAGCGCCTAAATGGTGCTCTGTCGATCTAAGAGATGGCAATCAAGCACTTATAGAACCTATGGGAGCTGAGAGAAAAAATAGGATGTTTGATTTGCTTTGTAAACTTGGCTTTAAAGAAATCGAAGTTGGTTTTCCATCAGCTTCTCAAACAGATTACGATTTTGTGACAAGTCTAATTGAAAATAAGAGGATTCCCTCTGATGTCAATATTCAAGTTTTAACTCAGGCAAGAGAAGAGTTAATTAAAAAAACTTTTGAATCTCTCAAAGGTGCATCAAAAGGAATCATTCATTTTTATAACTCAACTTCAACATTGCAGAGACGTGTTGTTTTTAATCAAGATAGAGAAGGCATTAAGAAAATTGCAATTAATGCTGCTAAATTAATAAAAGAATTATCTCTTCAAAATTCTGACACTGAGTGGACATTTGAATACTCACCCGAAAGCTTCACAGGAACCGAGTTAGATTATGCAAGGGAAGTATGTGATGAAGTTGTCAATATATTAAAACCAGCATCTTGTAATAAAGTTATAATTAACCTTCCTGCGACAGTGGAAATGTCTACACCAAATATTTATGGTGATCAAATTGAATGGATGCATAATAATTTAAAAACAAGAGATGATATTTGCCTAAGTCTTCATCCCCATAACGATAGAGGCACTGCAGTAGCTGCTTCAGAGTTCGGTTTGATGGCTGGAGCGGACAGAGTTGAGGGAACATTATTTGGAAACGGAGAGAGAACAGGTAATGTTGATATAGTAACATTGGCTTTAAATATGCTTACTCAAGGTGTTGAACCAAATCTAGATTTTTCAAACATTAATTCTGTAATGAGAGAGGTTGAATATTGTAATCAACTACCAGTTCATCCAAGGCATCCTTATGCAGGAGATCTTGTTTTTACAGCTTTTTCAGGCTCTCATCAAGACGCTATAAAAAAAGGTTTTCAAGCTATCAAACAATCAAATGACCCTCAATGGGAGGTTCCATATCTGCCAATTGATCCAGCAGATTTGGGTAGAAATTATGAAGCAGTTGTTAGAATTAATTCACAGTCAGGAAAAGGTGGTGTAGCCTTTCTCTTAGAAAAAGATCATGGAGTTTCTTTGCCGAGAAGACTCCAAATCAACTTAAGTCAAAAAATTCAAAAATTAGCAGATGAATCTGGAAAAGAGATAAGTAGTTCTGAAATATGGAAAACATTTGAGGATAATTATTTAAAACCTATAAATAATTTTTCATATGTAAAGCATTCATCAGCTACTAGTGATGATATACATTCTTTAGAACTAACTATGATAATTAATGGTAATGAGAAAAAAATAAAAGGCTCAGGGAATGGCCCAATTGATTCATTTATAAACGGACTATCAAGCAATTTAGATGTTTCAATTAAAGTTTCAGATTACCAGCAATCTGCTATATCTTCAGGATCTGATGCAAAGGCCGCTGCTTACATTGAGCTTGAAAAAGACGGTAAAACTTTCTGGGGAGTAGGAATTCATCCAAATACAACAAGAGCCTCATTTGATGCAATTATTGTTGGTCTCAGCAAGCTTTTAGAATATTAATCAAAATTTGGCTCTCTTTTTTCAAGGAAAGCTTTTACTGCTTCTCTGTTTTGATCACTTGTCGTTAGTTCATTCTGTATATCAGCTTCATTATGGAAAGTGTCCCAATATCCCTCTGACAATGATTTTCTCATAAGTATTTTTGTGTGATTCAATGATTGAGATGATCTTTTTGCCAATTTACTGGCCCACTCAAAAGTCTTTGATTCAAGATCATCATTTGGTACGATCTTATTTGCTATTCCAAACTTATAACACTCTTCAGCACTAATTTTTTTTGCTTCAATTGCATATTCATATGCTTTTGAGAAACCCATATATTTTGGTAAATACCATGATAAACCTCCATCAGGAACTAAAGCAATATTCGAAAATACTGAAATAATATAGCTATCCTCTGACATTATCCTCAAGTCACAAGACATAGCTATTGCAGCACCAACTCCAGCTGCTGGTCCTGAAATTGATCCAATTACTGGCTTAGGCATATTTATGATATTTTCAAAAAAAGGTTTATAGCCTCTTAAAAGAGCATCCTTTGAGCCTTCCCAACTTGAATCTCTTTCACCTAAATCTGCACCAGAAGAAAAACCTCTTCCTGAGCCCTTAAGAATAACTACTTTAATTTTTTCATCATTCTTTGCATCATTTGTTACTTTTTGAAAATCCCATATTAGTTGTTCATTAAAAGCATTTAATAAATTTGGTCGATTTAATACGATTGTTGCAAGGTTATTTTCTTTTATATACTCGATTGTCTCTAGGTCCATATTTACTCCTATTTATTTAGAGGATATTAGAATTTTACCTTTTTGAAAAGTTACCTTACCTGATTTTTCAGCATTGTCTGCTCTTGACCATGATACTTCAGATTTTGGTCCAGGATTTGAATCAATAAAAGTTTTTAAAATTTCATTCAATATTTTTTTGTTTGGGACCGCTAAATTAGATTTCTTAATGGAAAGCCTTAAGATATCTTTTATGATTGATCTTGGAATTTCCTTTAAACTTCTTATAGAAATATTGCTGCCAATTAACTTTTTGTATTCAGTTTCTAACAAAAACTTATATGAATAATTTCTATCCTTCATAATTTGTGAAGTTTGAAAAATTCTTTTAGAAAAACTGGGCCATCTAGATTCGATTAATGGAAAAATTTCATTTCTTAATAAATTTCTATCGAAGGTATTATCAGAATTTGAGTCATCCTCAATATACTTAATGTTATTATCTTTAAGATATTTAAGTATTTCTTTTTTTGAAACTCCTAGTAATGGTCTTATTAGAACACCATCTCCAAGTGGCCTTTTGAAAGGAGGTCCCTCAAGTCCGTCAGCTCCTGTTCCTCTAAGTAATCTTAATACAATTGTTTCGGATACATCATCAAGATGATGGCCCATTAAAAGCTGCGAATCTTTTGACAAAATGTTTTCAAATACTTTATATCTTTTATTTCTAGCATCAGACTCAAGCCCTCCTCCATTCGAGATAACCTTTACTGACTTTGTAATTAAATTGATACCTAAAGCTGAGCAAACCTGATTGCAATGCTTTTCCCATTTTTTGGATTCTTTTGAGAGGTTATGATTTACATGAATAGCTTCAACATCTAATTTATTTGAATTAATCAGATCAGCAAAGATATGAATTAATACTGTGGAGTCTGGGCCACCACTATAAGCAATAAATATTTTATTTTGTAAATCAATTAGATCTTCAATTTTATCCCTTGAAAGCAACTTTATGATCCGATACTTAAAATTCTTTTGTATCTTCTCTCTAGTAAATCTTCAATCGATAACTTATTCAAAATAGATAGATTTCTAATAAGCGAGCCTTTGATATTTTCTGACATTAGATCATAATCTCTATGCGCTCCACCAAGCGGTTCTTGTATGATTTCATCAACAATATTAATCTTTTTTAATTCTGATGATGATACTTTCATAGCTTCAGCAGCATCAGGTGCTTTTTCTGATGATCTCCAAATTATAGATGCGCATGCTTCTGGTGATGCTACAGAATAAATTGAATACTCAAGCATAGAGAGATGATCACCAACACTTATTGCAAGAGCTCCACCAGAGCCACCTTCACCAGATACTATAACTAATATTGGAGTCTTTAGTTCAGACATAGTAGCTAAATTTCTAGCAATAGCTTCACTTTGACACCTTTCTTCCCCCTCTACTCCAGGATAAGCTCCAGCAGTATCAACAAAAGTTATAACTGGTAAAGAAAATTGTTCTGCAAGGTTCATAAGTCGCTTTGCTTTTCTGTAGCCTTCAGGATTTGTCATTCCAAAATTTCTTTTAACTTTTTCATCAGTATCTCTTCCTTTCTCATGACCAATCACCATTACAGGAATATTTTCCAACAAACCAATACCTCCAATTATTGAAGCATCGTCTCCAAATTGCCTGTCTCCATGAAGTTCATCAAAGTCATCAAATATCCTTTTTATATAATCTGATGTATGAGGCCTATTTGGATGTCGAGCAACTTGAACAATTTGCCATGTATCAAGTTTAGAATATATTTTTTTAGTTAAAGATTTATTCTCTTTTTCTAGATTTAATATTTCATTGTTTAATGTTGGAGAATCTATTGCAGCTGCCCTCAAAGCACTAAGCTTTTGAGCTAACTCCTTAATAGGCTCTTCAAAGTTTAAAAATTTTTCTTCTTCCATTTAAATTTTTGTGAGAATTTATTTTAAGTTTCTACAATTCTAGAACATTTTTACCAAAAATATCTTCTAGAATGAATAAGTTTTTTATTGATGGGCTAAATTTAAAATTTTCTCCTAAATTTATTATAGCCTCTGATAAACCAGTATTTACTCTCACATTTAGTTTACATGACCCATTAATCCAAAATTCCTTATCAATTTTCTCTAATTTGTTTGAAAAATCCTCGAGAGATACTGCTGAAGATTTTTCAATATTAATTGTAGCTTCATCGATCTTTTTTATTAATTCGTTATCAATATTTTCTGCTTCTCTTACTCTCATTCTAAACATCAAAGCTCCGATATCATTAGTTTTATAATCATCCACTTCGATATTACCTTTAAGGCAAACAATTTGACCTTCTTTGAGGATATCATGACATTTTTCAATGACTTCACTTGCTACTATACCGTCCATTGTTCCTGTTCCATCATCAAAGTTTACAAAAGTAAGAGGTTTGCCCTGCCTATCCTTAATTTGTCTTACATTATTAAGCAAACATACAATTGAGGCTTTTTTAGTATCGTTACTTAATTGATTTATTTTCTTTGAGCTTATTTTTGTTATCTTATTTTTTAAAGCAGAGACTGGATGTCCAGATAGATAATATCCTAAAGATTTTTTTTCTAAGTTTAATTTATCACTTAAGGTTAATTTTTGAATATTTTTATATTTCTCATATGGATCAAAACTTTCCTGTTGTGATGAGAAAAGATCGCCGGTTTTAACATTTCTGTCATTGTCGCCATCTTTTAACATATCTGAGACACATGCTATCGAAATACTTCTCGAAGGAGCAATTTCATCAAATGCTCCTGATTGAGATAGCGCTTCTAATGATTTTTTTCCACCAAGCTTAATATCAACTTTCTTTGAAAAATCCCACAAATCATTAAAATTATTTTTTTCTCTGATTTCACACAAGTGCTTAATGAACATGTCTGCAACTCCTTTAATTGCTCCTAAACCATATTCAATATTGGAATCTTGATTTACTAAAAATCTTTTTGTACTTGTTAAAATGTTTGGTTTTAATACATTGATACCAAGTCTTTCACATTCTTGTTTTAATGCATAAATTTTATCTGTATTACCAAGTTCCGACGACATTGCTGCTGCCATAAAATGCTCAGGAAAATATGTCTTTAAATATGCAGTTTGATAGGATATAAGAGCATATGCTGCTGAGTGAGATTTATTAAACCCATATTCTGCAAATTGGTTTATCAAGTCAAAGATTTGCTCTGCATTTTTTGATTTTATTCCGTTTTTCTCACAACCCTTCACGAAAATCTCTCTTTGTTCTTCCATTTCTTCTTTCTTCTTTTTTCCCATCGCTCTTCTTAAAATATCTGCTTGACCAAGTGAAAAACCAGCGAGTACTCTTGCTGCCTCCATCACCTGTTCTTGATAAACAATTACTCCATATGTTTCATCTAAAACAGATTCTAAAAGTTTATGTGGATACGTAACTGGACTAACTCCATGTTTTCTATCCACAAACTCATCATGCATACCTGAATTTAACGGCCCTGGTCTATAAAGAGCAAGAAGTGCAGTAATTTCCTCAAATTTTGTTGGCTTTAGTCTTTTAATTAAATCTCTCATACCAGCGGACTCTAATTGAAATATTGCCATTGTCTTCCCAGATGAAAGTAGATCAAAAACTTTTGGATCACCTAAAGGTATGGAGTCAATATTAAGGTTTTCTTTATCTTTATTTGACTCATTTATTGACTTAACTGCCCTATCAATAACTGTTAAAGTCCGTAATCCTAAAAAATCAAATTTCACTAAACCAATTTTTTCAACGTCATCTTTGTCATATTGCGTCATTACTGATTCAGACTGACGATCAACATAAACTGGGCAGAAATCTGAGATACTTCCTGGTGCTATAACCACACCTCCAGCATGTTTACCAACATTTCTTGCAATCCCTTCTAATTTATATGACAAATCTACAATTTCTCTCACCTCAGAATCATTCTTTATTGATTGAGCAAATAAGGGTTGATCAGCTTTTGCTTTATCAAGAGTCATACCAGGAGAAAAAGGTATCATCTTTGAAATTCTATCACCTAGTGCATATGGCTTACCAAGAGCTCTTGCCACATCTCTAACAACAGCTCTTGCAGCCATAGTTCCAAATGTAGCGATTTGAGAAACAGCATCAGACCCATATTTGTTGCTTACATAATCTATAACCTGGTCTCTTTTTTCCATACAAAAGTCGATATCAAAATCAGGCATCGATAGTCTTTCAGGATTTAGAAATCTCTCAAATAACAATCCATGATCGATTGGATCTAAGGTTGTTATACCTAATGCAAAAGCAACCAACGAACCTGCTCCGGAGCCTCTTCCAGGACCAACAGGAACATCATTATTTTTTGACCACTTTATGAAATCATAAACGATTAAAAAATAACTCGAAAAACCCATATTTTTTATTTGATCTAACTCATATTTTAGCCTTGTCTTATAGTCTTCTTGACTATCCTTGGCAAAACCTTTGACATATTTTTCTAGTCTTACATGAGCAAGCTCATTTAGATATGAGTCAAAATTATGTTCTTTTGGAACAGGATACTCAGGTAAAAAATATCCCTTTGTCTTTAAAGAAACATTACACTTTTTTGCTACTTCATTTGTATTGTCAACTAGACATGAAAAGTCTTTGAATAATCCAATCATTTCTTTGGGTGATTTAAAATATTGCTCATCAGAAAAATATTTTTCACGATTTGGATCATTTAATGTCTTACCTGTATTAATGCAAACTTTTGTTTCATGAATCTCATAATCATCTTTAGATGAGAATAAAATGTCGTTTGTGGCTATAACAGGTATTCCTTTTTCAATTGATAATGGAATAACATTTTTAAAATAATCAAACTCATCAATTCTATTTGTTTTTTGAACTTCTAAAAGAAAATCTTCATCAAAAGCTTTTCTAAAAACTTCTATCTTTTTATTTGCCTCATCAATATTATCTCGCCTTAAATATTCGTATATGTGACTGCCCTTACCACCTGAAATCACAACAACATCATTTTGAAGTTTAGATAAATCCTCAAATGGAATTATTGGAGTATTGAAAGAATTATTACTATGAGCAATCGAGATTATTTTCATTAGATTTTTATGCCCGTTATTGGTTTTTGCTAGACACAAAACTTCAAATGAGTTTTCATCATTATCAAATATTAATTGAATAGAGGCGCCCGATATTGGTTTTATTCCAGCCGATTCACATTTATTAAAGAATTTTACCAAGCCAAACATGTTAGATTTATCTGTAAGTGCTACCGAGGGAACCTCTAAACGCGATGCATTCTCAACAATTTGATCAATAGTTAACAAGCCTTGCGTAATGCTGTACTCTGATGAAACTCTCAAATGTGAAAAAGTTTGACTCAATTTAAGACTCCATTGAAAGATTTTCTATGTATAACTGAATACTTATTATTCTTTAAAGCCTCTAAGTGATCTTTAGTTCCATAGCCTTTATTTTTATCAAGATTAAACTTTATATATTTTTTACTATATTCAATCATTAAATTATCCCTGTAAACTTTTGCGATTATAGATGCCGCACTAATTTCAGAATGTTTTGAATCCCCACCAATTATAGCCTTCATTTGAGTCTTTAAATTAGGTTTAAATTTACCATCGACCAAGATCATATTAGGTTTAATTGGTAACTTAAGTATAGCCCTTTTCATTGCTAGCAAAGAAGCATTATGAATATTAATTTCATCTATTTCATTATGAGATGCTGAGCCTATAGCAAAGTAAGAGTTTTTTTTTATTTCATTTGAGAGTTCAATTCTTTTTTTTTCAGAAATCTTTTTTGAATCTTTCAAGCCTTCGATATCTTTTTTTAAAATTACTGCTGCTGCAATAACTGGTCCTGCAAGAGCTCCTCTGCCAACCTCATCCACTCCGGCAATATTATTCTTCAAAGGTCTAAAATTAATATAGAAGCACTTGCAAAACCTACTCCAGAAAGTTTCTCCTTAAGCTCATTTTGAATCTGATTCATTTTTGGAATAATGTGATTAATCTTTTTTACAGCATGTAATAAATTTTTTTGATTGCATTCATTTTGAACAAGTTCAGGAAAAACAGCATCTTCTAGCAACAAATTTGGTAAGCCTATATTTTGAACTTTTAACATTCTAGAGATAATAAAATAATTTACAGGATTTGTTTTGTAGCAAATTATTGGAGGACATCCAATAACAGCTGACTCCAAAGATGCAGTACCTGAAGTTACTAAAGAAAATTCTGATATAGAAAGAAATTCATTTACTGCAAAAGGTTTTACAACCACATTACACAGAGATTTCGTCATTTTATGAATTTTATTGCATAGCTTGTGAGAACTTGCCGGAATCAAATAAACTGTTTCAGGACTTATAATAGAGTAGTTTTTAATAAATTTTATATAAGTTGGAAGCATATATTTTAATTCTGAGTCTCTACTTCCAGGAAGAATAGATATATATTTTTTATTATGATCAAGTGAATATTTATCAAATATGTCTTTTTTAGTAGCTTTTTCTAAAGTATTAAATGGATGTCCTAAATGGACACTTTTATGATTAATTTTTTTATAAAATTCATGTTCAAAATCAAACAAACAAAGTGTCAAATCTATGAATTTCTTTATTAACTTAGTTCTGTTTTGTCTCCAAGCCCAAACAGACGGACTCACAAGTTGTATATTTTTACATATATTTTTTTCTTTTAGAGACTTATGAATTTTAATATTAAAGTCTGGAGAATCGATACCGATAAATAAATCAACTTTACATTTTATAAATGATTCTGTTAATTTCTCTCTTCTCATAGACAGAGTTCTGTAATTAAGAATTGGATCTACTATACCCATAATCTGTAACTCTTCGTAATTAAATTGAGAGTTTAATCCTAGACTTTCTAATTTTGGTCCACCAACACCAAATAATTGAATATGTTTATGTTTTTTTAATTCGCTAATTAGATCAGCACCAAGTGCATCACCTGAGAGCTCACCACAAACAATTCCGATCTTTAAGGGACTGTCTGTAATCACCTACCTTAGTATTCCTCTTTCAGATGCCTGAATTGAATTTATGAAATTTTCAATGTGAATATCTTGAGTTTGCTCATAAAGTAAACTCAACTCATTAAGAGCTTCTTCAATTTTAAGATTTTTTCTATACACCAGTTTATATGCTTTTTTGATATTGCTAATTGTGTCATCACTAATATTTTTTCTGGACATTCCTACAGAATTTATTCCAATCACTCTAGCTGGATCAGATGCTACTTTTACATATGCAGGAACATCCATTGTGATTGACGAATTCATACCTGCAAAACAAAAATCACCCAATTTACAATACTGATGAACAGTTGTAATTCCACCAATAGATATGTTATTGCCAACATGAACATGCCCAGCAAGTGCAGCAAGATTAGCAAAAACGTTGTCATTTCCAACTTTACAATCATGAGCAACATGAGCAAACGGCATAAATAAATTGTTTGATCCTATGATTGTTACTGAGTTATCTTGAGTTGTTCCCCTATGGATTGTTACACCCTCTCTAAATATATTGTTATCACCAATAGTTAGTCTTGTTTTTTCTCCTTTAAACTTTTTATCAGGAGTGTCATCTCCAATAGTTGAGAATTGATAAATTAAATTATTCTTTCCAATTACTGTTGGTCCTTTAATAACTGCATGACTAATAATCTTTGTACCACTTTCAATCTGGACATCTTCTCCAATTGTACAAAATGGACCGATTTGCACGTCACTAGCAATTTTTGCCGAGGAATCAATAATTGATGTTGAATGAATATTCATAGAGCTTTTCTATCTGCGCACAATATAGTTGCTGTACAGACTATCTCATTATTAAGTTCAGCTCTACAATTAAATTTCCATATTCCTCTTTTTTCATTTATAACTTTACTAAACAAATCTATTGTATCTCCTGGTCTTACCCTCTTTCTAAATCTAACTTTGTCAACGCCTGCCAAGACATATATGGATCCTTCTTCTGGAGTTTTGTTCATAATTGTGAAACCTAAAATTCCCGACGCTTGGCCCAATGCTTCGATAATTATAACTCCTGGAAAAACTGGATTTCCTGGAAAATGGCCCTCTAAAAAATATTCATCCGACTTTATTAATTTTCTAGCATGGATAGTTTCATTGTTATTTATTTCCACTACTTCGTCTATGAAGAGAAATGGTTCTCTGTGTGGAAGATATTTTTTAATATCATTTTGATTAAGGATCATTTTTTATCCTTATTTTTTATAAATATTGATGATTTTGCCCATTCTTTATGTTTTTGAGCCGGCATAATTCCAATATACTCTCCAGGCTCATTAATATTTTTAGTTATCAGCGTATGGGCCCCAACTTTTACATCGTTGCAAATTTCAAGATGTCCTAAAACACCAGACAGACCTCCCATTTGAAAATTTTCACCAATCAAGGAAGATCCAGCAATTGCACAACATGCTGCAATTGCTGAATTCTTTTGGATTACTACATTATGTGCAATATGAACTTGGTTATCTAAAATAACTCCATCATGTATTTCAGTATCATCGAGAGTACCTCTATCAATTGTACAATTTGATCCAATATGAACATTATTACCAATTATAAGGCTGCCTAGCTGTTCTATTTTTTCATATCCATTATTTGATGATGCAAATCCAAAACCATCAGATCCTAATACAGAACCACAGTCAATATATGCATTTGATCCTATTGATACATTTTCAACTACTGAAACATTTGCATTAATAACAACATCTGAGCCAATTTTGCAGTTGGGTCCAATAAAAACACTAGGACCTATATAGACATTCTTACCAATAAACGAGTCTTTATCAATTACTGCGGTCTCATGTATGAATGGTAACTTTTTGTTATCACTTCTTTTAAATAACTTTGTTAACTTGGCAAAAGCTAAATATGGATTTTCCGATATTAAAAAATTTATGCTATTAGATGTCTCAGCATTCTTATCAACTATTACCGAACCTGCTTTTGTCTCAGACAGCAGATGATAATATTTTTTATTAGCAACAAAGGTTAAAGATGTTTTATTTGCATTCTGGATTGTCGCAAGATTGTCTACTAAAACATCATTGCCTACGAGTTTTGAACCAGTGATATGTGCTAATTCTGATAACTTAAAGCTTTTTTGCTTCGACACTACTCAGATTGTGATGCAGACTCAATAGCAGAAACATCTAACATAGAAGTAACATCATCTGTAAGATCTAAAGCAGGATCGCTAAAAAGCATGGTTTCATTTTTAGCCAATAAAACTTTAATTTGTTTTGCTGCAATAAGTTCACCTATGATTTTCTGCATTGCAGGACCACTTTCTGTGAATATTTTTTGAGCAGTCTCTTCTTGAGCTTGTTGAATTTTACCTGCTAAGAATTCAAGATCTTTTCCTTTATCTTGAATATCTTTTTGCATTTTTGCTATTTCTTCCTGTGATAAGGTATCTAACTCCTTTTGAAGTTTCTCGGCAATTGTTTGTCTCTCTGCTTGAAGCGCCTGTGCTTCCTCTAAATTAGATGCATAGTCAGCGTCTTCTTCAAGCGCTTTAAAAGCATCTGCAGCAGATTGTGTTGATAGAACAGCGGTTCTCATATCAATCACAGCAACGCCATCTATAGCAAATAAAGGTGATGCAATAAATAAAAAAGACATTGCATAAAATTTAATTATATTTTTCATAAGTACCCCTCAATGGATTTGAANATTTTATATTAACTAGAAAACATTTCCTACTGTAAATTGGAATTCTTCGGTTCTCTCTTGTGGTCCAGCATTAGTTGGTTTTGCAATAGCAAGACTCATTGGACCAAAACCTGTAATCCATGTCACTCCNACACCATAAGAATATCTTAAATCATCAATGGATGGTTTGTAGCAATTAAANTGATATTCCTTACAGTTATCAGAGAATACNTTTCCAAAATCAAAGAAAAATGCAGATCTTAATGATCTTTGATCTTCAATAAATGGAAGTCTAAAAATTAATTGGAGACTGCCCTCAATTTTTACATTTCCACCAATTGGNGGATCTCTGTANCGNGATCTNGANGANTATTGATTTGTNGCATAAGGNTTATANTATGGAGAATCTAANTCGCCATCTCCATCNGTATCAATTANATTTGGNCAAGTNCCATCNTCATAATTNAATTCATAACANGGAGCNTTTGTACTTCTNGGNCCAAGNGTATTTGANTCAAAACCNCTNANAGATCTNGGNCCACCTGCATAAAANTTTTGAAAAAATGGAGTNTCNTCTGTNTCTCCNTATGCATCNANATANCCTAATTCTCCNTGAAAACCAAATACTAANTGAGAAGANAGTGGNTGATAAAATCTNTGTCTGATATTTGCNCTGTAGTAATTAATATCNCTTCCTGGAATTGTTGNNGTTANTGTNAATGATGTAGATGATCCATCAGTTGGAAANAGTCCTCTNTTAAGTGTNACTNTTTGCCANGTAAAGCCTAAAGACAANGTTTCAAANANNTTACCTTCAGCAGCAACAAANTCATATATTTCTCNTGCAGGNAATGTCCCTATATCTATNTCAGTCTTATCATATGTNAANTTAAAATTTAATCTTGTGATNTCAGATATTGGNTATCCAAATTGNACNCCTANNCCATTNGAATTAGTTAAATANTTTGCNACATTAAATTCTCCATAATCNGTCTCTCTAAANTANAGATTGTATCCAAGACTNACGCCATCTTTTGTTGCATAGGGATCAAGAAATGAAATATTATAAACCTCACTGTATATATTNTTATTNATNCCTATCCCNACAGTGTTTCCAGANCCAAAGAAGTTCTGTTCTTGNAAATTNAAACCAAGCATTAATCCAAAATCNCTGTAACCAATATTTCCACCTAAACTNCCNGTAGTTTCNTCNTCAACTTCATANAGCACGTCAATCTGATCATCTGTTCCTGGTACNGGAATTGTTTCAACATTTACNTCTTTAAAATATCCAAGTCTTTCAAGNCTTATTTTTCCTGCTTCAATGCTGTCNTCAGAACTCCATGCACCCTCAAATTGCCTCATTTCTCTTCTAAGNACATGATCCTGAGTNACCTGGTTTCCTGTAAAAAGTATTTTCCTTGTATANGTTTTTTTTCCAGGTTGAATTGAAAAAATTAATTTCACATTGCTTGTNTCTTGATCTACCTCAGGATCACCAGATACCTCTGCAAATGCATAACCNCTATTTCCTAAAACACTTGTNAAAAATTCTTCAATNCTNGTTATTGTTGCCTGNGANTAGGTTTTATCAATTAAGCTATTTATAATTTCAAAATANACATCTTCCTCAAAAGGTATATCACCTATTACATCAACATCATTGATAGTNTATTTTTTACCTTCAAAAACATTAAAAGTNATAAAAATTGATTTCTTNTCTCTTGAAAGNCTAATTTGTGANGANTCAATTGAAAATTTTAGATATCCTCTATCTCTATAAAAAGATTCTAAAGTTTCTATNTCCCCTTTTAGCTTTTCTCTCGANTATTGATTATCATTTGAAAGAAAAGAAAATAAAGACCCNTCAGATAGNTCAAAACCATTNAGNATNTCGTCATTAGTAAANATTTCATTTCCAATGATATTTATCTTTTCNATCTTTGCACTACTGCCTTCGTCAACNTCTATATTAATTTCAATTCTATTTCTTGGTTTAATAANTTCTTCTACATCAACACTTGCTCCATACCTACCATTTGATGAATAAGATCTGACTAGCTCNGANCGAACTTTTTCAATTGTAGATCTTTTATATACCTCTCCTTCTTTAATTCCCACCCCATCTAGACTTTCAAGAAGTTGCTCAGTTTTTAANGCCTGATTGCCAGAAATTTCGATTGCAGTTATTGANGGTCTTTCCTCCACACTAATTATTAAAGTATTTCCATCTTTTCCAATTTGAATGTCATCAAATTGTTCAGTNGCAAATAGAGACTTGACTATATCATTAGATTTCCTAAGATTTATTTTATCTCCAACACTTATTGGAATAACATTAAAAATGCTTCCTGTTGAAACTCTTTGCAAGCCTATTATTCTTATATCTCCNACAAGAAACTCATCAAATGCTGATAATTGAAAGCTTAAGACAACAGTGATTAAAAAAAGACTAAATTTTCTCATGTTAACTTAGAGAAATCTTGCAACATCGTTGAAAATCGCAAAAATCATCAACATGCCAACAAGAACAGTACCACCTGCATAAATAAAATTTTCTGCTTTTTCTGGTAATGGCTTTCCTCTTATGGCCTCAATACCTAATAAAGTTAGTTGGCCTCCATCGAGAACAGGTATTGGCAGTAAATTAATTACAGCTAAACTTATGCTTAAAAGTGCCATAAGGTACATAAATGGTAAAAACCCCGCTTGAGCAGTATTGCCTGCCATTTGGGCGATACCAATTGGTCCACTTAAGTTTTCTGTTCCCATGTTCCCAGTTAACATTTTTCCAATAAACTGAAGTGTTTTAACACTAAGATTATAAGTTTCGTAGGTTCCTTTAGATAATGATTGTATAAAAGTTCTTGATGTTCCAAAAGAAACACCTAGCATTCCTTGATCTTCTAATTCTGTTGATACAGATTCTATATCGACATACAAGCTTAAGGTTTGGCCATCCCTTTCTATATTAAACATCATAGTTTTATTTGGATTTGAAGATACAATTGATCTAATATCACTGGCAAAATTAATATTACTATCATCTATTTTTAGAATTAAATCATTTGCAATAATATTCGCTTTATCTGCAGCACCGTCAGGAAGAACATTTCCTATAATTGGCTGCATTTCATATCTAAGATCAATGCCTATATAATCTGAAGGGTTCTCTTGTGATTCAGATGTNGGAAGAAAATCACTTACATATATAGATATATTCTCAAATTCATTTGTGTTTAATCTTTTTACCTTAAAATTTAATATTCCTGAATATCCNGCATATGTTAATAGCTCTAAACTAATATCTTTTGCATCTGAAACACTTACATCATTGATTTCAATGATCTGATCGCCAGGTTTGAAGAAAATTTGGTTAGAGTAGTTAATAGATTCTTTTTTTACTTGATCAACCACCACCAAAGTTTGAGGATCTGGCGTATTTAAAAAGATTGCTGTAAAGATAAAAATTGATAGAAGAAAGTTTGCAAGGGGTCCAGCAAACATAACACAAGCCCTTTGCCACTTTGGTCTTGAATCAAAGGTCATTTTCAATTGATCTTTTGATAATTGATTTTTAATGTCTGGTTCCAATTCAATAAGTTTATTAGTTATCATTGACACATAACCGCCNAGTGGGACTGCAGATAGTGCAAACTCTGTTCCATGCTTATCATATTTTTTATAAAAAACAGGTCCCATGCCAATAGAGAATCTTTGTACATAAACATTACACATTCTTGCAACAATAAAGTGACCAAACTCATGAATGGTAACAAGAACACCAAGAAGAACCGCAAAAGCTAGAATGTATATTAAATATGTCATAAATAAATTATTTTAAGCAATCGATTTTACCACCTTCTTCGCTTCAATGCGTGTCTCTTTATCAACAGAGTATATAGAATCAATTGACATATCATTAGACATTATATTTTTGTCAAAAGTTCGATAAATNACNTCATAAATTTTGTCNAAATTTATTCTTCCATTNAAAAATTCTTCCACTGCAANCTCATTNGCTGCATTAAAAACNGTTCCNAGAAANCCTCCTTTGTTACAAACNTCTCTGGCAATATTTTCAATATTTGATCTATCCTCTGGGAACTCCTGAAAGCTAAGATTTAAAGAAGAAAATTCTATTGGATTAAAATCAATAGNNAGTCTTCTNTNTTCAGATAATGCATNTGCAATTGGNACTTTCATATCTGGCATNGAAAGTTGACAAATGCTNGANCCATCTAAAAAAGTTACTATTGANTGAATAATACTTTGAGGATGTANTACAAGATCAAAAAATTTNTCNTCTAAATCAAACAAGTATTTNGCTTCGATTAATTCTAAACATTTNTTAACCAATGTTGCAGAATCAATTGAAATTTTTGATCCCATTTTCCAATTNGGATGATTTAANGCTTCATCNACAGTNACATTNTTTANCTCNGAAATNGTTTTATTTAAGAAAGGNCCNCCTGANGCAGTTATGATAATTTTTTTTACATCTTTTGTATCATTCTCACCTGCNANGCATTGGAAAATTGCATTATGTTCACTGTCNATTGGAATAATTTCAGTATTATTTTTTTTAGCAATGGGTAAAATTATGTCTCCTCCAGCTACAACACTTTCTTTATTTGCTAATAANATTTTTTTTCCAGAACTTGCNGCCATGAAAGTTGTTTTTAANCCTGAAAAGCCTGATATNGCAGAAATAATAATATCAANATCTTTATGATTGATNAGATCATTAAGNTCATCNTCATTGTTTAAAAAGGNGATATCNTTTGANCTCTTTTNNTTTTGAAAACAGCTTTTATCTTGAATGAACACATATTTAGGTGAAAAGTCCTCTATTATTTTGTAACATTTCTCAACGTTNTTTTTGATTGATATTCCAATNAAATTNAANNTATCTCTGTTTTGATCAATTACTTTNAGANCGCTTNNACCGATACTNCCAGTGGCGCCNAGTAACANTATATTTTTCATANANCTAAAATAAAAAATATAATTGCCACTGGTGTAGCAATTAGATGAGAGTCTANTCTNTCTAAAATNCCTCCATGGCCNGGAAGAATCGATCCTGTNTCTTTAATACCATTTTTTCTTTTAAGATANCTTATATAAATATCNCCAATAAANGCAAAAAAACTACTTACAACAAAAATTATNATCAACAAATTTGNNANCTCCAGATATTTATAAATTAAATAACCATACANTGCAGAAAAAAATAATCCTCCAAGTANNCCCTCTAAAGTCTTATTTGGACTAATNCTTTTAGTTATTCGTATTTTGCCATATCTTGATCCNACTAAATATGCNAAAGAATCATATATTGATGTATTAAGAATAATTATTAGAAAAATAATATATGAACTTATATTNGAAGCTATTTCTATATTTANAAAGAATATANAGGAAATAAGAAAGTTTATTATCAATAAAATACCAAAAAANAAATGNTTTAAATTATTTGTNATCCACTCATAGATAGCAAANATACATATTNATGATAATNCAATAGNAAATATCCAGATATTTTCAATAAANATAATAAANANAATTGNAAATATTANTGCAGCTGCNGTTTTAGATCTTCTNAGTAAATTTGCTTTATATTCTCTTTCCAAANCTTCGNCTCACTTTTTTAAATGAATTTAAACAATTTTTATAATCTTTAACAGTAAANTCTGGCCAAAACTTATCAATAAACATTATTTCTGCATATGCTATTTGGAATAGAAGAAAATTACTAACTCTTTTNTCGCCACCTGTTCTAATTAAAAGATCAATATCNTCNACAGGTACNGATGAAAANGTCTCAATAGTCTTCTTATTAATATCTNTTANATTTAATTTTCCAGANNAAACCTGNNTTGAAGCATTTTTTACAATNTTAATAATATCTTGTTGNCCACCATAACCAAGAGCAACATTAAGGTCTAAGCTGCTGTCTTTTCGATATGTGTCACTCTCAATTTTTGATATTTTATTTATAATTTGTTTTCCAAAACTATCAATATCACCAAAAAACTTTAGCTTTACTTTTTGATCTATAAGCTCTTGTGACTGATCATCAATAGCTTTAATTATTAGCTTCTTTATAGCATTAATTTCTGTTTTTGGTCTTTTCCAATTTTCAGAGCTAAATGCATACAATGTTAGAGATTTGATGTTTTGTTTTACAGATTCCTCAACAACTTTTCTTACTACGTTAACACCTTTCTTATGACCTTCACTCACTCTAAAAGAATTTTTAACAGCCCATCTTCCATTACCATCCATGATGATGCCAACATTCTTAGGTAAATTATTATTTTGTTTTATGAGGTTAGCCATGATCGGCTGACTAGATTTCTAGTAGATCAAATTCTTTATTTTTTAATTCAGAATCAACTAAGGATATGTATTTATCAGTTTCCTTTTGAATGAGATCTTCTATTCCTCTAAGCTCATCCTCAGAAATTTCGGATGATTGCTGTTTTTCTTTTGCTGTTTGATTTGCATCTCTTCTAACATTTCTTATAGACACTCTTGAATTTTCTGCCTCAGATTTAGCTTGCTTGATGTAATCTTGTCGAGTTTCTTCAGTCAATGCTGGCATTGTTACTCTTATCGAATCAGAACTTGTGCTTGGATTCAAACCAAGGTCTGAGCTTAATATAGCTTTTTCTATTTCTGGAATCATTGTCTTATCCCATGGAGAAATTACAAGAGATCTTCCTTCTTCAACACTGATGTTTGAAGTTTGATTTAACGGAGTTTGATTTCCATAATAATCAATTGTTACATTATCCAATAACGAAGGATTTGCCCTACCTGTTCTAATTTTGTTAAACGCATTCTTTAAGGCTGCCAAAGACTTGTCCATTTTAGAGGAGACATCTTGTATTAAGTTTTCCATATTAAGATATAAGTGTACCTATTTTTTCTCCACAGATAATACTTTTTAAAGCATGAGTTTTATTAACATTAAAAACATTTATTGGTACAGCATGATCCCTAGCCAGAGTTAAAGCGGTAGCATCCATTACTTTTAAATTTTTTGAAATAGCATCATCAAATGTTAATGAATCAAAAAAATGAGCGTTTTTATTTATTTCAGGATCAGAATCATATACCCCATCAACTCTTGTTGCCTTTAGCATTAGGTTTGCTTGTATTTCAATAGCTCTTAGGCATCCGGCTGTATCAGTTGTAAAGAATGGGTTTCCTGTTCCTGCTGTAAAAATAACAACGTATCCATCTGATAAAAGCTGAATTGCTAATCTTCTGTCATAGTGTTCAACAATTCCAGACATGGAGATAGCAGACATTACTCTGGTTTTAATGCCAGCTCTTTCTAATGAATCTCTAAGGGCAATTCCATTCATAACTGTTGCTAACATTCCCATATGATCACCAGCTACTCTATCCATTCCTGCTTCATTTAGCTTCTCGCCCCTGAAAAGATTACCTCCACCAATAACCACACCTATTTCAGCACCAATATCTGTACATGATTTTACAGAGGATGCCATTTCGTCTAATACTTTTGGATCTATTCCATGATCATCATTGCCAGCAACAGATTCTCCACTAAACTTAATGAGGATTCTTTTATGCTTTAGTTCTGACATGGTTTACTTTAACTGTTCAGCTACCTCTTCAGCAAAGTCTTTAGTTTGAACTTCGATTCCTTCTCCAACCTTTAACCTAGCAAAAGACCCAATTGAAGCTCCATTTGAAGCTAGATATTCTTCTATAGTAATCTCAGAATCTTTAACAAAACTCTGAGAAAGTAATGATACTTCTGACAAAAATCTCTTAATTTTTCCTTCAATCATTTTTTCCATAATTTCTTTAGGCTTTCCTGAATCCTTTGCTTGATTTTCGAATATAGCTTTTTCTCTTTCTAAAATATCAATGCTGATATCATCTTTTGACAAACAAAGTGGATTGAAGGCAGCAACATGCATTGCAATATCTTTTGCTACTTGTTCATTGCCTCCGTTAATTGAAACGATTGCTCCTAATTTTGAGTCTGAGTGAAGATATGAGCCAATTTGCATATCATTATTGAAATCAATAGTCTCCACTCTTCTTAATTGAATATTTTCTCCAATTGTTTGAACTAATGATTTTCTTTCTTCTTCTATCTCGGTATCTAAAAAGGCCAATGGTTCTGTAATTTTATTTTCTGAAATATAATTTTTAACCTTTTCACCAAAAGCAAGAAAATTTGAATCTTTTGAAGCAAAATCTGTTTCAGAATTCAGTTCAACCATTGAAGCATAATCATCACCCATTGAAAAAACTAAAACACCATCGGCTGCAACACGAGAAGATTTTTTTTCAGCTTTTAAAGCACTGTTAGACCTTAACAAATCAACAGCTTTTTCAATATCTCCATTAGATTCTACAAGTGCTTTTTTACAATCCATCATTGCGACACCTGTCATATCTCTGAGTTCTTTTACTTGGGATGCTTTAATTTCCATAGTTACTATTCTTCAATTTTTTCTGATTGATTAATATCATTCTCAGAAATATCTTCGCTAGTATTTGTTTCTTTTTTAATCTCTTCAAGTACTATTTTTTTTGCTTCATTTTCAGCATCATTAGATTCTGCAGATTCATCCTCTTTTTTTGCTTTTTGAATTACAGGAATTTCTGTTTTTGATGAAAATCCTTTAGATGACTCCATACCTCTAGAGGCTGCATCTGCAATAACTTTTGTAATGAGTCTTATTGACCTAATAGCATCATCATTACCAGGTATTACAACATCTATTCCATCCGGATTGCTGTTAGTGTCAACAAGAGCAATTATAGGAATACCCATTTTTTTTGCTTCAAGAACTGCAATTTTTTCATATTTAACATCTATAACAAAAATAGCATCAGGCAGTCCTTTCATATCTTTTATTCCACCAACACTATCTTGAAGTTTTGCATACTCTTTTTGAATTTCTACTGCTTCTTTTTTAATAAGCTTTTCAATTCTTCCAGAAGAAATCATTTCTTCAATATCAAGCAGTCTTCTTACAGACCCCCTTATTGTTTTCCAATTTGTTAAAGTTCCACCAAGCCACCTTTTATCAATATAAGGTAATCCAATTTGTGATGCTTCTTCACGTATTGTTTTACTTGCAGACCTTTTAGTTCCTACGAACAGAATTTTATTCCCCTTTGAACAAATGTCTTCTACTTTAGATGCAGCTGCATTTAAATATTCTTGGGTAAGATCAAGGTTGATAATACTAATTTGCTTTCGGGTATCGAAAATAAAGTGTTCCATCTTAGGATTCCAAAACCTTTGTTGATGCCCAAAATGAACTCCTGCCTGAAGCAAATCTTTAATAGAAATAATACTCAATTCAATTCTCCTTTAGGGTTATTCTCCGATTCAATGTAAAGCCAACTTTTTTAAGCACCCAAACTTTATCTTAAAATGAATCTTCGTGTTTAAAGTTCAGCTATTCTATATAAAAAAGGTCAATATTTAAAGTTAAAGCCTAATTAAAAATATCGCTAAATTTATAGATATCTGGCTTTGAGATACTCATAAATTTTGCAGCATTTATTGCTCCCATTGCAAAAGCTTCTCTTGATAAAGCCTCATGTTTAAATTCAACAGAGTTATTTTCAAAATTAAATGTAACTTCATGAATCCCAAATACATCATCTTCTCTAATGGAAGTGATATTAATTGATTTGACAATGTTATTTTTATCATTATTTCTGATAAATTCTTTAAGTTCTATTGCTGTACCAGACGGAGAATCAATTTTCTCTTTATGATGTATTTCTTTAATATGACATTCAACATGATTGGCGTTGTTTGAAATAAATTGAAGTATGGATTCTTTTAAATTCATAATACCTTTGCTTGTATTTGCTGCTTGCATAATAGGTATTGTCTTAGATGATTCTATAATTTGAATAGCAAGATCTTTTTTAATTCCCGTTGTACCTATAATCATAGGTTTATGGAGTCGTATACATTCTTGCAGAATGCTTGCTGTTGAATCGGGGTGAGAGTAATCAATGACCACATCGGCATTTTTTAAACGATCTTGATTAACTAATTCTAGGCCATCATCGTTATCTATCAAACTCGAAATACAAGAACCCATTTTTCCTGTTACGCCATTTAAGAATATTTTAAGCATCTTAATCTTTTAATTTTGAAATAGCTTTATTAAATGTGTCAGTTCCAGGATAGTTTTTTGAACGATCAAGCGAATCACTCAATTCTTTCAAAAGTTTCATTTGTTTATTATCAAGATTTGCAGGAGTTTCAACTACTATTCTGCATAAAATGTCTCCTCTTCTTTTATCACGAACAACTGATGCACCTTTACCCTTTATTCTAAAAATTTTTCCTGTTTGGGTTTGAGGAGGAATTTTAAGAGAAATTGTATTTTCTAGTGTAGGAATATTTATAGCACCTCCAATAACTGAAATATCAAAAGGTACTGGTGCTTCAATATAAAGCTCTCTTCCATCTCTTTCAAAAATTGGATCATCAATTACCCTTATTGCGACATAAAGATCACCAGACTGACCTCCTTTCATCCACTCTCCTTCACCAGACAATCTAACCTTGTCACCTGTATCTACTCCAGCAGGAATATTTACAGATAAAGTTTTATTTTCTTTTATAGCACCAACTCCGCCACATGTTCTGCATTTATCTTTAATAATTTGTCCAGTGCCGGAACAAACTGAACAAGTTTGTTGAACAGAAAAGAAACCTTGTTGCATTCTTACCTGACCTGTTCCATTACAATTATGGCATGTTACTGGACTAGAACCTTTAGCTGCACCACTTCCATTACAATCAGGACACTCCCTATGTGAGGGAACTTTAATTTTCTTTTGCACGCCTAAAACAGCTTCTTTCAAACTTAATTCAAGATTATATTGGAGATCAGAACCCCTTCTTTGTCTTCTTGATTGAGATCGTGTACCAAACACATCTCCAAAAATATCTCCAAAAATATCATTGATATTTACATCACTATAATTTTGGGCACCGCCCATTCCATCGACGCCAGAATGTCCGAATTGATCATAAGCAGATTTCTTTTGAGAATCAGACAATACATCATAAGCCTCAGCAGCCTCTTTAAATTTTTTAGCAGCTTCTGGATTATCTGGGTTTCTATCTGGATGAAATTTCATTGCCTTCTTTTTGAAGGCTTTCTTTAGCTCAGCTTGTGAAGAGTCTCGAGAGACTTCAAGTATTTCATAATAGTCTCTCTTTGACATGGCAGATAATTACTTTTCTTCTTCTTTTACTTCTTCAAATTCTGCATCAACAGTATTATCTGATGCTTGATTATCCTCATTATCGCCATTAGTAACTTCTTCACCTTCTGGGTTGTCCTGTTTATATAACTTTTGAGTTAAAGGTGTTAAAACATCATTTAGATTTTTTGTTGAAGATTCAATGGATTCAACATTCTCAGACGCAACTGCTCCTTCAAGAGACTTAATTGCTTCTTCAACACTATTCTTTTCTTCATCTGACAATTTGTCACCTGATTCATCAATAGTCTTTCTTGTTGCATGTATTAGCATGTCTGCATTATTTTTAGTTTGAACAAGTTCTTCGAACTTCTTATCATCTTCAGCATTAGCTTCAGCATCTTTTACCATTTTTTCGATATCATCGTCTGATAATCCACTTGAAGCTTTAATTACTATTGATTGTTCTTTGCCTGTATTCTTATCTTTTGCTGACACATTTAAAATACCATTGGCATCAAGATCAAAAGAAACCTCTATTTGAGGAACTCCTCTCGCAGCAGGAGGTAGATCAGTTAAATTAAACTGGCCAAGTGATTTATTCTGAGAAGCTTGAGTTCTTTCGCCTTGAATAACATGAACGGTTACTGCTGTTTGATTATCTTCTGCAGTCGAAAAGACCTGAGATTTTTGCGTTGGAATGGTAGTATTTTTTTCAATGAGTGCAGTAGCAACACCACCAAGTGTTTCTATACCAAGCGTTAATGGAGTTACGTCAAGTAATAAAACATCTGTTGTATCACCTGAAAGAACAGAACCTTGAATTGCGGCACCAACTGCAACTGCTTCATCTGGATTTAAATCTTTTCTAGGGTCTTTCCCAAAAAATTCAGAAACCTTCTTTTGCACAAGTGGCATTCTAGTTTGACCACCTACAAGAAGGATTTCATCAATATCCCCTTTTGAAAGTTTTGCATCTTTGAGAGCAATTTTTAATGGTTCTAAACTTTTTTCAACCAAATCTTCTACTAGTGATTCAAGTTTCGCACGTGTTATTTTATGAACAAAATGTTTTGGGCCCGAGTTATCAGCAGTTATGTAAGGTAAATTTACTTCAGTTTGTTCAGAAGATGATAATTCAATTTTAGCTTTTTCAGCTGCCTCTTTTAGTCTTTGAAGGGCTAGTGGGTCGCTTTTTAAATCAAAGCCAGACTCTTCTTTAAATTTATCTACGAAATAATCTATAAGTCTTAAATCAAAATCTTCTCCACCAAGGAATGTATCTCCATTTGTAGATAATACCTCAAACTGATGTTCGCCATCCACGTCAGATATTTCTATTATAGATATATCAAATGTTCCTCCACCAAGATCATATACAGCAACAGTAGAATCACCTTTACTTTTATCTAAGCCGTAAGCCAATGCAGCAGCAGTAGGCTCGTTAATAATTCTTTTTACATCAAGTCCAGCTATCTTACCTGCATCTTTTGTGGCCTGTCTTTGCGAATCATTAAAATATGCAGGAACCGTAATTACTGCTTCTTTCACTTCATGTCCAAGATAATCTTCAGCGGTTTTTTTCATCTTTTTGAGAACTTCTGCTGCGACCTGAGGAGGCGCTAATTTATTATTTGTAGCCTCAACCCAAGCATCACCATTATCAGCTTTAATAATTTTATATGGCACCATATCTGCATCTTTGCTTACAACTTCGTCATCAAAAGTCCTACCTATTAATCTTTTAATTGCATACAAAGTATTTTCAGGATTTGTTATAGCTTGTCTTTTAGCTGGCAAGCCTACGAGAACTTCATCATTTTCAGTATATGCAATTACTGATGGAGTAGTTCTTGCACCTTCAGCATTTTCAATAACTTTATTTTGTTGGCCTTCTACCACAGCTACACAGCTGTTAGTAGTTCCTAAATCAATTCCAATAATTTTTGACATAATAATTCCTCTAATTCTTAATAACTGTAACTCTGGCGGGCCTCAAAACCCTTGAATGAAGTTCCCAACCTCTTTGGAAAATATTACCGATAAAACCATCTTGCTTTTTCTTGTCTTTCTCCATTGAAACAGCTTCATGTTTTTCNGGGTTAAATTCTTCNTTCTCCGGATANATNGGTACCAATCCNAATTTATCAAGAGTAGATTCAAAAGATTTTAATGTTATTTCAATNCCNTCTTTGTCCTCNTTAGTNGNATTTTTAGATAAATTGCTCAAGGCATGCTCCAAGTTATCAATTATGGGTAATAGTTCTTGAAGAAGCTTCTCAGTCCCATACTTGTGAGCTTTTTCGACNTCTAATAGAGTTCTTTTCATTGCATTATCAATNTCTGCATTTTTTCGCAATAANGCCTTTTCTANCTCTTCATTTTTATCGAAAAGTTCTTCATATGTTGGATTTCCAATATTTTCNTCNGAACCNTTGGAATTCTCTNGATTTTCAGAATCTAATTCTTTTTCGNTAGATTCANTTGATAANTCTTCATTATCNATATCTTTTGATTTATTTTTTTTACTCATTNTTAAATCCCTNANNNNATATATTGGGATTTATGNCTTCAGTTCAAGTGATAATTTTATGAATCTTTTTTCTTAACGTGNAGAACTAAATTATGATCAACAAGCTGATATCCNGCATTATTTGCAATAAGATTTAATCGATCNATTAANTCAGAATCTTGAAACTCTAGAACCTTTCCTGTNTGAACATCAACCATATGCTCATGATTTTCTTCAATAACCTCGTAGACTGCGTGACTTCCTTCAAAATGATGCTTCTTNACCATTCCNGCAGATTCNAACTGAGTCAATACTCTATAAACNGATGCAAGTCCTATATTTTCNCCNTTNTTTAAAAGTTCTTTNTATATATCTTCTGCACTAAAATGTGCCTCTTCTTGAATTGCTGTTGAAGCAAGAATCTCCATNATCTTTATTCTAGGNAGCGTTGCTTTNAACCCAGCTNTTTTTAATTCTCTATTTTGGTCATTCATNGCNNTAATTATACCNNTAGCNTAATNTTNAATAAATTGAACTNTNATTCTGATTTTAAATTTNATAGGAAGTATAATCATACAAANNTATGAAACAAGCTCCTAAAAANAATTATTTTAATATAGTTTCATCAACATTTATATTATTANTCTTTGTATCNTGCTCCTCAATAAGCCCTTATAAAGTNCCAATTCTGCAGGGAAATATNATTGATGAAGATGATNTTNGTAAACTTGAAGAAGGACTNACAAANGAACAAANACAATTTATATTTGGAACAGCAATTATAAAAGATCCTTTTCATTCAANTAGATGGGATTATTATTACTCAATCCAAATAGGAGACAATCTTATAGAAAATAAAAAATTAACTATATTTTTTAANGAAAATAACCNAGTAGAAAGCTGGATCAACGANGNATTAGATGACTAACCAGATATTTTATCTACGAANCCTTCNAGNGANNTTTTNTAAAAANAAATNAATATTTTTATNTGANAGTAAACTNNNCAAAATTCTNGGCAATTCAAAATTAGCTGTAAATANAATCTTAGTTATATTTTTNTCCTTNTNTAAAACTTTCCATTNACCTTCAAATGATATGAATGGACCATCAATTTGTTCAATNTTGATTTTGTTATCACTNATATAATTTTTTGAAGTNATAGTATAATTTTTAAACAAAAGATTAAATTCTAATNTTCCAACTTCATAGTTATCNGTTCTCTCAACTANCTCTGCATTTGNGCATCCCGGAACATANTTCACATAATTTTCAAAATTAGAGATTTCTNTGAAAACTANTTNATGATCAATNTTNATTANCNTTTCAAATTTAACTNTTCGAGTCACTTCAAAGTATCTGAGANAAAAANATTGAAGCTACACATACNGGAGCAATAAATCTAATAAAAAATCTCCATAGAAGAAATACAATTTTAGTAGTTGCGCCTAATTCATCTTTGATAAAGCTTAATTTCATAAACCAACCAACAAATATTGCAATAAACATACCNCCCAATGGAAGTAATATTTGGTTNGCAATAAAATCCATTGAATCTAGAAAGTTTTTATCTNATATTAATTTNAAATCTGACCAAATATTAAAACTTAGAGCAGANCCAATTCCNAAAATCCAAATAAAGAANGAAATAACTTGAGCAGATNTTTTTCTNGATAAAATATCNTCCTCAGCTANATATGCTACTCCAGGNTCTAANAAAGAAATTGAAGANCTTAAAGCAGCAATAGATAAAAGNATAAAAAATAAAGGTCCTATAATTTGACCAAATTGCATTTGATTAAATGCAGACAGCATTGATATAAAAACTAGTCCAGGNCCACTATTAGGCTCTAGATTAAAAGCAAAAATAATNGGGAAAATTGCTANGCCCGCTAACATAGCAATAAGAGTATCTANAGATCCAACAGTAAAAGAGGTNTTTATTACTTTTTGNTCTTTAGGCATATATGCTCCATAAGCCATAATAGAACCCATACCCAAACTCAAACTAAAAAATGCCTGTCCCATTGCCTGCAATAATGTNTCAGAAGTAATACTAGAAAAATCAGGAGCAAATAANAAGGACATTGCCTGACTAAAATTTCCATTGANCATCGAGTAAATAACCATAAATATCATTAGAAAACCNAGCATTGGCATTAAAATCTTTACCATTCTTCCTATTCCATCTTTNACACCAGCTGAGACAATCAGAGCTGTTAAAAACATAAATAATGTATGCCAAAGAATTAAATTTAACGGCGATGAGATNACNTCTGAGAACTGATCAGTAGAACTAGTTNNTCCACTTGAAAAAGCTGATATNAAAATATANTTCATACATATACCAGCAATNACACTATAGAAAGATAAAATTAGAATACCTGCTGTAATNCCNCTCCAACCNACAAATTGCCAGAGNGANGAGCTATTAGAGGCTATCGCAGTTTTTTTCATNGCNTTTATTGGACTNTTACCNGATCTNCGTCCTATGATTATCTCGCTAATCATAATTGGAATTCCAATCATTAAAATACATAGAAGNTANATAAGCACNAAAGCACCNCCACCATTTGTNCCAGCTTTATATGGAAATCCCCAAATATTTCCGAGNCCAACNGCTGAACCNGTTGCAGCTAAAATAAAAGTCCATTTTCCTATCCATGCACCTTGAGATTTNAGTATTTTTTGCATTNTTAAATTATATAAGGNTTACTGTANGGNTTTATCCAATACGAAGANGATATTAAAAAACTTATACANACTAACATNGTAAGAATTGTTCTGAATTTTTTATANTCATCATCTTTTTTTTGANAATCCTCTGTTGAGGTTTCNAANATATAAAACAAATAAAAACTTATTATTGATGNNATAAGTCCNGTNAGAATTAAGTTGAAGTATGCTAAAAGCAAAATTGAACATCCAAGTAAACTAAAAAANATACCNATNGATAGATTTATTTTTTGATTCTTTTGATTATCTCTCCANCCCCANGCAAATCCACCCAAGAATGTAATTATTATTGCTCCATATGCNAATTGAAANAAAATCATAGTTTTTCCTATTTCTCCNCCTAAAATCCATGGAGTAAGTGAAAAGACTGCAAANGGAAGAAATCCAATGTAGCCATATGTAGATTTAATATTTGTAATGTTCAATTTATTTTAAANATTTATTGCACTTGATTGTTCAAAATACATAATAAAGTATGNCTAAAGNAAAATCTGNTCTTATTGTAAAGAATAAAACNGCATCNAGNAACTATGTTCTNGGAGANTTNTATCAAGCAGGNATTGTATTAGAGGGNTGGGANGTNAAATCCTTAAGGAATGGAAAGATAGANGTTAANAATAGTTANGTCACCTTTAAAAAAGATGAAGCATGGTTGTTAGGCATAAANATNGATCCTCCAGGATCATTACAGGGACGAGANATAGACCCNCTTAGAACACGAAAACTTTTGTTAAAGAAAAGAGAAATTTCAGAACTTCAAAGGCTTAAAAATGAGAAAGGTTTAACAATTATCATGACTTCAATTTATTGGAAAGAGAATCATATCAAATGCGATATAGCAACTGGGAAAGGAAAGAAGATGCGTGATCAAAGACAAGATATCAAAAAAAGAGATTGGGAAAGAGAACAAGGCAGACTTCTTAAGCATGCCAAAAAATAACTCCCATCCAGCAAAAAACTTAAAGTAATACTGTATAATTCTCATCCCTATGGGGGCGAATAGGGTTCGACGTTTCTACTGGACTCCAAAGCGCATGCCAAGATTGTGGTAATTCTTGTAAAACATACTACAAAAAATT
>PBKO01000008.1 GCA_002721465.1 Gammaproteobacteria bacterium | reverse complement strand
TTAACAGTCAACTGCTCTACCGCTGAGCTACTGAGGAACGCTAATAGCAGAGCATTATAAGTAATTTTTTATATATAAGTAAATGACAAAAACATTAAAGGTAGTTTCGGACTTTGAACCAGCCGGATCGCAACCAGAAGCTATTAATAATTTAGTTGCAGGTTTGCAAGATGGTTTACTGCATCAAACTCTTTTAGGTGTTACCGGTTCTGGAAAAACATACACAATGGCAAAGGTTATTGAGCAAACGCAAAGACCAGCAATTGTAATGGCGCACAATAAAACTCTTGCAGCACAATTATATGGAGAGTTTAGAGATTTCTTCCCCAACAACTCAGTTGAATATTTTGTTTCTTATTATGATTATTATCAACCTGAAGCATATGTTCCAACTTCAGATACTTATATTGCTAAAGATGCATCAATAAATGAGCATATTGAGCAGATGCGATTATCGGCAACCAAAGCTTTGATACAACGTAAAGATACTATTGTAGTTGCAACTGTCTCCTCTATATACGGCCTAGGTGCTCCTGAATCATATCTGAAGATGGTTGTTCATTTAGATAGAGGTGACACTATTTCTCAAAGAGATTTAGTTCTTAGGCTTTCTGCACTTCAATATACTCGTAATGATTTAGATTTTAGAAGAGCAACATTTAGAGTAAGGGGTGATACAGTTGATGTATATCCAGCAGATTCTGATAAAGAAGCTCTAAGGATAGANTTTTTTGGGGATGAAATAGAAAAATTATCTTGGTTTGATCCTCTNACTGGTGTTCTTATNAATGAAATACCAAGNGCAACNATATTTCCAAAGACNCATTATGTTACTCCAAAAGAAACTGTTACCAATTGCATTCCAGATATTAANNATGAGCTTAAATNGCGCNTAGANTTTTTAAAAGATAATAATANACTTGTTGAGGCNCAACGTCTTCANGAAAGAACAACNTATGANATAGAAATGATGNGAGAGCTTGGTTATTGTCAAGGNATAGAGAACTATTCAAGATATCTNAGTGGAAGAAATCCAGGAGAATCACCACCATGTCTTTTCGACTATATACCNAAAGATGCTGTTGTTTTTATAGATGAGTCTCACGTATCAGTACCACAAATTGGTGCTATGTATAAAGGAGATAGATCTAGAAAAGAAACTCTNGTTGAATATGGTTTTAGATTACCTTCAGCACTNGATAATAGACCATTAAAATTTGAGGAATGGGAGATGTTAGCTCCACAAAGAATTTATGTTTCTGCTACCCCGAGTCGATATGAAAAAGAACATCAAGATAATCTTGTTGAGTTAATTATTAGGCCTACTGGCTTAACTGATCCAGACGTTGAAATAAGACCAGCCTCAAATCAAATTGATGATGTAATTGGTGAATGCAATGAAAGNGTAGCCATNAAGGAAAGGGTACTNATTACNACATTAACTAAAAGAATGGCGGAGGATTTAACNGANTANCTNAATGAAAATAATATNTCAGCTAGATATATGCACTCAGATATCGATACTGTTGAAAGAGTAGAAATTATTAGAGATTTAAGACTTGGNAAATTTGATGTTTTAGTAGGTATAAATCTTTTNAGAGAGGGATTNGATATACCAGAGGTAAGCTTGGTAGCAGTTTTAGATGCTGATAAAGAAGGATTCNTAAGATCAGACACTACTTTAATACAAACTATNGGAAGGGCTGCAAGAAACCTAAGAGGAAGAGCNATACTTTATGCNGATAAAATTACAGGATCCATGCAGAGAGCCATTGANGAGACCGACAGAAGAAGATCAATACAAGAAAAATTTAATAAAAAACATAATATAAGTCCTAAATCTATNTCAACCAAAGTNAAAGATATTATGGAGGGAGCAAGAGTAATTAAGGGAAATACAAAGAAGAAAAAAGAGGANATAGAAAAAATTATTCCATTCAAAATTCANGATGACACAATTGATAATNTAAANATAACTCTTAGCAAACTAGAAGACGAAATGTTTGCTTTAGCTAAAAAAATGGAATTTGAAAAAGCTGCTTTATGCAGAGATAAAATTAATTCTCTTAAAAGAAAATTAATTGATCTTTAGGAGCNACACAATCATGAGCGNTCATNAGNAAGTANNACTCTNTTACTCTATTNACATAATCAATAGCTTGTTGGCCTCTCGAATAAGATTCTTTATCTACCAAGTTTAAATCTGAGCCTTTTACTGTTTTTAATTTATTTTTTATTTCANTCCATGTAACTTTTTCAACATCGTTATTAAGTGAATTTGCAATATTTTTAATATTAGTAGGACCTAAATTGTAACTAGCAAGTGTGATAGATAATTTATCTGCCTCNGTAAGACCAATTTTATTTTTTTGTTGCAGCATTGAGAAATACTTTGCTCCACCATTTATATTTTGTTCAGGATTTAGTCTTTTTTCAACACCAACAAGNGCTGCAGTTTCTAANGTAACCATCATCATTCCTCTTACACCCATATTTGATTTTGCTTTTGGATCCCATTGTGATTCTTGNAATGAGATAGCTGCAAGTAAATTCTTTTCTATCTCATTTTCTATGGCAGCCTNANTAAACATTTCATCAAAGTTAGGATATCTNGTNGACAACAAATCTTTNAATTTATTTTTTTCAAAAGTATTAAGAGAAGAATTNGAGTAAGTTGANTCTAGAATTTNGTTNCAATCAANCTTAATAAAATATTGCCANAATCCNAATAGNGCAAGANCTANCAGCNNGCATAAAAAAAGTTTAAAGATATTCCCCATTTTTAATTATTTAATACATAAAGACTCTATAATTGTTATATACAATATTTCAGACTTAANGAAGTGTCAAAGANAAAGAGCTTTATATTTAAGGGTAAACAAAGTTTTTCAAGATCGAAACTTGAANAAATAAATCACGAATTCAATAAATNTAATAACCTAAATNCTGANATATCTTCNAATGAAATTTATTTCGTNCTTACTGATTCATCAAANATTGATNTGNATGCANTTAAAGATGTNTTNTCNGNAAGCGAANATAATCAAGANTTTTCATTTTANGTTGGNCCNAGGCTGGGGACGATTTCNCCATGGTCNTCAAAAACAGAGGATATTATAAGAAATGTAGGATTTAAAAATATCNTNAGAGTNGANAAACTTTTTGGTTATTTAATTGATTCAAAAATCAGTAATCAAAATCTAAATACATCCATGTTTATTGATCGAATGACTCAGTCAATATATTGGAATAAGGAAGACTTTGAAAATCTCTTCGTACCAGACAAGCCAAGATCTTTAAATCAAATTAATATATTGGACAAAGGCAAAGATGAGCTNAAAAGAGCAAATCAATCTTTNGGCTTTGCAATNAGCGATGACGAAATNGANTACCTCTTTGATTTTTTCTCTTCAGAAAAAAGAAACCCAACAGATGCAGANTTAATGATGTTTGCTCAGGCAAATTCAGAGCATTGTAGACATAAAATCTTTAATGCAAAGTGGAATNTTGATGGCACTCAAAAAAATAATACCTTATTTGATTTAATCAAAGANACAAGCAAATCATCTCCNGATGGAATCATATCAGCNTATAAAGATAATGCAGCTATTGTTAAAGGTGAAAAAGTTGAAAGACTTCATTTNAATGAAGCAAATCANTATGAATTTATTGAAGATAATTTAAATTCAACAATTAAAGTAGAAACACATAATCATCCNACAGCGATTTCACCTTATCCNGGAGCATCAACTGGATCTGGNGGAGAGATNAGAGANGAAGGNGCTACTGGAAGAGGTGCCAAGCCTAANGTAGGCTTGATTGGTTACAATGTTTCAAACCTTAGAATTCCAGACTTGCCAAGAAGTTGGGAAGGGGAAGAACAAAAACCATCGAGAATNGCATCTCCTTTTCAAATAATGACAGAGGCTCCTATTGGTGCTGCAGCTTTTAATAACGAGTTTGGTAGACCTGCAACATTGGGNTATTTCCGATCTTTTGAAAGTAAATTTATTGAAAATAATGCNTATGGTTATCACAAACCTATNATGTTNGCTGGCGGTATTGGAGAAATTAGGGAAAAAAATAATTTCAAGTTACAGATTGATGAANAGTATTTAGTAATTGTTTTAGGTGGACCTGCAATGTTGATTGGTCTTGGAGGAGGAGCAGCATCTTCAGTTTCNTCAGGTGANAGTGAGGAGGATTTAGATTTCGCATCTGTACAGCGTGACAATGCAGAAATGGAAAGANGATGTCAGGAGGTAATTAATAANTGCTCNAATCAAGAGNACAGTTATATAGAGTTTATTCATGATGTTGGTGCTGGNGGTTTATCAAATGCAATTCCNGAGCTTGCNAAAGATTCTGAATTAGGGGTTTATATTGAGTTATCAAAAATTCCAACNNCNGATAAATCGATGTCACCTATGGAGATTTGGTCAAATGAATCACAAGAAAGATATGTTTTAGCAATNCATAAAGANAATCAAAANGCTTTTGAAGAAATTTGNCATAGAGAAAGATGCGAGTTCGCAATTGTTGGAGCAACTACTAAAGAAAAAACTGTAAAGCTTTATGACNAGGATAATAATAATTTTCCAGTCAATGTTCCACTGTCTATGCTTTTTGGTGANCTGCCNATTAAGGAAATAAGAGCTNCTAGCAATTANCTATATAAAACTGANGATGATAATGCAGAGGAATTAGATCTNGAGTCATCAATTATAANGNTCTTGCANCATCCAACCGTTGCATCNAAATCATTTCTNATAACAATTGGCGATAGGTCTGTGGGTGGNATGGTGGCAAGAGATCAATTTATTGGNCCNTANCAAGTTCCTGTTTCTGATTATTCTCTNAGCTTAAGNTCTTTTACATCAAATTTNGGTGAAGCTATATCTATTGGTGANAAACCAACATTGGCAATTTCANATCCATCAGCTTCAATGCGCATGGCTGTTGCAGAAGCTCTNACAAATATNGCTGGAGTTGTTATAAAAGGATTAAATTACGTTCAAGTTTCAGCNAACTGGATGGCTCCAACTGGAGAAATACAAGAGGATTCAGCCTTGAGAAAAGGTGTAGAAGCTTTATCAAAAATATGTATNGATTTAAAAATTTCAGTTCCTGTTGGAAAAGACTCTCTATCAATGAAGACTAAGTGGAAAGATGGTAAAAATGAAATGCAGGTTGCAAGTCCNTTATCTGGAGTTGTTTCAGCAATGGCTCCAGTTNATGANGTCACAATTAGCNCAACACCAGAAATAGAATCTGATATGGATACATCATTTCTACTTATAAAACTAAATGATAAAACAAGATTATCAGGCTCCATTTTTTCTGAAGTAACTGAAACAAGTTATACANAAACACCAGATATNGATAATGTTGATGANTTCAGGACAATGTTTACATTNATACAAGAAATGATTTCGAATCATCAAATATTAGCTATTCATGATATCTCTGATGGAGGACTTATAACTACCTTGCTTGAAATGTGCTTCACTAAAAAAATTGGAATGAAGATGAATATACCCTTNTCTTCTAATACAAACGAACAATTATTNTCAGAAGANTCCGGTTTTGTTATTCAAATCAAAAAAGATTGCGTAAGTTCNATAATAAATACTTTTACAGTGAAAGGCTTAATTGCTAGAGAATTAGGAAGTCTTCAAGATAATAATTTTTCAATCTTTAAAGGGGATACAGAATTATTTNAAAAATCAATAATAGAGCTCGAAAAGNTTTGGCGTGAGACATCTCATGCTATGCAGTGTNTAAGAGATAACAAAGAGATTGCTGATTCTGAACTAAGTTTACTCGATGATAAAAACTTTTCTGGCCTTATGCATAATATTTCTTTTGATGAGTCACAAATATTNGTACCTAACCTAAAAAGTANAAAACCAAAAGTTGCTGTTCTCAGAGAACAAGGAGTGAATGGTCAAAATGAAATGGCTGCTGCTTTCAGCCTAGCTGGATTTGATCCAGTTGATGTTCACATGCAAGANCTTCTTGAGGGAAATNTTCTTTTAGATAATTTTCAAGGAATGGCTGTTTGTGGTGGTTTTTCTTATGGAGATGTTTTAGGTGCTGGAGGTGGATGGTCTAAAACTATTNTGTATAACAATANCGTAAAAGATCAATTNGAAAAATTCTTTGATAATCAAAAAACATTTACCNTNGGTGTNTGCAATGGATGCCAAATGTTATCNAACTTAAANNCTATAATACCTGGCGCTTNATACTGGCCNAGCTTTGAAAGAAATTTNTCTGATCAATTTGAGGCAAGACTGGTCCAGGTAAAGATTAAACAAACTAACTCAATACTATTACAAAATATGACTGGTTGGTCATTGCCTGTNGCTTCAGCACATGGTGAGGGAAGAGCAAATTTTGCAAANAATAATCTTCAAGAACTAAAGAATCAAAATCAAATAGCAATAAATTTTGTTGATTCTAATGNAAATAGAACTGAAAAATATCCTATAAATCCNAATGGATCTGAGGAGGGGATCACNGGTGTGACTGCTGCAGATGGCAGAATCACAATAATGATGCCTCATCCGGAAAGAGTTTTTAGAAAANTTCAAATGAGCTGGCATCCAAAANATTGGTCAGAGTTCTCTCCATGGATGCAGATATTTGTAAATGCAAGAAAATTTACTGAAAACAATTAATTACCAGAACTTAATACCTTCTTCCCGAAAAATAAATTCACCTTTTTTNGAGTCTTCAATATAGTATTCAAGTGTCTTCTTAACAGTTGGAAATGCTATTTCATCCCANAAAATTTCTTCAATATCAAATAGTCTAACCTCAGAACTCTCAAAAGTTGGTCCATAATTATCATCGAGAAGATCAGCCAAAAAAAACATATGCACTTGATTAATATGTGGAAGACTAAACATGGTATAGGCTTTNTTAATTTNGGCNTTAGAACCNGTCTCTTCAAATGTTTCTCTTAATGCACCCTCCTGAAGNGTTTCTGCATTTTCCATAAAGCCTGCNGGCAGTGTCCATAGACCTTTTCTCGGATCGATATCTCTTTTAGCCATTAAAATNTTTTTATNTCTTATGCAAAGTGCTCCAACAACNTTATTTGGATTTGTATAAAAGATTGTNCCGCAGTCCTGACANCAATATCTTTTAATGTTGTCATGTTTTGGAACTATAAATTCCAAATTTGAGCTTCCACAGTTAGAACAATATTTCAAATTTTTTCCTTAATTTACGAATATAGATACTTATGAAGTTAAACTAAACAACATGTTTGACAGCATAAAGCAAAAACTAAAACAAATAAATCTAAATGATTCTACANGNTATAGAAAAGCAGGAGTTTTGATTTTATTAATTAAAGANANTGAAGAGGATGAGTATAAAATTCTGTTTACNAAAAGATCNNCAAAGTTAAAGTCACANGCNGGAGAGGTAAGCTTTCCTGGAGGTAAATGGGAAGAAAATGATATTGATCTCTATCAAACTGCTTTGAGAGAATCCATGGAAGAAATTAATTTAGATATTAAAAATGTTGGCAAACTAGGAGCNTTAAATTTTTTATTATCAAGACATAAAATAGAAGTAAATCCNTNTGTTGGTTACTTAAAAGAACTTCAAANTTTTGAGGGTAACTATGAAATAGATGAGATTTTTACAGTACCAATTAGTTTTCTAGTAGATGANAGTAATATTCAATACAAAGAGTTTAAAANGAATGATTTNAAAGTATATATCCCAAGTTGGGTTTATAATAATAATAAGATTTGGGGTTTAACGGCAATGATTACAGCAGACTTCTTAAGAATTTGTTTTAATGCTCAAATTAAAACAGATTTAGATTTAATTAGAAANTACGATGAATATTGATATTGGTNATAAAAAATTACAGACTGATGGAGATAATTTTTGGATAGCNCCTAATGCGACCATTATTGGTGATGTTAGATTAGCAAAAGATTCAAGTATTTGGTTTAACGCTGTTCTNAGAGGAGATAATGAACCAATTTCTCTTGGAGAGGGTTCTAATATTCAGGATGGGTCAGTTNTTCATACNGACCCNGGATATCCNTGTTCAATAGGNAAAAATGTNACAGTAGGNCATATGGCTATGCTCCACGGCTGTACTATTGATGATGGAAGTCTNATTGGNATTGGTTCTGTTGTTCTTAATGGAGCAAAAATTGGAAAAAATTGTATCATTGGTTCAAAGGCATTAGTTACTGAGGGAATGNTTGTTCCTGANGGTTCAATGGTTTTAGGTGTNCCAGGGAAAATCAAAAAAACATTAAACCAAGAAGAACAAAGCATGGTTTCAATTGCATCAAATCACTATGTTNAAAATTACAAAAAGTATAAGAAGCTTTTAAAAGAAAATGAAAACAAGTGATATNAGACAGTCATTTTTAGATTTTTTTAAGTCTAAAGGNCATGAAGTTGTTTCATCAAGCTCTCTGNTNCCAAATAATGATGAAACATTGTTNTTTACAAATGCAGGAATGGTTCAGTTTAAGGATGTTTTTCTTGGAACAGAAANAAAGAATTTNAAAAGAGCAACTACCTCACAAAGATGNATNNGNGCNGGAGGTAAACATAATGACTTAGAAAATGTTGGCTATACNTTAAGACANCATACATTTTTTGAAATGTTAGGTAACTTTAGCTTTGGNGATTATTTTAAAGAGGATGCAATTAAATATGGATGGGAATTTTTGACTGAAGTTTTAAAGCTTGATAAAGATAAATTATGGATAACAGTTTANAAAGATGACGATGAAGCNGAGGANATTTGGAAAAATGTAATTGGTATTNATCCNAANAGAATTGCNAGATTAGGTGANGATGATAATTTTTGGTCNATGGGNGATACAGGACCATGTGGGCCNTGTTCTGAAATATTTTATGATCATGGAGATCACATTNAAGGCTCGCCGCCAGGNGCAGAGGGAGATGAAGGAGANAGATTTGTTGAAATATGGAATCTGGTTTTTATGCAATTCAATAGAGATGAAACTGGANNAATGGAGNCCTTACCAAAACCGTCAGTTGATACAGGAATGGGCCTTGANAGGATTTCTGCTGTNATGCAAGGAGTAAATTCTAATTATGAAACAGATACATTTGNAGACTTAATTGTTGCTTCTGAAAAAATTCTTGGNGAAAANGGTAGNCCTTCTCATAANGTAATTGCAGATCATATTAGATCAACTGTATTTTTAATTTCTGATGGAGTCATTCCTGAAAAAGAAGGNCGAGGTTATGTGTTAAGGCGAATAATGAGAAGAGGGATAAGACANGGNTATAAAATTGGAGCTAAAGAACCTTTTATGTATTTGCTTGTAGATGAACTTCTAAAGTTNATGAGTTCTGCATACCCAGAATTAAATAATAAGCAAATCGANATTACTAAAGTGATTAAAAATGAAGAAAGTAAATTTTTTGAAACATTAGAAAATGGAATTNATATTCTTGANGAATCAATTTCTAAAATGACTGGTGATANTATTTCAGGCGATATTGTATTCAAACTTCATGATACTTTTGGATTCCCATTNGATTTNACAGCAGACATTGCTAGAGAAAAAAATCTACTTGTAGATGAAAAACGTTTTAANGTTTGCATGGATAAACAAAAAGAGACATCAAAAGCNTCAAGNAGCTTTGTTTCNTCACTTCCAGCTGCNTCAGGTATAGATGAGACTCATTTTTTAGGATATGAGGANTTAGAATCTANTTCAGAAGTTATGGTTTTGTGGAAAGATAATAAAAGAATAAATACTGCAAAAAATAANGAAGAAATATTTATTGCATTTAATCAAACACCTTTTTATGCAGAATCTGGNGGTCAAGTTGGTGATCGAGGAAAATTTGCATCTAAGACTGCTGCTGGTAATATTTTAGATTGTAAAAAGCAGGGAAAGGTATTTATACACAAGGCCTTTATAAAAGANGGTAAAATTAAAACAGGTGATATTATAAAAATGACTGTTGAAAAAGAAAAAAGGGCTGCAATAGCCATTCATCATTCTTCTACTCATTTAGCCCATGCAGCACTNAGAGANGTTCTGGGCGATCATGTTCAACAAAAAGGNTCATTAGTAGATGAGAATAAATTACGTTTTGATTTTTCTCATGATAAACCTTTAACTAAAGATCAAATATCTGCCATAGAAGCAATTGTAAACAAAGAAGCATTAAATAATTCAGAAGTAAAAACTGAATTAATGAGACTTGATGATGCTCTTAAATCTGGTGCAATGGCATTATTTGGTGAAAAATATGATGATGATGTAAGAGTTCTTACAATGGGAGATAACTCATATTCAGTTGAATTGTGTGGAGGAACTCATGTTAAAAGAACTGGTGATATTGGATTTTTTATAATTATCAATCAATCAAGTGTTGCTTCAGGTATTAGAAGGATTGAAGCAGTTGCAGGCATGAAAGCAATTGAACATATTGAAAAAATAAGACAAATTAATCTATCACTTCAAACCAGCCTTAATGTCTCCTCTGAAGACATGCTTGAGAAAGTACAAAATCTCATTGAAGAAAACAAAGAGCTTAAAAAAAATAAAAACAAAACTGTTAAGAAATCTACAGTTTTTTCAGAAACATTTGAAATTGATGATTTCAAATTAATAGTTGAGCAAGTAAAAATAGATAACCCAAAAGAGCTAAGGAATCTTGTTGATGCCAAAAAAAATACAAATGAAAAAGTATGTGTCGTTCTGATGAGTGTTTCTAAAAATAAAGTTGCTTTAGTTTGTGGCGTTACTAAAAATCTATGTGAATCTCTATCAGCAAAGGATGTGATTGCTGAACTTTCAAAACAAATTAATGGCACAGGTGGNGGGAGGCCTGATTTTGCTCAGGGTGCCGGAGAGACAGAAAATGTTCAAGACTTCGTGACATCTATTTCAAATACAGTAAAATCCCTCGCAAAATAGATAAATATGTCAGACATAATTGTTCAAAAGTTTGGAGGGACCTCTGTTGGCNCAGTCGAAAGGATTGATGCTNTAGCNGAGATTATCAAAAAAACATCTCNAGANAATANAGTCGTTGTTGTCGTTTCAGCTATGAGNGGAGAGACAAANAGATTAATAGATTTAGCAAAACATTTNAGNAAAAGNCCAGATAAAAGAGAATTTGATGCACTTATTTCAACAGGNGAAACAGTGAGCTCTGCTTTGCTAACAATAGCTCTTCAATCTAAAGGCATTCAAGCAAGATCATACTCAGCATCTCAAATATCGATGAGGACAACCAGTTCATTTTCAAAAGCTAAAATATTAGATGTTGATGAAAATAAAATTAAAGATGTCTTGGATGAAGGNATGATTCCAATAATTACTGGATTTCAAGGAATAACTGAAAGTGGTGATATCACTACNTTGGGNAGAGGNGGNTCAGANACTACAGCTGTTGCAATTGCCTCAAAAATTAATGCTAAAAGATGTGACATCTATACAGATGTTGATGGAATTTTTACTGCAGATCCAAAGNTAGTTCCNAATGCAAAAAAGTTAGACNCTATTACTATGGAAGAAATGCTAGAACTNGCTAGTCAAGGNGCAAAAGTAATGCAAACAAGGGCTGTTGAATTTGCAAATAAGTATAAAGTCCCAGTAAAAGTATTATCGAGTTTTAATGAGAGTAGTGGTACATTAATCTCATTGGAGGAAAAGAGTATGGAAAATGCTTTAGTTTCAGGTATTGCNTATCAAAAAGATCAAATTAAATATACTCTTCATGGTATNGGAGATATACCAGGAACTGCCTTCAAAATTCTAGGTCCAATTAGTNATGCTGACATTGATGTTGATGTAATTGTGCAAAATGTTAGCGTAGATGGAAAAACTGATTTTACTTTCACAGTACCGATTGATGAAAAANCAGCTGTAGANGCNATCATTGAAGATATTAAAAAAGANGTTAGCTTTAAGGATGTTATGGTTGATTCAAATATTGGNAAAGTCTCTCTTGTTGGTGTGGGTATGAGATCCCAATCTGGGATTGCAAGCAAAGCTTTTAAGGCCCTTTCAGAAAATGATGTNAACATTCAAATTATTTGNACNTCTGAAATCAAACTAACNATGGTTATTGATAAAAGTTTGGTTGATAAGGCTGTTCAAGTACTTCATNAAGAATTTAATTTGGAANAATAATGTANGACTTAATATTAAAAAATTGCAATNTAGTTAATGAAAATAAAATNACTGAATCAGATATTGCAATTAGGTCAGGAAGAATTGAATTAGTAGCTTCNTCAATTTCATCAGAATCCAAAAAAACTATAGACATTGATGGTAGNTTTGTTCTTCCAGGACTGATTGANGATCAAGTNCATTTTAGAGAGCCTGGGTTAACTCATAAAGGTGACATTTCGACTGAATCCAAAGCTGGCTTGGCAGGGGGTGTAACCAGCTACTTTGAAATGCCTAATGTCAATCCGACCACAACAACNAATGAAAANTTAACTAAAAAATTTGAAATAGCTAGNAAAAAGTCNTTATCCAATTACTCTTTTCATCTAGGAGGAAGCAATACTAANATCGAAGAGATAAAAAAAGTTGATATTACCCAAGCAGCAGCANTAAAAGTNTTTATGGGCGCTTCTACNGGTGAAATGTTAGTCGACAGTATNGATGCACTTAATGANATATTTAATTATTCTCCACTTATTGTTGTTACTCATTGTGANGATCCTCAAAGAGTAAAAGATCGTGAGCAAATATTTGCTGAAAAATATGGTGATAATTTATCTGCTGAACATCATCATTTAATNAGAGATGTTGATAGCTGTTATTTATCTAGCTCATTGGCTGTTGACCTTGCAAAAAAATATGATGCTGATCTNCATGTTTTCCATTTAACTACTGAAAAGGAAATGGAATTATTTACATCAGGAATGATTGATGGAAAAAAAATTACTGCAGAAGTTTGTGTGCATCATATGCTTTTAAATGATTCATATTATCCTGAGCTTGGAAATCAAATTAAATGTAATCCGTCTATAAAAACTGAAAATGATAGACAAGCNCTNATNAAATCCTTGAAGGAAGATAAGATAGATATTATTGCTACAGATCATGCTCCTCATACTTGGGATGAAAAAATGCAGGACTACAAAGATGCNCCAGCTGGACTTCCTCTTGTTCAACACGGGTTACAAATACTCATGGATTTTTATCATAAAGATATCCTCTCACTCGAAACAATTGTTGAAAAAACAAGTCATAACGTTGCAAAAAGGTTTCAGGTAAAAGATAGAGGATATATAAGNGAAGGGTATTATGCAGATTTAGCAGTNCTTGATATTGATAAATCATACNAAGTAACTAAAGAAAACATANTATANAAGTGTGGTTGGTCACCATTTCTTGGTAAAACCTTCCCNTCATCAATATATTTAACTATTGTGAATGGAAATATTGCATTTCAAGATGGAGAAATTAGNAAAGATTTACCATTTGGTATGCAAATTGAATTCGATAGATAAACTANTTATCTTTATATTTTAAAGAGTTATAATCCACCTCTTAATTNTANATAGGAGAGTTGGCTGAGTGGTCGAAAGCGCCTCCCTGCTAAGGAGGTAACTGGGTAACTGGTTCGAGGGTTCGAATCCCTCACTCTCCGCCAAATTTATGTTTTAATAAAGTATGAAAAATAATATTTTAAATAATTTTCTTAAAGATTTTTCAATTGAAGTNACTCCAAAAGCTGCATCAAAAATTGAAAANTTTTCAGATTATTTACCAGCTNAAACGCTAATTTATATAGCTCANATTGANGGNACTCCAATTGATGATATGGTACAGACAGCTAAGAAAATTACAGATCAAGGTTTCTNNGCAATGCCNCATTTTCCNGCCCGTATTATAAAAAATAAAAACGTNTTGGGNGAATGGATTACACGATATCAAAACGAAGCAGGCGTGGAAAATGCGCTTCTCATTGCAGGGGGATCAAATAAGCCATACGGTGAATATGATTCATCAATTAATTTAATTGAATCAGAACTNTTTGATAAGGCNAACTTTAAAAGACTTCATATTGCTGGACACCCTGAAGGGAATAAAGATATTGATCCAGATGGCTCCTCAAAGAGTGTTGATGAAGCTTTATCATGGAAAAATCAATTTAGTACCAGAACAGATGCATCTATGGCAATAACAACACAATTTTGTTTCGATTCTAGCTCAGTGATTGATTGGGCTAACTCAATTAAAAGCTCAGGAATTGATTTACCTATTCATATTGGTATAGCAGGTCCAGCGAAACTACAAACCTTATTAAGATATTCCATAGAATGTGGTGTTGGAGCTTCTATCGGAATTATTCAAAAACGAGCTAAAGACTTAACAAAACTTTTACTCCCATATAAGCCAACCGAAATTCTTAAAGAATTAGCAGATTATAAAATAAGTAATCCAGAATTTAATATCGAAAAAGTACATTTTTTTCCTCTTGGAGGAGTCAAGATGGTCTCTGACTTCTTAAAAGAAATGTAAGACAAATGTATAAAAAATTTACATAATTCTCATACAAATCTCCGATCTATTTTGTATTATTGATACTCACTTACAAATAATATGGGAGAAAAATTATGGAATTAATACAAAGTGGAATGGCAGAAATTGCTTTATGGGAAGTTTTTTCGCAAGCTAGAGGCGCTAATGCAACTATATTTTTAGCGACCGTGATTGCTGTATGGATTGCAGCAAGATTTTCAAGCGTTCTTTTAGAAAAAAACGTTAACCTTTTAGGAAAAATTCTTTGCACTGCCTTTGCGGTAGGTGTTTTTTTATTTGGATTTAATCTTGGTGGTTTGATATCTGGAACATATGAGGGTCACGCAGCAGCTTTAGCATCGCTTGATGTTGCAAATGGTGATATCGATATTGGAGCAGGCTCTCAAGCTTTTATTGATGCCATGTCATCAGGTGGAAATACAATTGCTACTGTAGGAGCGTATTTATTTTATTTTTCTGGACTTCTTATTGCAGTATTGCCTCTTTGGATCAGTCAAGACAATTAAATTATTTCTTTTGATTAAAACGCCTATGATTCCATAGGCGTTTTTTAAAATAATTCAGTTAACATGCATCTCGCAGATCCACCTCCATATTTTTCAATAGTAGATATATCTGCGTGAATTATGTCTTTATAATATTTTTTTATTTTTACTATTTGAGATGATGTTAGAGATTTTTGAGCTCGGGAAGACATAATAAGGTATTTTTCATCTTTATTATTTCTTGCCTCAAGAGCATTTCCACAAAAATCTAAAATTTGATCTTTTGTTAGTAGCATAACATCATGATATTTTTGAGCTCTAGATAAGACTTCCTCTGCATAGTCATCGTTAATAACTTCATCACAAAGACCAATCATGTCTGTTCCAACAAACATGAGAACATCTGTATGATAAATTGGTTTATTTTTATGACTAGTTGTCTCAAAAATGACTATTTCAAATCCATTTTTTGAGCACCATTCTCTTGCTAGATTTTCATTTGTTCTAACTGACTTTCCAATATAGGCAATCATATTTACTCTATCAAAAACCATACTACTAGTTGATTCTAAAAAAATTCCTTTTTCTTCATAAGGGGTTAAATCATCAACAAGCTTATATTTGGTTTCCAAGCTTTTTATCATTGAAGGTATCTTTTCAGCGCGCCTATTTAAGGCTTTCATACTAAAAATTTGCATGGATTTGTCCTGAAATGTAGCAAACCAGTTAGGAAAAATATGATCCGGACAACCATGACTTCCAAGCATAAAAGTAATCTTGATGCCTTGAGCTTCGATTATATTTTTAAAGCTAAAGAACTCATCTTTTGCTTTTTTTAATATTAGCTCTTTATTTTCATCTTTCTCTACAACTTGATAATCATTAGAATCGAGGGTTTGAAGATTATTACAAAACTCTTTTGGCTCAATCATAAAAAGATGATTAGGCGATTGAAGTCTTTTCATTTTTTATTTGTGTAGCGAAAGTACTGTTTTATTAAAAATTTTAATACCGCTATCTATTAGACTATTTTCAATAATTAAACTTGGCGAAAATCTTACGCTAGTCTTATTTGCCTTCAAAATCATCAAGCCTGATTCGTGACATTTTTTTATCAGGTCATCAACATCAATAGAAGTTCTTTTTTTATCAAAATGAATACTTATCCATAGACCAGCAGACTTAATTTCTTCAAAGCAATTATGCTCTTTGTTAAATATCTCAAGTTTATCCATAAATATACTTTCTTTTTTAATGACGCCATTCAGTAACTTTTTCTTTGATATTAAATCGACAACTCTTGAACCAATTGCGCAAGCCAGAGGACCTCCTCCAAATGTAGTCCCATGAGCGCCATATGACATTTTTTTTGAAATTTTTTCTGTTGTAAGGATACCTCCAATTGGAAATCCATTAGCTATTCCTTTTGCAAAACATAAGATATCTGGTTTGATGTTAAATTGTTCATATGCAAAAAACGAACCAGTTCTTCCAATTCCTGATTGAACCTCATCAATAATAATTAAGGATTTATACTTTTTTGATAATCTTTTAATTTCCTTTAAAAATTTTTGATCAGCCTTGATTATGCCATCATGCCATTGAACAAGTTCAAGAATTACCGCTGAAGTATTTTCAGAAAAATGTTTTTCAAGATCATGTACTTGGTTATATTTATGTTGTTTTATGCCTTTTAAAAGAGGTGCAAACCCTTCAGTGAGATCCTTAGAATTTGCTAAGGATATACTCGTCATTGTTCTGCCATGAAATGATGACGTAAAAGAAATTATTTCAGATTTTTTTTTATTAAAAGAAGATGTATATTTTCTAGCAACCTTAATTGCACTTTCAACAGACTCAGCTCCTGAATTACAAAAATATACTTTATTTGCAAATGTATTTTTGCAAAGCTTTTTAGACAAATCTATAGCAGGTTGATTTATATATAGTGGTGATAAATGCCAAAGCTTTTTACTTTGATCATTCATTATTTTAATAAGTTCTTTGTTGTTATGACCTAAGTTTGTAACAGCTATACCAGCAGTAAAATCAATATATTTATTATTATTATTATCCCAGACCAATGAGCCCTTTGCCTTACTAACAATAAAATCTGCTGGTTTATAGAAAGGAATTATATTTTTTTTATAATCACTGATGTTTGCCATCATTATTCTTCAAAAACTTTAGAAACTAAAAAATAAAGATAATCATAATGCTCAGACTTGAATCTGTTTTCGCGGGTAAACGTAGAAATTTCTTTTAAAGTATAAAAGATTGCTGATTTTGAAATATCATCATAAGGTGCCTCTTTAAAGCCATTAATAAGCAGATCAACATAAGCAGATTGCAAATTTCTTTTAAACGAATCAGGATTCTCATTATCAATAAATATTGCTGAGTTAAGATCATTTAGAACTTCTTGAGGCATATACTCATTACCATACAAAGAGCTATTAACTAATCTCTTCATTACAGTTGGGTGTAATATATTTCTTAATATATTTTTTTGGCTTGATAAAACTATTGCATGAAAATCTGGATCATTGTTGCCGTTACTACTTCTTCTTGATCTTTGAAAAGTTCCTCTTTCATATATTAAATTTGATAATATTTTTGGATCATAATTCATAGCACCATTAGAAAAAACTTGCTCTTTTAAAAGATTAAAAGCTTGTTTTTGTTTATCGTATGGTACTGGTTCAAGAACTGTATATTCATCTTGTGCAGAGGATATTTTATTGATATATACACCACCAATTTGTTGAGCAACAGTCTCTAAAAATCTGCCTTTTGTTCTAAAAAGTCTATAAAAAGAGCTGGTATAGTTATTAAAACCTTCTTCGTCTGCAAAAATTTCAGGCAGCTCATTAATTTTTTGATCAACAATCTTAACTATATTTTCTGCATAAGTAATTGGATCATTGCTCATGTCATATCTTTTGGTACGAGGATCTATATTATAACCTGGAGATGACATTGCCTCTTCGTCAGTTCCAAAAGTTAGTTCTTTTTTTACTGACTCTAAAAGTAAATTTTTTCTATCTTCTTCTGACAAATTAGGTGTATAACCAAATTTAATTGCCCACTTGTCATAAACGCCAGGTTCGGTGGAAAAATAAATTCCTTGATCAACACCTTCTGGGGCAACATTTATAGGATCATAGTCCATTACAGAATTCATGATTGTGTTACCTGTTAATTCTTTGTTATGAATTTCAATTGGATTATATAGATAGCTTCCTCTGAAATTATGACGAAGGCCTATAGCATGGCCAACTTCGTGTAGTGTTAAATTTGTTATGTACTGCATTAAAGGATCATTATCTTCTGTATAACCATAGAGTTTGCGATAATTTCTTCCAACTTTAACTGCAAGAAGTTTGTTAACTACGTCGGCTGATATAATTTCTCCAGTTAATGGATTTGTGACTCGAGGCCCAATACCAAGCAAGCCACCGTCTGGTTCTGATGACCATCTTATTACGTTATATTCATAGTCAGCAGCATCCCAATCAGCATCTTCGGGTTGAATTTTTGCAACAATTGCATTTTTAAAACCAGCTTCTTTGAAAGCAATATTCCAATTTTCAATACCCGCAATTACAGCAGGGACAATCTCTTCAGGAGTTGTGTTTTCCACCCAAAAAACAATAGGTTCAACTGGCTCAGAAATTTCAGCATCTGGGTCTTTCTTAATAAGTCTCCATTTATTTATCAAGGCAAAATTTGGAAAATTTTCATATGAGGTAAGGTCAGTAGAATTATTTACAAAATATCCTACTCTATGATCGTTTACTCTAGTTTCATATTTATCATCAGGCATTTTTATAAAAATATGCCTAGCAGTTACAGATAAATATCTTGGATCTGTTACTGCAGAAACTGAAAAAGCATCAGAATTAGGCATCATATTCATATATGAAAAAGTTACCTCTACAGCTGTATTTGTAGAATAGTTGAATACATCATTTATAAAGGTTTTACTTTTGTCTGGTCTTCCATAATTAACAGAAATAAACTCTCTGTATTCTTTTGGTACATAACTAATAGATTCCATTTTTTCAGACATTAGTAAATTATTTACACTTATAAGAACAGAATCCTCTGATCTTGCGACAGGTTTAAAAACTTCTATAAATGATTCCGTTATATTTGTAATAGTCGATCTCCCAATATTATTATCATCACCGTTAACATAAGCTGTATTTATTTGGTAGAGACCAATATTTTCATTTTTAAAGTTGCGAAATTCTAAAACTTTTCCATCCGAAGGTAGCCCGCCAGTAAGTGAACTCTCCTGGGGAGCATTCATAATGTAAGCAAAATATAAAAATCTTTCATTTAAATCAGAATTGTTTAATTTTAAAAAATACATTGACTGGTCTTGATCAGAAAATATTTTTAGAAAACCGTCTATTAATTCTAATTCTTCATCTTCAATAAACTCCTCGACAGTTGGCATATTCTCTTTTTCACAGTTTTTTTTGTCTTTCATGCTTTTTGCTTTCATCAAGCACTTTCTTAGTTTTGAAGATGGACCCATCTCATCCTTGTCTTTAACTGACTCACTTTCTTCATCATTATCAGAATCTGCAATTCCTTCATCCGTTTGCGACAATGCACTGATGCTAAACATTGTTAAAACAAGACTTAATAGCAGTATTGAAAAATAATTTTTATAATTTATTAAATTCATATTGAAATTCGAAAAAATAAGCATGTAATTCTATCTTAGAACTGAACATACTGATAGTATATTATTATGAATAATTCATATGCGTTAATTACAGGTGCATCATCTGGAATTGGTTTAGAGATTGCAAAAAACTTTGCAGAAAAAGGATATAACCTAATCTTAACTGCAAGAAGAAGAGATCTACTTGAAGAAGTAGCAAAAAATATAAGTTCAAAAAATGATGTTAATGTTGATATCATTTCTAAAGATTTAAGTTTAAAAGAATCAACACAAGAAATCTTTGAATTTTGTGAAGCAAAAGATTACTCAGTAGATATCCTTGTCAATAATGCTGGGTACGGTATCAAGACTGCATTTGATAAAACAAGTGTTGAGGAAGAAGAAAAATTTATTAGAGTTCTTGGAACCTCAGTAATAATGCTTACAAAGTTATTTATTCCAAAAATGATCGAAAATGGAGGAGGAAAGATAATGATTGTCTCCTCTGTAGCTGCCTTTGCTGCACCATCAGCAATTCAACCACTTTATGGACCAATAAAGACTTTCATGAATAGATTTAGTGATTCTATTAATGTGAACTATAAACATAAGGGTATTACTTCAACTGCTTTATGTCCTGGTTTTACTATTACCGGCTTTCATACTGCAAGCGGTGTTCAAGATGAGATGGATCGCGTTCCAAGATTTTTAGTATTTTCAGCCAAAAGAATTGCAGATGAAGCAGTAGATGCAACGCTATCAGGAAAAAGTCTATGCGTACCAACTTTTACTTATAAGACCCTGGTTTTTACTCTAAAATATCTTCCAAGATGGGTAATAAATGCTCTTGGTAAATTATTAGCACCAGGAAGATACGATAAACAATAATCTACAATCCTAAAGCATCATTAGAAACAAAAGGGTTAGTCTCCATTTCATTTTTAAATGTCGAAATGGGTCCATGTCCAGGAAAAAATTCAACATCATGACCCAATGGCCAAAGTTTATTCTTTACAGAATCTATTAAGTCATTGAAATTACCACCTGGCAGATCAGTTCTTCCGATAGAACCATTAAATAAGACATCTCCAACTAAAGCTTGCTTTTGTTTTTCATTGAAAAAAATAATATGTCCTGGAGAATGACCAGGACAGAAATATACTTCAAGAATCTCATTACCAATAGTAATTTGATCACCTTCATTAAGCCACTTATCGGGTCTACAATTTCTTGATGGCATTCCAAACATTTCACCTTGTTCTTTTAGCTGATCTAGTAAATATTTGTCATTGATATGAGGACCATGAATTTCAACTTTTAAAATGTCAGCTAATTCTGAGGCTCCACCAGCATGATCTATGTGGCCGTGAGTTAAAAGAATTATTTTTGGAATTAAATTATTATCTTGAGATATTTTAAGAAGAAGATCTATATCACCACCTGGATCAACAATTGCACATTTTTTAGTATCTGAACAATAAACTATCGAAGAATTTTGTTGAAACCGAGTCACTGATTGGATTAACACTTTAAGCATATGCTAATTATTAATTATTAAGATTGTATAATCTAGATATACATTTTTATTTTTTTATATAAAATGGGCATCATAAATATTAGGAGCTTAACAAATGGCAAAAAAACCATCTAAGGATGAAGTTTTAAAAGCGGTAGATACAATATCACAAGATAACTCTGAGAGCTCTCTTCAGCAAGAGGCTATGGAGGCAGTTAAGACGCTAATACTTTGGGCTGGAGATGACCCAGAAAGGGAAGGTTTGCTAGATACTCCAAAAAGAGTTGTAAAGGCTTACAAGCAGTTTTTTTCAGGTTATAAGGACAATCCAGAAGAAATATTAAGTCGAACATTCGAAGAAGTAGATGGTTACGATGATGCTGTTATAGTGAGAGATATCAGATTAGAGTCACATTGTGAGCATCATATGGTTCCAATAATTGGTGTAGCCCATGTTGGATATATTCCTAGTAATAGAGTTGTTGGAATCAGCAAATTAGCAAGGTTAGTGGATTGTTATAGTAAAAGGCTGCAAACACAAGAGACAATGACGGCTCAAATAGCTAATA
>PBKO01000007.1 GCA_002721465.1 Gammaproteobacteria bacterium | reverse complement strand
CTGCTGATGCTTCCTCAGCTGGAACTTCTTCTTCTACTGGTGCTTCCTCAGCTGGAGCTTCTTCTTCTACTGATGCTTCCTCAGCTGGAGCTTCTTCTTCTGCTGGAGCTTCCTCAGCTGGAGCTTCTTCCTCTACTGGAGCTTCTTCCTCTACTGCTTCTTCCTCTGCTGCTTTATCTTCAGCCTCTTTAGCAAGTTTATCAGCAATAGCCGCTTTTTTAGCGGCTACTTTTGCCTTTTTTACCTCTAGCTTAGCAGCAAACTCTTCAGGAGAAAGATTTGCCTCTTTAACGAGAGATTGAACTCTTTCACTTAATTGAGCGCCTTTTTCAACCCATTCCTGAAGTTTATCTAAATCAATTCTTAATCTTTCTTCTTGGCCTTTTGCAGTTGGATTAAAGAAACCTAGTCTTTCAATAAAAGCACCGTCTCTAGGCTTCCTTTCATCAGCAACTGTAACAAAATAGTATGGATTTTTCTTTGCTCCACTTCTTGCTAATCTAATTATTACCATATTAAATATTTACTTATATAACTTAAAAAGATGTGTATTTTAGGTTAACCTTGCTAATATTGATAGTATTAATGTGCAAAGTTTTATTTAATCTTTATATTTAATGAGTTTTATTACCCAAGTAACTATAAGCGTAGTTATATATTTTATTATTAGATTTTTCTTAAAAAGAGAGAGGTATCTTTATATTTCTGCTTTTGTATCTGCATTATCGTACATTATGATTTATTCATTGAACTATGAAATAGTTTCTGTTCTTCCTGCTATACACTTTATGGTCACTGGTCTAAGTATATTGTTTGTATTTATTGCTTATAGTGAAATTATCATTCTTGAAAGAAAAGTAAGAAAAATAAAAGAAGGTGTATTAGGAGCCTTCGAAAATTTTTCTGTTGAAAAAAATTATAAAATCGTATTCAAGCTTTTGGGAATTGGTTTGTTATTTTTGTCTTTAGCATTAATTTCTGGTCTAAGCTTGCAAACAGTTTTTACGACTAATTTAATACTTAAGACAGTCTTTACATTTGTCGCATGGTTAATCTTTGTTATAACAGTAATAGGTGTGAATTATTTTAATTTTTCAATTAAATATGCAACAAGAAGTCTTTTTATTGCTATGTGGGCTGTTCTTGGCGCTTATTATATGAATTCATACTTAATAGGATCCTAATGCAAGAAGATCCATCTTTAATTTTTTTATTTTCAACACTTATTTTCTTACTAATTCTTAGTGGCTTTTTTTCTGGCTCTGAAACAGGAATGATGGCAGCAAATAAAATTAAGCTTAAAAATTTATCTAAAAAATCAAAAGGTAGCGCAAAAAGAGCACTCAATCTACTAAAAAAACCTGATCAATTATTGTCAGCTATATTAGTAGGAAATAACTTTGCAAATATTTTAGCCTCAGCAATAGTGACAATAATTATGATTAATTATTTTGGTGGTAACGTTTTAATAGGGTCAATTATATTAACCATAATAATTTTAATATTCTCCGAAATTACCCCTAAAACAATTGCAGCAATAAAGCCTGAGAGTGCAGCAACAAAATCATCATTTATTTTAAATATTCTTGTATATATATTTAAACCTCTTATATTTTTTACTAATTTTTTAAGTAGATTGATTTTAAAGATATTTAGTTTAGATGCAAAAGATGCAAATACAAATGACAATCTTAATACTGAAGAATTAAGAACTTTGCTTGAAGAGTCTGGCGATTTAATTCCTAAGCAATATAGGAAGATGCTCTCCTCTGTTTTAGGAATGGAGGAATTGATAGTTGAGGACATAATGGTACCTACTGCAGAGATAATAGGAATTGACATAAATGATGACTATGAAAAAGCAACTAACATAATTGAATCTACTGAATATACCAGACTGCCTGTTTTTCAGGACTCAATTGATAATATGATTGGTATTTTACATTTAAAAGATTCTCATTCATTTTTAGAGAATTATGAACAAGGTAATGCTGCAAATTTTAAAAAAATTCTTCATAAGACTTATTTCGTATCCCAATCCACGTTACTAATGAAGCAGTTACGGGAATTTCTAGCAAATAATGAATCAATTGGTCTTGTAGTAGATGAATATGGTGAAATTGAGGGTCTGATATCTGTCGAAGATATTTTTAAAGAAATCACGGGTAAATTTGGTGGTGACAAAGAGGAGCTTGAAAAAGAGTTTATAAAGTTAAAAGATGGATCAATATTAACAGATGGAAACTCAAAAATTAGAGAGTTGAATAATTATCTAAACTGGGAAATACCTGAAGACAATGCTAAAACAATAAATGGTTTAGTTACAGAGTATCTTGACCAAATACCTCAAGCAAATTTATGTATTGAGATAGATAAATATAGATTTGAGATTTTAGAACTTGATGAAAATTTAATATCTAAAATTAAAATTAAAAAATCTAATTAATCTCAATAAATTGATTTAGAGTAGCATTAATTTCGTTATTCAATTTTATTAGATCATTTTGATTAGCTAATTCATTGGCTAATTCAAACATTGAACTAACCATTGTTTTGTTATCCACTGATTTAAAAACAGTGATGTTCCCATTTTCTTTCAAAATTTTATCCCAAACATTTCTAACTTCTTTCCAAAAAACTGAAGTATCCTCAAAATATTTTCTTCCACTATCCCAATCAAAATCTTTGATTTTAATATATCTTGCTAGCCCTGTTTCTTTTGCAATAATTATATTTTTTGCAATATGAAACTTTTTATTACTTTGTTCATGCGTCCATCCATTAGGAGTAATTGTTATAGTATTTATACCTTTAAGAATGTCATAGTCATCTCTAACTGATGCCTCTCTTCTTGGCAATGGACGAGATGTCTCATTGCTGATCCAATAAGATATATTTTTTTCATGAGACCATTTTCCATAGCTTTGATATCTTGGAGAATCATCCACCTGAAAAACAGATTGTGACCATGTACCCCTTGCATTTTTTCTTTTTATAATCGATTTTTGCCATTTGTTATATCCAATAAAGACATTTAAATTTCTATTTTGATATCTCCAATCCTCTCTCCAATGTTTAACAACCATTGGCTCTGAAATGCTTCCATCTTCATTTTCGAAATACATTACTAGAATATGTTGCAAACTTATAAAATTGCTTTGATTTTCTATTACTTCAACATACTCTGTTGCCCAAGACTGATATGGTCTTGAAGGTTCATAATTATCTTCAAAACCAATGAGTTCAACAAAATCAAAATAAACAACATATTCTCCTGCCAGATTAAGAATTGCTTGTCTATCCTTATCAATTTTATTTTTTTTTAAATAAATTAAATCTAGAGATGATTCTTTATTATCAAATACTACTGAGGGGCCTTTGGTTGAACCACCTCTTGGAATTTTTACATTTGGATCATCGATATGACTTAAACCAAAAGTATAATTTTGACCACTAATATGAAAAGTTATGAAAAAAAATAAACTTAAAACTAATAATTTAAAATTAATCATTAGCTTTTGTTCGGGCAAAAATAAAAGACTGTATACATAAATATGTGAAAATTGACCCTGACAAAAACATTATTATTTTTGATATATCAGCCCAAAAGTTATCAAATATGTTTGGTAAAGCTCTCAAAAGATCCAAGCCTGCTAATGCACAAATTAAACCAAATGTTGCGGTTATATGCATGAATAGTTTCTTTTTTTGAGGTATAACAAGTGATAGAAATGAAAATAAAATAATAGGTATTGAAATAAAAGAAGGTATATAAGAGGTTATTGAACTACTATTTGAGATTATTGAAATAAGTATTCCCCAAGAGAAAAGAAATAAACCATATAAAATAGAGAATTTAACAAATGATATATTTAAAACTTTAAATTCTTTAGACTTCATACTAATTAAATAATTTTAAAATGACTTTTCCCAAAATATCATCATATTGAAACTTCATTTCACTTGTGATTGAACTATATTGTTTATTGATGCTCTCAACAGTGAGATAATTATCATCTATCTCTTTAATTCTTTTAATTACCATCCCAATTTTATTATCTTTAATAGCTACAATATCATTAGTGTTATAGGTCTTTAATTTCGTTGTGACAACATAAGAGTTATTTTGAATCTCAGGCGACATGCTAACACCTTTAACTCTAAATATCTTAATCACTCAATACTGGCATAACAAGCTTAAGCATTGGAGGATTTGGTGATATTTTTAATTCAGTTGCAATATCTTTTGTTGACCAAAAAATTTCAGCAAATCTATTTACCTTGTTTAATAGATCCTCTGCAGCGTCTCTATCTATATTCTGTTTGCACTTCGAAGCATCTAGCATTATTGAGTGAGTCAATTCATGAATTTCAGGAAACTTTTCCATTTGTGGGCCTTTAAAATAATCTCCCCATATAACTCTTACCGCATCTTTAACTTCTGCAGCATGTTCCTCTTTTTGTTGCACTAGGCGGGATAGCTTTGCTAAATCATCTTTTTTTGTTAATTCATCTGGCAATTCGTTAATAAGGTCAACAATTCTGATTAAGCTTAAAGAAGCGAATTGAGCAATATAAGGATCATAAACAGCGCATGGAATATCACAATGGGCTTTTAAATCTTTAATTTTCATGCAAATCTCCTATACAAAGTTTTAATTATAAAAACCACTATTAAACAAATAGATATATATGAAAAATAGATAATTAACTCAGCTATTGTACCAATGAAATGATAATGAAAAGTACTATTTTCATGAGCGAATAAATGTATTGATACAATCGGTAAAAAGTAAAAAAGTTTCATTTCCATAACTCCAAAAAAATTTAATGTGTTATGGTGATTATACAAAAAAAATGGGGCTATATGCCCCAAATTTTTTAATTAAATATGAAATTACATCATACCGCCCATACCGCCCATGCCTCCCATATCTGGCATTGGTGGCATTGGTGTATCGTCCTTTGGTACATCAGTTACCATAGCTTCTGTTGTGATCATCATACCTGCAACTGAACCAGCTGCTTGAAGAGCTGTTCTGGTAACTTTAGCAGGGTCTAAAATACCCATTTCGATCATGTCACCAAATTCACTAGTAGCAGCATTAAAGCCAAAAGAATCTTTACCATCAATTACTTTGTTTACAATAACAGATGGTTCTTCACCAGCATTAGAAACTATTTGTCTTAAAGGAGCTTCAAAAGCTTTCTTGGCAATGTTGATGCCAACATTTTGATCATCATTATCTCCTTTTAGTTTTTCAACAGCCTCGAGACATCTAATCAAAGCTGATCCACCACCAGGAACAACTCCTTCTTCAACTGCTGCTCTTGTAGAATGAAGAGCATCTTCAACTCTTGCCTTTTTTTCCTTCATTTCAACTTCAGAACCTGCACCAACTTTAATTACAGCTACACCGCCAGCAAGTTTCGCAACTCTCTCTTGGAGTTTTTCTTTGTCATAATCAGAAGTGGTTTCTTCAACTTGAGCTCTTATTTGATTAACTCTAGTTGCAATGGCATTTTCATCGCCTGCACCATCAATTATTGTTGCATTATCTTTATTAAGAACAACTCTTTTTGATGTACCTAGATCATCAATAGTTGCAGCTTCTAATGATAAACCGACCTCTTCAGATATCACTGTTCCACCAGTCAATATGGCAATATCTTCTAACATAGCTTTTCTTCTGTCACCAAAGCCCGGAGCTTTACAAGCAGCAGCTTTTACAATACCTCTAAGGTTGTTTACAACCAATGTAGCTAATGCTTCTCCTTCTATATCTTCTGCAATAATTAATAAAGGCTTCCCTGCCTTAGCAACATTTTCCAATAATGGAAGAAGATCTCGTATATTTGAAATCTTTTTGTCTACTAAAAGAATGAACGGAGAATCTAGTTCTACTGTCATATTATCTTGGTTTGTAATGAAATAAGGGGATAGATATCCTCTATCGAACTGCATTCCTTCTACAACATCAAGCTCATTTTCAATACCGCTGCCTTCTTCAACAGTAATTACCCCTTCTTTACCAACTTTCTCCATTGCTTCAGCTATTATTTCACCAACAGCAGTATCTCCATTTGCTGAAATTGTTCCAACTTGTGCAATTGCTTTATCGTCAGTACACGGAACGCTCAACCCTTTCACAAATTCAACAGCGCTTGCTACAGCTTTATCGATTCCTCTTTTTAAATCCATTGGATTCATACCNGCNGCAACAGCTTTATTTCCTTCATTTACAATTGATTGNGCTAAAACAGTNGCTGTTGTNGTTCCATCACCNGCNTCATCTGANGTTTGTGATGCAACTTGCTTTAGCATTTGNGCACCCATATTTTCAAATTTATTCTCTAATTCNACTTCTTTAGCAACTGACACACCATCTTTNGTCACAGTNGGAGCTCCAAATGACTTATCAAGTACGACATTTCTTCCTTTNGGACCAAGTGTTACCTTCACGGCATTTGCTAATGTATTAACACCATCAAGCATCTCTGTTCTNGCATTATCACCAAACTTTACATCTTTAGCTGACATATTTAATCTCCCTATTAATAATTATTTATTCGATTACACCAAAAATATCTCCCTCACCGAGTATGAGATATTCTTCGTCATTTAATTTGATTTCATTTCCGCCATATTGACCGAAAACTACTGTGTCTCCAACTGAAACATTCATTGGTATAGANTCACCTGATTCACTNACTTTTCCAGGACCAACAGCNACAACTTCACCTTGCGANGGTTTTTCTTTAGCAGANCCTGAAAGAATAATACCACCAGANGATGTTTCCTCTTCTTCAGTTCTTTTTACAAGAACATTATCATGTAAGGGTCTTAATTTCATTTATCTCTCCATATAAATAACATNATTTAAGTTATTCAATAATTAAGGACTAAAAAATATAAATCAATAGTTAAATAAGATATTTTTTAACCTAAATATTAGAAGCGCAATTGTAACTCCAATTANGTTTGCAAGTAAGTCAAAATACTCAAAAAATCTATATGGATGNAAAAAGTGAANTATTTCGATNAAAGCNCCNAANAAGAAAATANNTGAAGCAACAAAATAATTTGATCTTTTGAATGANCAANCTAATCCTAATAAAGTTAAATAGANNTAGATTGCTCCATGAACAAATTTATCTGATATNAATGATAAAGAGTTAAATACAGNTATATTACTTGCATTNACAATACTNAATAANAATANCACCANAATTGAAACATANAANAGAATTCTANTTNTTAGCATTTNTTTGNANAAAAATGCTTTNATTNAAATATATCATCAGCATTGATGGGATCGCNAGACATGATGTAAATATATAAAAGCTCATCCANCCATATGANAAACCNTAAAGATTTTGAAAGCNCTCTACAAANACTCCAGAAAAACCTCCAAATAATTTTCCTAAAAAAGCCATCAGTGAAGTTAANAANGCATATTGAAATCCNGTATATTTTGATGAAACNAGNCTTGTAAGAAAAGTAATGTTTACNGTACCAACAATTCCAGCTGCAAGACTATCTGANGCTACAATACTGGCAAGCANAACTAAATTCTTTTCATTTATTGAGGCATAAGAAAAACTTAGATTTGTNAACATTACCAAAAAGGCTCCTATTAAAAGGGACTTATACAATCCAAGTCTTTTAACAAAAATTCCTCCAATNAATACNCCNATTATNGTTGCAANTAAAGCNACNATTTTAACTACATANCCTATTTCTGATAATGAGTAACCCATATCTATATAGAAAGGATTNGCCATTGGNCCCATNACAATNTCTGTNAATCTATANGTAGCAATNATNAGTATTAGGATTGATGCTATTTTTAAACCAAATCTCTCTAAAAAATCTTTTGNNGGCTCTAAAAGNGACTGTTTATAATTTAATATCGCAAGATNNGGNTTTGATTNTTCTGATGAAATNTAAACTGTGACCAATATATTTAAAGCCATNAANAATGCCATTAGTTGGTANGTAANTGACCATGAGAAATTTTCTGCATAAATTAATGCAAATGAAGACCCAACCANAATTGCNATTCTGTAACCAAACTGGTAACCAGCTGCCAAGTTACCTTGATCNTCTAATTTTGCACTTTCTATCCTGTAAGCATCAATTGCAATATCTTGAATNGANCCCGCAAACGCAATGTTTANNGCAAATAATGCAAANACTAATAAATTNGTTAAAGGNTTAATAAACGATAAGANGATTAAAGATANNATAATTTGAANCTGCATTGTAATAATCCAACTTCTTCTGTGCCCAAATTTTTTNAANAATTTAGTTGGTGATCTATCAACAAAAGGAGCCCATAAAAACTTTAAAGAATAAGTNAGCATTATCCAACTTATAAAACCTATTAGACTTAAATCTACACCAATNTCTCTCAACCATGCAGTTAAAGTAACAAAAATTAGAACATATGGTAATCCTGANGCAAACCCATATCCTGTAAATGCAACAATATTATTTAAGTTTTTNTTANTCATAGCGCGTTTAAAAATCNNTCCCAGTCAAACTTTTTACCAGGATCAGTTTTTCTTNATGGTGANACATCAGAATGACCAGCAATAGAATGCTTATNAATTAATGGGTAGTNATCTATNATTTTTTGNACTGNNATTGTTAACATTTTATATTGCTCATCAGAGTAACAATCATCATCTGNTCCCTCTAATTCAATTCCTATTGAANAATTATTACAATCNTCNATACCNTTATAAGTTGATTTTCCTGCATGCCAAGCTCTTTTATCAAAGGGAACAAATTGTATTAACTCGCCATCTCTTTTTATATATAAATGAGATGACACCTTTAAGTTTTGAATTTCTTTGAAATAACTATGATCATCTNTGCAAAGTTTATTTAAAAAAAAGTCCTCTACGTAGTTATTTNCATAACATTTNGGTGGGAGACTAATTGAATGAATTATTACTAANCTTATTTCCTTATCATCAGGCCTTTCATTAAAGTTTGGNGATTTTAAAAATTTTAAGTCCTTGAAAATATGATTTTCAATATCCATTTATCTCAAACCAGGAGGAAGCTTAAAATATACATCNTCATTATCGTGACCACTTTCAACAAGTTTGGCATCAAAATAATTTTCAAGAGATTTTGCTATTTCCATAACTCTTGATTCTGGCGCAGAAGCACCAGCTGTGATTGAAATGGTTTTGCAATTTTNCAAATCNTCGAGATTTAAATCNGAAAANTCATCAATCAAAACTGAATCACAACCACATTTTTCACCAAGNTCCTTNAGTCTATTAGAGTTTGANCTATTTTTTGAACCTACAACTATCATATAATCTGANTCAAGGGCTANTTGTTTNACAGCATCCTGNCTATTTTGTGTTGCATAACAAATATCATCNTTTTTTGGGACTTCAATTTTAGGAAATCTNTCCTTNAGAATCTTAATAATTGATTTAGTTTCATCTACNCTNAGNGTTGTCTGAGTTACTAATGCTAAGTTGTCTTTTTTNAAAATATTNATATTTTTAGCATCTCNCTCNTTTTGCACCAAAAANATTGAGCTATTTTCTGAATTTATNTGTCTNCCCATTGTNCCNTCAACNTCAGGATGACCCTCNTGACCTATCAATATAATATCTTTNNTTGCATTTGCNTGCTTCCTNACTTCCATNTGNACTTTAGTNACNAATGGGCANGTGGCNTCNAANAAANTNAAATTTCTNGCCTTNGTTTNTTCTTCAACTTCACTTGACACACCATGTGCACTAAATATTACAAGAGAATTATCTGGAATTTCTTCAATTTCCTCAATAAAAATAGCACCTCTTTCTTTCAAATCATCAACAACTACCTTGTTATGGACAACTTCATGTTTCACATAGACAGGTGCTCCATATATTTCCAGAGCTTTATTAACAATATCTATTGCTCTATCAACCCCAGCACAAAAGCCTCTTGGATTTGCAAGTTTTATTTGTTTACTCATTTTTTAGTTTTTTAATAATTTCAAAGTATATAATTAAAACTGCTCCAATAGTTATAAATGCATCTACTAAGTTAAACACAAAAAAGGAATTGTTAAAGATCTCCAAGTGGAGAAAGTCAGTAACCTTACCATCCATGGCTCTATCATAAATATTTCCAATTGCGCCACCTGCAATGATGGATAATGAAGTCTTTATATATATGTCTTTCTCATTAAAAATCATCCAAAAGAGGTATATTAAAATTAAAATTGTTATTACCAATAAGATTGAAGAGATGCCTGATCCAGCATTATCAAAAATTCCAAATGCTATTCCAGAGTTATAAATAAGTAATAAATCGATTATTGGCAAAAAAGTATTTTCAGATTGACCATACAATAAGTTCTGAAGTGCAAGATTTTTTGAATATAAATCAGTAAAAAATAGAAATACTATTAACAAAAAATATCTTAAATTATAGGAAACTTCTTTGTTCACCATTTTTTTCTACATTTTCTATACATCTATTACAAAGCTCAGGATGTTCTTTGCTAGATCCCACTGATGAACACCTGTGCCAACACCTAACACATTTTGTGTTTCTCGAAGAATTAACTTTAATTTTAAAACTTTTTGCCTCATTAACATTTGCTTCTGAAGAAATAAATAAAAAATGAAGTTCTTCTCCTAGTTTTTTTAGGATATTTAAGTCATTTGAAGTAGTTTGAATACCTACAACAGAATCAAGTGAACCCTTAATTTTATTTTCATTTCTCATAGCCTCTATTGATTGATTGACAGCATCCTTAATTTCAAAAATTCTTTTCCATTCAGATTGATTGATATTAGACTCATAATTTATCTGAGAAGTATCAAAATTTGAGAGAAAAACAGAGTCTCCTTGACTATTCAATCTATTGCTTGTTTGCCAAATTTCCTCTGCTGTATAAGAAAGAATCGGAGCAATTAGTCTTACTAAAACATTCAAAATAAAATCAAGGCTTGTTTGACATGATCTTCTTGCTAAAGATTCATTTTTGCATGTATAAAGCCTGTCTTTAACAATATCTAGATATATTCCTCCTAATTCGTTAACACAAAAGTTATGTATTTTTTGAATTGCCTTATGATAAGCATAGGATTCATACAAGCTTATGATTTCTTTTTGAAGTATTTTTGTTTCATTAATGATCCATTTGTCTAGCTCAACTTGATCTTCAAACTTAACTTTATTTTTATCACTAAAGTCACTTAAATTTCCTAAGATAAATCTAAAAGTATTTCTAATTCGTCTATATTGATCTGAAGTTCTCTTCAAAATTTCATCAGACGCTACCATTTCGCTTCTAAAGTCTGTTGAAGCCACCCAAAGTCTCAAAATATCTGCTCCTAAGCTGTCCCACACTTTTTGAGGAGAGACAACATTTCCAAGTGATTTTGATTGTTTTCTTCCTTGCTCATCTACAACAAACCCATGAGTCAGAACAGTTTTATATGGTGCTGACTTATTCATAGCTATGCTTGATAATAATGATGATTGAAACCATCCTCTATGTTGGTCTGAGCCCTCTAGGTAGAGATCTGCAACTACATTATTACCAAATCTTTTTTCAGAAACTGCATAATGAGTTACTCCAGAATCAAACCACACATCAAGTGAATCGGAAGTTTTAATATATTCTTCATGATCATCGATATAATCTTTTAGACTCAACTTATCCCAAGCTGAAATTCCTTCTTTCTCAATAGTTTGCGCAAACTTTTCAAACAGGTCTTTTTGGCTAGGATGGATTTCTCCAGTGTCTTTATGAACAACTAAAGTTATTGGAACACCCCAATTTCTTTGTCTAGAAATGCACCAATCTGGTCTTTCAGTAAGCATTGATTCTATTCTTTGAAGACCCCATGAGGGTTCCCAATTAACACTCTTAATATGTTTTAGAGCATCTTTTATAAGATTATTTTTTTTCATTGAAATAAACCACTGAGGAGTCGATGTAAAAATTAAAGGCGTTTTACGTCTCCAACAGTGAGGGTAAGAATGATGATAATCTTCTATATTGATAAGTGCATTATGCTCTTGTAATTTTTCAACAATGAACGGATCCGCTTTCATTGCAGGAAGTCCTGCAATGAAATCTAGCTCATCCTTGAAGAAAGCCTTGTTATTTAGTGAGTGGATAGTCTCAATATTATTCTTCTTACATATTAAATAATCATCCATACCATGAGCTGGAGCGGTATGGACGCAACCTGTTCCTGCTTCAGTTGTGACATGGTCTGCATGAAGAAGGACTGATTTCCTATCTAAAAAAGGATGAATAAGTTCAATATCACTTAATCTTTCACCTTGTATGGTCGATACAACTTCAAATTTTTGTTTCCATCTTTTAGAGCATTGATCAATCATCTCAAATGCAATTACATAAAATTTATTTTTCATTTTTATGAGTGAATATTTGTATTCAGGATTGATACATACAGCTACATTTGAGGGTATTGTCCATGGTGTTGTAGTCCATATAACAAATGATATTTCGTCTGTGTCTTCAGTATTAAATATATCATTTAACTTTTCTAAAGATGCATGATCAACCTTGAATGCAACATCAATTGCTTTTGATGTTTTATCAATATATTCAACTTCTGCCTCTGCTAAGGATGATCCACTTTCTTGGCACCAGTGAACAGGCTTTTCACCTTTTTCTAGATAACCTTCGCTATATATAATTCCTAATGATCTAACGATGTCTGCTTCAAATTTTGGATCTAATGATTTATATGAATTTTCCCAATCACCAAGCACGCCTAGTCTTTTAAAATCATTTAATTGTTTATTTATTTGGCTTTCAGCATATTCTTTGCAAGCTTTTTGAAAAGCCTCTTTGTTTTTTACGAGTTCACTGTTTTTTCCATGCTTCTTTTCAACATTAAGCTCAATTGGAAGACCATGACAGTCCCAACCAGGTACATAAGGAGCATTAAAACCTTGAAGAGTTTTATGTTTAATAGTTATATCCTTTAAAATTTTATTGACCGAGTGGCCAAGATGTATGTCACCATTTGCATAGGGGGGTCCGTCATGCAAAAGAAACAATTCTTTATTTTCATATTTTTTTCTAATCTTTCCGTATAAATCTGTACGGGACCATAAATCTAATATTTCTGGCTCTTTTCTTGGCAATCCAGCTTTCATTGAAAAATCAGTATTTGGAAGATTTAATGTATCTCTATAATTAGTTGTCATTGGAAGTACGTAAAATATTTTTTGCTGTCGATATATCCTCTTGAATCTGAGATTTTAACATGTCTAAATTATCAAATTTCTTTTCATCTCTTATTTTTTTAACAAATTTGACACGAAGTCTTTGGGAATAAATGTTTTTATTAAATTCAAATAAGTGAACTTCTAATACTGGTTTATCTCCTCCTACTGTAGGTCTTACCCCCATGTTGGCAATACCATAAAGTTTCATGTTGTTTAGTTTACATTCCACGGCATAAACTCCTTGTATTGGGAGTCGTTGATTAGGAAGCCATATGTTTGCTGTTGGAACATCTATAGTTCTACCAAGATGCTGGCCATGTACTACCTTCCCTGAAAAAGTGTAAGGTCTTCCTAAAAGATTTTTTGCCAATTCAAAATTATTTTCTAGAAGAGCACTCCTTATTCTTGAGCTGCTTACCCGCTCCTGATTAAAGAGAATAGTTTCTGTATTTTCAATATATATTCCTTTTTGATCTCCCCAAGCTCTTAGGAGATCAGTATCACCTTTCCTGTCAGCTCCAAATCTAAAATCATCACCAACTGTAAAACTTTTTAAATTGATTGATTCTAAAATCTCAGATATAAAACTTTCTGGAGACATTGTACGAAGGTTATTATTAAACTTTAGAAAACATGCAAAATCTATTCCACTTTTTTGAAGAAGCTTAAACTTTTCTCGCCATGGACATATTCTTGGAGGAGGATTGGAACTTTTATCTTTTATGATAGAAAAATATTCAGAAGCATGAGGCTCAGTAAAAAAGACTATAGTTTTGGCATTATATTTATCTGCATTTTTTTTTATTTTTTTTAGAATTGCTTGATGGCCTAGATGCAAACCATCAAAATTACCTATTGTTCCAGAGAGAGCCTCATTGGGATATCTTGAATTAAATAACTTTAGATTATGTTGTCCTCTTATTAAATACATATCAATTGAAAAGTAATTTGAATGGTTTTCTTAAAATTAATCTTGAAACAGAAAAATAAATAATAATTGAGACTGCTACCTCAAGAAGAAGATAAAAGATTCTTTCAATCTGAGATAATTTCATGAAGTCTAAGTAAGAAGTACAAAAATATAAAAATATAATTAAACATATACTAGATAAAAGTATATTTAAATTAAAAATATTGAATATATTTTTTACTTTAATAAATCCATTTTTATACAAACTAATTTCAAGAATAAAAACACTGATAGTTGCTGCTAATGAGCTTCCAATTGCAATTCCAACATGCCCATAATCTAGAACAAATGCAAAATAATAATTAAATGTAGCATTCAGCAAAAGCGATATTAAAGCAACATACATAGGTGTTTTTGTATCTTTTCTTGCAAAGAAAGCTGGTGTAAGAACCTTAATCAACATAAAAAAAGGTAATCCAAATGAGAATATCATTAAGCTGTATGATGAATTTATAACATCTATATCAGAAAATGCTCCTCTATAGAAAATAGTACTTATTAAATCTTCTGCGCAAAAGAAAAGCCCAATCAAACATGGTATCCCGATAAAGAGAACGAATCTTTGTCCATTTTGGATAGCATTTATAAATTTATCTTTTTCAATATCTACATCATATTTTGAGAGTGTTGGTAATAACACAGTACCAATCGCGATTGCAAAAATTCCCATTGGAAACTGAATCAATCTGTCAGATACATATAGCCATGTTGGACTTCCAGTCTCCAGAAATGATGCAAAGATTGTATCAACAAGTAAATTTATTTGAATTATTCCACCTGCTAAAATAGCAGGTAATATCAATTTAAAAAATTTTTTAACTCCAGGGTTGCTCATATTCATTTTAGGAACAGGGAGCCTATTAATTTGCCATAGAGGCAAGACTTGAATTAAAAGTTGTAAAATACCAGCTAAAAAAACGCCCCATGCGAGAGCATAAATTGGCATCTCATAAATAGGTGCAATAAATATTGCTGCAAATATAAGGCATATATTAAAAATTACAGGTGTGAAGGCGGGTAAAGAAAACTTTTTGTGTGTATTTTGTATGCCGCCTGCAAAGGCGACCAAAGATATCAAAGCAAGATAGGGAAACATTATTCTTAATACATTTATAGATATGTCTTTCTTTAAAGGATCAAAATAAAAACCAGGAGCAAAAATAAAAATAAATATTGGGGCAAATATTAAGACAAGTATAGTAAAAATAAATAAAAAACTAACCAAAATACCAGACAATGAATTTAAAAACTCAATAGTATCATCGTGATTTTTAGCTTTTTCATAATCACTATAGATTGGAATAAAGGCTTGGTTGAATGCTCCTTCTGCAAAAAACCTTCTAAATAAATTTGGGATTTTTAAACAAACAACAAAAATATCATGAAATACGGAGGCGCCTAGGAGATTTGTTGTGGAGATATCTCTTATCAGACCAAAAAATCTTGATAGGCTGGTTCCAGAAATAACCCTCCTTAGGCTATAAAAAAATCCAACGGTAAAAGTTTGTTTTTTTTTATTGATTTTGTTCAAAATCTAGTGAGGCTGAGTTAATACAATATCTCAAACCTGTTGGTTCTGGGCCATCATTAAAAACATGTCCTAAATGAGCATCACATTTAGAACATTTAACTTCTATTCTTCTCATTCCCAATGAGTCATCTTTAAATTCGTTTATACAAGTTTGATCAGCTGGAATGAAAAAGCTTGGCCAACCACACCCAGCATCAAATTTTGTTTCAGATTCAAACAATTTTTCACCACAGCAAATGCATTTATAGCTCCCCTTTTCGTTAAAATTCCAATACTTGCCTGTAAATGGTCTCTCTGTTCCAGATAGTCTCGTAACCCTATAACTTTCATCATCAAGAATATCTTTCCATTGTTTGTCACTTTTAATATTTGTTTCCATAAGTCATTGTAATTAAAAAGATGTTATATAGGTAGATTTAGTAAAATATTGATTATCTATTGAAAGAAGATATTTTTTCTGAGTAAGCTAAGAAATCATTCAAAAGACCTTCTGTTGGTTTGTATATTCTTCTTCGCCTATCACGATCGGAACTTGTTTCACTCAAGTATCCAAGTTTTACAGCTTGCTTCAAAACCTGGAGACGTTTAATTCTGGATGCAAATTTCTTTGGTACCAAGGATATAGCATACTCTTGAGAAATTTCGTTACCCTCAAAGTACTCCAACATAAAACTCATCAAGAAAAAAAATCTATATGTATCTGATTGAAAAAAACCTAACGAATTAGGAATGCTTGTATTGAGAATTGTTTGTTCAAGAATATTTTTGATTAATTTCTTAGAAACGTTAATAGATTTAGTTTTATTTATTTCACTCAATTAAAATCCTTTTTATTTATAAAAAATATATATTAATTGTTATTATACATGCAATTTATATGCCTTTAAGATATTTAATGCTTTTTGTCTGGATTGACTAAACTCTTCAGCCAATTCAAAAGAGTGTTTTCTTTAAGAGAAAATTTGTCAAGCATGTCAAACTCATAAGCGAGTTTTGCTGGATCACTAAAAAAATCTTTTCTTGTATTAAATTCTTTCTGATTAATTTTTTTAACCAGTCCTGCTGGATTGCCAGCATATATACAATTTTTCGGTACATTTTTGGTAACAACTGCACCTGCACCAATAATACTATTTTCTCCTATAGTAACTCCCTTGCATATAATTGCACTATCTCCTATCCAAACATTATCTTTTAAAATTATTGGTTTGGTATTACCAACAGGTTCTGCTCTATCATAAATACCATGCCAATCTGCATCTGAAATATATGCTCCATGAGCAATCATACATGCATTACCTATTTCTATTTTTTCTGCAGCCATAATTCTCACACCTGGTGTTATGAGGCAATATTTTCCAATATTAATAATTCCGTCATTTTCACCAATATTCCAAGAAGTAAATTGGATGTTTGCATCTCTTGCGCCAATTAAAGTCGGGAAATCGTCAACAGAAACATTCTTACCAAATACCTTAATATATTTGGGCTTAAAGTATGCTCCACCCTTCCCCAAATGTTTAAATTGGGGTTCAAGAAATTGTTTCACATAAGCCTTAATTAATTTTTTTGAAAGTTTTTTTAACCAATAAGGTCTGTTATCTTTTCTAATAATTATCTCCTAAATAAATACTTTTATTATGATAAAGTACTCAAAAAATATTTAAGTATTAAATTGAATAATAAATACATTTTAGAATTTAAACAATTAATTAAAATTGGCATTCCTATTTTCGGATCGCAAATGTCATATATGTTAATGGGGACTGCTGATACAATAATTGCTGGAAGGGCAAGCGCAAATGATCTAGCTGGTTTAGCTGTTGGAACTGCTTTTGCCAATACGTTATGGTTTTTTGTTACTGGAGTCATTTTTTCAGTAACTCCAATAGTTGCTCAATTATATGGAGCTAAGAAATTTATAGAAATTGGAAAAAAGCTAAGAGAAATTTTATGGATTGCAGCATCGCTTGGTCTATTGCTAGCATTTATATTTTTTAATTTTGATATACTTTTAAAAAATCTTCCTATTAAAAGTTCTATAACAGACATATCAATAGACTATTTAAAAGCAGTAGCGCCAGGAATAGCATTTATTACTGTTTTTACATGTTTACGATGTTATAGCGAAGGAATGACTTTAACTAAACCTATCTTTGTAATTGCTTTTTTAGGAATGCTCTTAAATATTCCTCTTGATTTGATTTTTGTTTATGGGTGGTTTGGTGCACCTAAGCTAGGCGGAGTAGGATGTGGAATTGCTACATCAATAGTAGCATTCCTAATGATGTTTACATTATTTGTTTATATTACTTTTTCAAAGAATTATTCAAGAACAATGCCCTTTGTATCATTTTCTCCACCTTCAAAGAGCACGACTAAAGAAGTTTTTAAGTTAGGCCTCCCAATAGGAATTGGTATTTTTGTTGAACTTAGTATGTTTTCAGGAGCTGCAATTATACTGAGTATTCTTGGTGAAGTCGTCGTAGCAAGTCATACAGTTGCAATAAATATAGCAAGTTTATTTTTCATGGTCCCTTTGGCAATTGGTTTAGCGTCAGCAACTCGGGTAGGTAACTTAATAGGTGAATCAAATCCAGCTCAAGCTAGGATTGCTTCCTTTTCAACAGTTTATTTATGTATTTTGGGTGCACTGATAAATAGTTTTGTAATTATAGCTTTTGGTCCAGTTATAGTAGGCTTATATACAACTGAAATTCCTGTTAAAGAGCTGGCAATTAGCTTGATTATTTTTGCTGCAATTTTTCAATTGCCTGATGGAATACAAATGGGTGCATTAGGAAGTTTGAGAGGTTATAAGGATACTTTTGTTCCAATGATTCTTTTAGTTATTTCATATTGGTTCTTTGCAATGCCAATTGGATATTTTTTAACAAATTATGGTTTTTCAGATCCACTTGGAGCAAAAGGGATGTGGTACGGAATGATAATTGGTTTATCTCTTTGCTCAGTGCTTGCGATATCAAGACTAAAAAAAATAATAAAAATTAATATAGAAAAAAATAAATCTATAGAACCTCTGAAACCTTTTCTCCAATAGACACAAGATTGTCAGCAATATGAACACCGCATTTTTTTAATTTTTCAATTTTATCTTTTGCAGTTCCCTTTCCTCCAGCAATGATTGCCCCAGCATGTCCCATTCTTTTTCCAGCAGGAGCAGTTTGTCCTGCAATATAAGAAACCACAGGTTTTGATATATTATCTCTTATATATTCCGCTGCAGTTTCCTCTGCATTACCTCCAATTTCTCCAACCATCACAATTGCTTCTGTTTTCTCATCATCTTCAAAAAGTTTTAAAATATCTACAAATGAGGATCCTGGTATTGGGTCGCCACCAATACCAACACAACTACTTTGACCAAAACCAATATCAGTAGTTTGTTTGACAGCTTCATATGTCAATGTACCAGATCTGGAGATTATTCCTATTGATCCTGGGAGATGAATGTCTCCAGGCATTATTCCTAGCTTTGCCTCACCCGGAGTTATTACTCCTGGACAGTTTGGTCCAATCAGTCTAACGCCCAATTCATCAACTGTTTTTTTTACTTCTAACATGTCTAATGTTGGTATTCCTTCTGTAATACAAACAATTAACTTGATGTTTGCTTCAGCAGCTTCAATTATTGAGTTTTTGCAAAACTTAGCTGGTACAAAAATTATAGATGCATTTGGTTCCACTTCTTTTACAGCCTCTTCTACAGTATTAAATACAGGCTTATCAAGGTGTGTATTTCCACCTTTACCAGGAGTTACTCCACCAACTATATTTGTTCCATATGATATGGATTGCACTGAATGAAGGGTTCCTTGAGATCCAGTGAAGCCTTGAACAAGTAATCTTGTGTCTTTGTTAACTAAAATACTCATTTTGCTAATTCCACTGATTTTTTTGCAGCTTCAGCCAAATCATTAATACTTATAATTCTAATATTTGAATTAAGTAAAATTTCTGCTCCTAGTTCAGCATTATTGCCTTCTAATCTAACGACAACAGGAATTTTTATATTAACATCCTTTATGGCTGCAATAACACCCTCTGCAATTAAATCACATCTGACGATTCCACCGAATATATTGACTAAAACAACTTTAACATCAGGATCTCTTAAAATAATTTTAAATGCTTTAGTTACTCTTTCTTGAGTTGCAGTTCCTCCAACGTCAAGAAAATTTGCAGGATTTCCACCAAAGTATTTTATTGTATCCATTGTTCCCATTGCTAAACCAGCTCCATTAACCATACATCCTATGTTTCCATCAAGTGATACGTAACTCAAGTCATTATTAGCAGCCTCAGCTTCTTGTGGATCGTCTTGTGTCTCATCATACATATCATTAATTTTTGGTTGTCTAAATAATGCATTTGAATCAATATTAATTTTGGCATCAAGACATAGAAGATCCCCCTTATCATTTATAACAAGAGGATTTATTTCTAATAAACTTAAATCATTTTCCACAAAAAGCCTCAAAAGATTTTCAATCATTGGAACAAATTGTTTTGTTTGATCGTCATTTAACTTTAAGACATTAGCTATATTAATAGACTGGTCTACTAAATTTTTATCCTTATATTCAACACCTTGATAGATAATTTTATCTGGATAATTTTTTGCAACATCTTCAATATTGACTCCTCCTTCACTTGATCCAATAAAGACTATTTTTTGTGATTCTCTGTCAACAACAGCACTTAGATATAATTCAGATTTAATTTCTGTACACTCTTCAATTAGAATTGAATTGACCAATTGTCCTTTGCCATCTGTTTGGTATGTAACCAGTCTTTTTCCAAGCCATTTTTTTGAGAATTCAAGTGCCATTTCAGGCGAATCAACTAATTCAACCCCACCAGACTTACCTCTTCCTCCTGCATGCACCTGAGTTTTAACGACCCACTTTGTTCCACCAATTTCATTACAAGCATCAATAACCTCTTCAGGACTGAAAATAATTTTACCTTTTGATACAGGGATATTGTATTCAGCAAATAATTGTTTGCCTTGATATTCGTGCAAATTCATTTTGTTCTATTTCCAATATGGATCGCTTCGTTGTTAGCTGATAATGCTGCTTCGTGCAAAGCTTCTGATACTGTTGGATGGCTAAACATTGTCATTCCAAGATCCTCCGAGCTCGCTCCAAATTCCATGGAAATTAAAGCTTGTTGAACAATTTCACCAGCAGATGGTCCAAAAACATGAACACCTAAAATAGTATCAGAACTGGCTTCTGATAGAATTTTTACAAAACCAACTGACTGGTCTATTGCAAGAGCTCTTCCGCTTGCAGCAAATGGAAATTTACCAATTTTAAACTGAATGCCTTTTTCCTCAAGCTCACTTTCGTTCAAGCCTACCCAAGCAACTTCGGGATGAGAATATATTACAGAGGGAACAAGCGAATAGTTTACCTTCGCATAATTATTTGCAATTCTTTCAGCTACCATAATTCCCTCTTCACTTCCTTTATGAGCCAACATTGGCCCCCTCACCACATCTCCAATTGCCCATATATTAGAAATATTTGTTTGGCAAAATTCATTTACCTCAATGAAGTTATTTGACATGCTTATTCCAATATCATCTTTAAATATATTCTTAGTATTAGGAACTCTACCCACAGCAACAATTAATTTGTCAAACTCCATATCAATATCTTTTTCATTGTTATAAATAATTTTTACAGACCCCTTTAGATCTTTAGCAGATATTAATTTGGACCCAAGTTTTATGTCCAAACCTTGTTTTTGAAACTCTTTAAATGATTCTTTAGCTATATCTTTATCAGTCATAGGTAAGAAATTATCGAGTGCTTCAATAATTGTTACTTTGGAGCCAAGTCTTGACCAAACACTTCCAAGCTCAAGGCCAATAATACCAGCACCAATAATTCCTAATGATTTTGGAACTTCTTTAAATGATAGTGCGCCAGTGCTATCAACTATATTTTTACCAAACTTTGCAGACGGTATCTCAATTGGACTTGATCCAGTAGCAATAATTATATTTTTTGTTTCAATGTTTTCTATGGATTTGTCAGATTTAGTAACTTCAACTTTGTTATGAGAAATAATTTTTCCTCTTCCAACTATGTGTTCGACTTTATTTTGTGCAAATAAAGAAGATATACCTCCAGTAAGTTTTTTTACTATATTGTCTTTTCTTTTCATCATAGTTTCCAAATCAAGACTAATATCCTGAATATTGATTCCATGATTTGGTAGGTTCTTTATTGCTTCGTAATATCTATGAGAAGAATCTAAAAGAGATTTTGATGGAATGCACCCTATATTCAAGCATGTGCCTCCAAGAGAAACATCACCATTTTTTTGAATGGACTCTTCAATACATAAAGTCTTAAGGCCAAGTTGACTTGCTCTAATTGCTGCAACATAACCAGCAGGACCACTTCCAATAACAACTACATCGAACATAAATATCCTTTTAATTATAAATTAAGTAAAAGTCTTTCAGGTGACTCTAATTGCTCTTTGATCGAAACAAGGAAAGACACAGCCTCTTTTCCGTCAAGTAACCTGTGATCATAACTAAGAGCCAAATACATCATAGGTCTTACCATTACTTCACCATTGATTGCTACAGGTCTTTCTTGAATTGAATGCATTCCTAATATGGCAGTCTGAGGAGCATTTAAGATAGGAGTAGAAAGAAGCGAGCCAAATACACCACCATTTGATATGGTAAATGTTCCACCTTGCATCTCTTCAATTGATAATTTACCTGTTTTTGCTTTCTGAGAAAAATTTAATATTGACTTTTCAATCTCTGAAATTGATTTATTATTAGCATCTTTGATTACTGGGACTACTAAACCTCTTTCTGTTGAAACGGCTACTCCAATATCTTGAAAGCCATGATAAACAATATCATTTCCATCAATAGATGCATTTACAAGGGGAAATTTTTTAAGAGCCTGAACTGATGCTATTACAAAAAAGCCCATGAAGCCAAGCTTTACATCGTGCTCTTGTTCAAATTCAGCACCATATTTCGATCTAAGTTCCTTAATGGGCAACATATCAACTTCATTAAAAGTTGTTAACATTGCCGTCTCTTGTTTTACTGATACTAATCTTTTTGCAATAGTAGTTCGCAATCTAGACATAGGGACTCTCTCTTCTTCTCTTGAATCAGATGAGGAATGCTTTTTGACTAGAGAATTATCAGCCTTATGTTCTTGTTCAATATGATTAATAACATCGGCCTTGGTGAGACGATCATCCTTCCCAGTAGGTTTCACGACCTTAGCATCAATATTTTTTTCAGCTAGAATCTTTTCTACTGCAGGTCCATTCTTCTTTTTTGGAACTATGTTTGTTTCATGTTTTTTTATAGGCTCTTTTTTTTCTTGATCGTGATGTATTTTGCTGTCAGATGTCTCAGAGGATGATTCAATTTGTTCTTCGTATTCACCAATTTTTTCTGAACTACTAACTGTTTCGCCTTCAGATTTAATTATCTTTGAAATAGTTCCATCAGATTGCGCTAAAACTTCTAAAACAACTTTATCAGTCTCAATCTCTGCAATTACTTCATCTTGTGAAACAGTCTCACCTTCAGCTTTTAACCAGTTTGCAATTGTTCCATCTGCAACAGATTCTGGAAAAGTTGGTGATTTTATATCTATGCTCATTTATTTAAACGCATTATTAATTAGTTCTTGTTGTTGTTGGAGATGTAATTTCATTAAACCAACTGCAGGGGCCGCGGATGCCGATCTGCTGACTAATTTTACATCAAGTCCATTACTAAGTCTGTCTAAAACTCTTTGAATTCTGTGTCTGTGGCTAAACCATGCTCCTTGATTTAAAGGCTCTTCTTGACACCAAATATATTCTTGAGCATTTTGATACTTTAATAGCACTTCTTCAAGATCATCATATGGAAATGGGTATAACTGCTCAATTCTGATAATTGCAGTATCTTTAACATCCTTGTCATCTCGTCTGTTAACTAAATCATAAAAAACTTTACCAGAACACATTATCACTTTTTTTACTTGATTTTTTTTAGCAATATTATCATCAATAACACATGAGAACTCTCCATCAGTTAATTGATCGATAGATGAAACTGCATCAGGATTTCTTAGTAGGCTTTTTGGTGAAATTACAACTAATGGTGTTCGCATTTTTCTAATTGCTTGTCTTCTTAAAAGGTGAAAGATTTGAGAGGGTGTACTCGGAACACAAACCTGAATATTCTCTGATGCACATAATTGTAAAAATCTTTCAATTCTTGCACTACTATGCTCTGGCCCTTGACCTTCATATCCATGAGGAAGCAACATAACTAAACCAGACAGTCTATCCCATTTGTGTTGAGCAGAGACAATGAATTGATCAATTACAACCTGCGCACCATTCGCAAAGTCACCAAATTGGGCTTCCCATATTGTTAAGCCTTCTGGCCAAGTTGCTGAATATCCATATTCAAAGCCTAAAACAGCCTCTTCAGACAAAAGCGAGTCATATATATTAAATCTTGAGTTATATTCATTTGCAATATCTGACAAGGGAATAAATCCTAGACCATTTTTTGAATCAAAAACACATGCATGTCTGTGTGAAAAGGTCCCTCTTCTTACATCTTGGCCACTTATTCTTATTGGATATTTTTCTTGAAGAAGGGTTGCATAGGCCATTGTTTCTGCAAAACCCCAGTTAATTTTTAGCTCTCCTTTATTCATTTTAAGTCTATCTGCAAATATCTTTTTTGCTTGCGTGCCCAAACTAAATGAGTCTGGAACATAACAAATTTGTTTACCTAGTTTATTGAATATTTTTCTATTGAATGTTGTACTAACTTTTGGCCACCATTTAATATTCATATATGGTTCCCAATCAAACCATAAATCATTGCTTGATTTTGAAGCAAGATTCTTTGCAACACTTTTGCCTGATTCAAGAGATTTTCTATATTCAGATTTAATTTTTTTAGCTTGATCTAAAGATATAACATTATTTGAAATAAGTTTTTCTTCATACTGCGTAAGCACAGATTTATGGTCTTTAATTTTTTCATACATTAAAGGTTGTGTTGCTGAAGGATCATCAGCTTCATTATGACCTCTTCTTCTATAGCAAAATAAATCAATAACAATATCTTTTTTAAATTTATTTCTATACTTACAAGCTATCCTTGTAGCATTAACTACCATTTCAGGATCGTCTCCATTTACATGTATTATTGGAGCTTGAATCATTTTAGCTACATCAGTTGAATAGTCTGTCGATCTTGCATCGAGTTTATTACTTGTTGTAAAACCAATCTGATTATTTACAATTATATGAATAGTTCCACCGACACCAAAACCTCTTGTTTGCGACATCTGCAGTGATTCCATTACAACGCCTTGTCCAGAAAAAGATGCATCACCATGAACCAATACTGGAATAACTTTAGTCCTTTCATTATCATCTAATCTATCCTGCCTTGCCCTTACAGATCCAATTACAACTGGGTCAACTATCTCTAAATGTGAAGGATTGTTAGCTAAAGAAACATGAACTTCTCCTCCAGGAGTTTTAAAGTTAGATGAGAAACCTAAATGATATTTAACATCTCCTGTGCTAGCTCCCTCAAGTTCAAAATCTTCATCAAAAGATGTAAATAGCTCAGATGGAAGTTTACCTAGAACATTAACGAGCAAGTTAAGTCTACCCCGGTGAGCCATTCCAAAACATATCTGATTGGCACCCATTTCACCACAATATTGAATAACGCTATCAATCAAAGGTACCATTGCTTCTGCACCATCAATTCCAAATCTTTTCATACCAGGATATTTAGCAGACAAATATTTTGCTAGGCCCTCAGCAGAGCAAAGACGTTCAAAAATATGAGTTTTTTGTTCATTATCAATTTTGTAATCTTGTAGCTTAGTCTCAAATTTTCTTTGGAACCATCTTCTTTCCAAAGATTCAATAATATGATTGCATTCTATGCCGATATATCCACAATAAATATCCTCTAAATGCTTAACTATTTCTCTTAAAGTTAGTTTTTCTTTTTTAGTAGCAAGCGTATCTGTATAGAACTCTTCATCGAGGTCTGTTGTTGAGAGGCCATGAAATTCTAAATTAAGATCCACAACAATATTTCTTTCCATCATTCCAAGTGGGTCTAATTTAGCTTTTTGATGCCCTCTATTTCTGTAGGCTTGAATTAATCTTATTACTTTTCCTTGTCTTTCATCAATAGAAAATAAATTCTTTGATAAAGATTGAGTAACACGTGGTAAGTTTTTAAATCGATCAATAATTTCTTTGTGAGAAATGTCTTTTGATAAATCTCCTTCAGAAAGGTTAGAGAAAAACTCTCTCCAATCTTCAGTTAATTCTTTTGGATTATTGAGGAAGACTTCGTAAAGGCTTTCAAGATATGCTGCGTGCATAGATGATATATGCGAGCTACCCCATAGCTCTTTCATCGATGAATTCATTTTTTATACTATATTTTATACTCCATCAGTAGCAATTATATCCTTTTTATTTTTATGTAACATTGATTTTATTTCACCAATAGCTTTATTTGGATTTAAACCTTTTGGGCAGACATTAACGCAGTTCATTATTCCATGACACCGATAGACGCTAAAAGGATCTGAGAGATCTTCTAATCTTTCGTTAGTTTTCAAATCACGAGAATCTGCCAAAAATCTATAAGCTTGAAGAAGAGCAGCTGGACCAACAAACTTATCTGGATTCCACCAAAACGAAGGACAGCTTGTAGAGCAGCATGCGCATAATATACATTCATATAGTCCATCAAGTTTTTCCCTTTCTTCAGGTGATTGAAGTCTTTCTTGCTCTGGTGCAGTTGTTTCATTTTGTAAGAAAGGTTTTATTTTTTCATATTGTGCATAAAATTCTGTCATATCAACAACAAGATCTCTTATTACAGGGAGTCCAGGAAGGGGTCTTAATTCTAGTTTATTTCTTTTAATAACTGACGATATAGGTGTAATGCATGCTAATCCATTTTTACCATTTATATTCATGCCATCAGAACCACATACACCTTCTCTGCATGATCGTCTGTATGATATTGATTGGTCTTCTTCTTTGAGTAAATTTAGTAAATCTAAAACCATTATATCTTTTTTTGGCTTATTAATTTTATATTCTTTCATATAGGGAAACTTATCCTCTTCAGGATTATATCTATACATGCTGATATGTAGTTTGTTATCAAACATTAATAAGTCCTTATTTTAGGAGGAAATGCTTCCATTTGTGTCGGTTGAAAGTTAACTTCTCTTTTTGAAACTTTTTTTGTTTCAGGATCAAATAAACTGTGACATAGCCAATTTTCATCGTCTCTGTCAGGGAAATCATCTCTTGCATGAGCGCCTCTACTTTCATTCCTTTCAAAAGCTGAAATCGCTGTTGCCTCAGCTACCTCAAAAAGGTTCTGTAATTCAATAGCCTCTACACGACTTGTGTTGAATGCATCACTTTTGTCTTTTAAGTGGAGGTTATCAACTTTATGCTTAATTTCAGCAAGATCATCTAAGCCTTTCTTCATAAACTCACCTCTTCTAAATACACCAAAATAATTCTGCATACATTCTTGAAGTTCTTTTTTAACTTCTGCTGTGTCAAACCCAGAGGATGACTCATTTAATTTATTAAGCCTTTCGAGAGCATTATCGATATCACCAGGAGTTGAAGGAGTTACTCCTCCACCTGATTTAATTTCTTGTTGTATAAATTTACCGGTTGCTCTTCCAAAAACAACCAAATCAAGTAAAGAATTTCCACCAAGTCTATTTGCACCATGAACAGAAACACATGCTGCTTCACCGGCAGAATATAGACCAGATATTAACTTATCTTCATTATTAATCCTTTTGTAAGCTTGGCCATTAATATTTGTTGGTGTTCCACCCATCATATAATGACAGGTCGGTACAACTGGTATAGGTTCATAAATTGGGTCAACATGTGCAAAGGTTCTAGATAGTTCACAAATTCCAGGTAATTTTGAATTTAAGACATCCGCTCCCAAGTGATCTAATTTTAGATAAATATGATCATTTTTATCTCCACAACCTCTTCCTTCAAGAATCTCTAAAACCATAGATCTTGCTACAACATCCCTACCAGCTAAATCCTTAACATTTGGAGCATATCTTTCCATGAATCTCTCGCCATCCTTATTTACCAAATAACCTCCTTCACCTCTGCATCCTTCAGTTACAAGTGAGCCTGCTCCATATATTCCTGTTGGATGAAATTGCCACATTTCCATATCTTGTGCAGGATATCCTGCTCTTAGCGCCATTCCCAGACCATCGCCCGTATTTATAAGTGCATTAGTTGTAGATGCGTATATACGACCAGCTCCACCTGTTGCGAGAACGGTAGATTGAGCTTTAAGGTATGCCACTTCACCATTTTCAATTGAAAATGCTATAACTCCAGTAACTTCATCTTTTGAATTTTTAACTAAATCTACAGCAAACCATTCATTTAGAAAATTGGTACCCTCTTTAACATTATTTTGATAAAGAGTATGAAGAAGAGCATGGCCTGTTCTATCAGCTGCAGCACATGTTCTTGCAGCTTGACCGCCCTTTCCAAAGTCCTTTGATTGTCCTCCAAATGGTCTTTGATAGATACGTCCATTATCAAATCTTGAAAAAGGTAGCCCCATGTGCTCAAGCTCAAATACAGCTTGGGGACCCTCAGAACATAAGTACTCAATAGCATCTTGATCACCAATAAAATCAGCACCTTTGACAGTATCATACATGTGCCATCTCCAATCATCATTTGGATCTGCACTTGCGATTGCACATGTAATACCGCCTTGAGCGGATACAGTATGAGATCTTGTTGGGAAAACTTTTGAAACAACCGCAGTTTTTAGTCCAGACTTAGCAAGCTCTAAAGATGCCCGCATACCTGAACCACCGCCACCAATTATTAGAGCATCAAATCTAATAGTCTTAATATTTCTAGTAAAAATATTATTCATAATATTTATAATTATATATCATTATTTGTTATAACCATATTATATATAAAATACTTATTAAATAAAGAACTCCTGTAAGAACAAATATTAAAAAATATAAATTCCTTAAAATACCTGCCCTTCTTGCTATTGATTTGCTCAAAAAACCTAAAGTTCTCGTTGTAAGATAATCGGTTCCAACTGTCCATAAACCTATAAATGCGTGAGTAATTATCATTAAAAAAACAATTGATGTTATAAATCTTACTTGAAATGATAAAAAGAAATTCGACCAAGAGAAAAAATTAATATCTTCAGTAAAAAAGATAAAATATGCAACATAAATTAAGTAACATAATATGATTAATGAGCTATATCTTTGCAAGTTCCATATTATCGATCCTTTCATAAGACGAACATATATCCAAAAAATATGACTAAAGAACAAAACCAAATAACTATTGTGAGAAGTGCAGAATAGTATGATCCGCTTAGCGACTCACCAATATGAAAAAAATCCATTATTAAATGCCTGACACCAGTCAAAACATGATACCAAAGAATTAAAAAACTTATAAAAACTGTAAGAGAAAAAAATGAAATTGATGACATTGCTGTTGAAAGGTTTTCAAAACTTGATTTAGATGATAATGATTTATTTATTAGAATAAGACTAATTGGTAGTGTAACGAAAAAAACATACATACCTGATAAGCGATGGGTAATCGACATTAAGGCAGATAATGGCAGTCTAATTTTTGTTAGATCAAGATATACCGGTCTTTCGTGCATTGTGTGCTAGTTTTAAAAAAGATTTGTTGTAGATTATACAGCAGAAATTCATTTAAACCTTTTATAAGTATTGGATTATAATTTTTTTACGTGTTTTATAAGTCTTTTTCTTTTTTTGATCTGTCGTTCAGAAAGTTTATTTTTTTTACCTTCATAAGGATTATTAGATTTTCTAAATATTAGGTTAAGCTGAATGCTCTGAAGATTCATGCTTGATCTAAAAGAGTTTTCTAAATATTTTTTGTAATTATTTGGAATTTTTTTATCATGATTTGCATTAACTATTAAAGTAGTTGGATAAATACCACCAAAGTGCACATGTTTGAATTTTAAACTTCTTCCATTAATCGATGGAGGGGAACTTGAATCAACAAATTTTTTCATCATTCTATTTAATTGAGATGTGCTGAATTTTTTTTGAGACTGATTAATTAAATAGTCTGAGTGTTTGAATAAAGCTTTAAAGCCCTTCTTTTTTGTTGCTGAGATTTCGACTATGAACATATTTTTTATAAAACTTAGTTGCATGTTTCTAGATTTATATAATTTCTCTAGATTGGATTTAGATACTAAATCTGTCTTATTTAGGGCAATAAGTAGAGGTTTACCTGATGTTATTATCATATTTAATATTTTTAAATCTTGGTCAACCAAACCCTGGCTTGCATCACACATAAAAATAACAAGATTGCTTTCTTCAATTGCATGAATAGCTTTTACGTAAGAAAAATATTCGGTTTTATGATTTCTCTTGAACCCTTTTCTAATTCCAGCTGTATCAATGAAAATATATTCTTCATTATTAAATTTAAAAGGTATATCTATGGCATCTATTGTCGTTCCAGCTTGTTCACTTACAATTAATCTATCTTCATCAATAATGCTATTAATAAAAGTTGATTTGCCGGCATTCGGTCTTCCCAGAATAGCTACCCTTTTTCCAGAGTGATCAATAGTATTATTATCTGGAATCTTACTTTTTAATATTGTTCTTAATTCATCTAAGTTTAATGAATGCTCAGAACTAATTTCTATAAAATCACTTACTCCGTATCTACTTAAATCGTCTTTTATAGACGTTGTAGATTTTTTATCAGACTTATTTAAAACAGTAATAATATCTTTATCATATTTTCTTAGTTTAGAAATAATATTTATATCCTCATTACTGAGTTCTTCTGAGCCGTCGAAGACATGAATTATAATTGTTGAATCCTCAACAGCTATCCATGCTTGTTTAGATATTGAGTCTTTTAATTTCTCATTTTTTAGATTCTCAAGGATTCCACCTGTATCAATAATTAATGACTTTTTATTTCGAAAATTTATGAAACCATAGTTTCTATCTTTTGTTAAGCCAGGAAGGTCAGATACAATTGCGTTTCTTGATTTTGTTAATTTATTAAAAAGGGTTGATTTTCCAACATTTGGACGCCCTATTATTGCTAACGAAGTAAACATTATTTTTTATCATTTATATTTTAAGTGAATATAAGTTAAATGCCTCATCAATAACAAATAAATTATTACTTCTGCCAATGATAGTTTTTATTGGCTTTCTAGATATTTTTTTTCTACCCATGGTAATACCATTTATTGGATTGATTACATGAACAAACCCATCAAAATCTCCAACCACAACATTGCCCTTAAAGCTTACTGGATTAGATAAGCTTCTATTAAGGTAATCAGAAGAGCTCCATGACTCTATAAGGGTCTTTGACGAAAATGTTTTAATTTCAGAACTAGATGCAATTACAATTATCATGCCTCTGGTAATTAACGGAGAAAAGAAAGAAGATATTGGAGATGACCAGATTGACCTTTTTTGTGCTAGGTCGAATATATTTAAATTTCCTTGATAATTAGTCGTAAAAACTAACCCTCCCTCGATTACGGGATTAGCGTCTGAGTCAATCAAATTCTCTAATTCTGAAGAACCTGTAACATATGAAATTGCTCCATCCCAAAGAGGGAATCCTGACTCAATTTGAAAGACACCTAATCTACCACTATCAAAAGTAACATAAACTTTATCATCAACAATGATTGGGCTGCTACTTCCTCTTATAGTTAGAGATGGTAATTTTGACCTATAAGACCATTTAGTTAAACCATCGTCTTTATCAAGTCCAAAAAGTTCGCCAGAGCCAGTTTTAACAACAACAGCTCTAGGATCAATAGCGACACTACTCAGAACTTCACCCTTAACATTTGTCTTCCATAACTCAAATCCATTTTCTTGGTCTAGTGCAATTACATTTCCATCAATATCAGAAATAACAACAATACCAAAACCTGAAGCAACTCCCGAAGCTAAAAAGTTGAGTTCAGTTTTCCAATTTTCACTACCATTAGCAATATCCATAGATATTACTGTCCCATCAGAGCTAGCAAAAAATATATCCTGAGAATTGAAAGCTGGCTGAAAGTTTCCTAGATCATTTGTACCATCAAAAGATTTACTCCATAACAGTTCAATGGTTTTTTCTTCAGAAATACTTGCAAGCTTCATAGGTTCATCAAGATCAATTTCTTCAGACTCCCAAAATTTTAATCTATCCATAGAAGAACATGCGCTAAAAGTTAAGAGCATTAAAATTATTGCTGGAAAGAATATATTGTTAGATTTCATGCTATTCGCCAATATTTGCAATTTTAATTTCAACGATAGATTTTGAGGACTCATCAGAATACTTTTCTAGTGCTATTTGATATTGATCAATTGCTAATTTAATTTTGTTTTGTTTTAAAAGAATATCCCCTGTTAACTCATGAATAAATGCATTAGTTTCTGATGATGAGTATGAACTAATCATTTTTAGAGCATCATCATATCTTTCATTGGTTAATAAAATTCTTGCCGCACTGATGCGTGAAATTTTATTGTAGATTTTGTTTCCATTGAAACCATTAGTGATTTTGATTAATTTATTGAAACTTTCTAAAGCATTTCCAAGCTTTTCTTGATTGAGTTCCAAGTTGGCTTTATTAAGCAAAACAGTTTTATAGTATCCAGTTCCTGAATATTTTGTCTCAATATTTGTAAAAATTTCATCAAGTATTTCCATATTTGGTTCACTTTTTGATGATTCTGTCTCCCATTGACTGTAAAACTCTGCAGCTTTAATATTATTATTGTTCTTAATTTGGATAAATATAAATAAAGATATTGCAGACAGCACAATTAAAGTAATCAAAATTATCAGCAATTTTTTATACTTATCCATAAACTTAAGTAAAGGTAAAAATCTCATATTATTTTCATAAATATTATTCATAATAAATTCCTTTAACTTATTGTTGAGATAAATCCATTTAGTTCATCGATACTCATAGATTTTTGTTCAGAATTGCTTTCTTTTAAAGGTTTAACTATAACAGTATCTGATTCCAGTTCTTGATCTCCTAATATAAGTGCATAATCCGCATTATCTTTGCTTGATCTTCTGAGCTTTGACTTCAGGCTACCTTCTGATAACTGAATGTCAATCTTTACATTTTCATTAAGTAACCTCAAATCGTGAGCTATTTTATATGCTTTTGGATTAATTTTCTCTGACAAAATTATAAAAGATAGTAGTTTGTTAGACGCCTCTTCAGCATTAACCAGAATTGATAATCGCTCTAACCCAATGGCCATGCCAATAGCTGGAAGATTTTTTCCTCCAAGCTGACTACAAAGATTATCATATCTACCTCCACCTAAGTATGCATTTTGAGCACCCAGGTCATCTGAAATAGCTTCAAAAACAAAACCAGTGTAATAATCAAGTCCTCTAACAAGGCTAGAGTCTATTTGAATGCTACATTCAGAGGAAAAAGTTTTCATGATTTCATCAAGCAACATTTTAGAACTATTTGAAATATAGTTATTTATTTTTGGAGCATCTTTTAATATATTCTGAGTTGTTTCACTTTTAGAGTCCAAAATCCTAAGTGGGTTTTTTTTCAATCTACTTTGATCTTTTTCATCTAATTTTGATTTTAATGGACTTAAATATTTTACTAAATCCGCACAGTATAGTTCTTTAATTTTATTATCGCCAAGATAATTAATTTTGATTAAAGGTTTATCTATTTGTAAATATTGGTTAATTGAGCATACCAAAGAAATCATTTCAAATTCAGGCAAACCCTCATGATGACCAAGAATTTCAACACCTGCTTGATAAAATTGTCTATATCTTCCTTTTTGAGGTCTCTCATACCTCCACATAGGACCCATGTACCAGAATTTATGAGCTTCTAAGTCAATTTTTTTTTGGATAATTGCCCTTATCACTCCTGCAGTCCCCTCAGGTCTTAAGACGATATTCTTATCATTTTTATCATTAAAAGAGTAAAGCTCCTTATTGACTATGTCAGATGCGTCACCCACTGATCTTTTAAACAAGCTTGTATCCTCTAATGCTGGAGTTCTAATTTCAGACATCCCATAATTTTGAAAGATGTTTTTTAAATATTTTTCAGTTAAAAATATTTTGTTTGCGAGCTCAGATTTGTCAGATTTGTTAGAAATCAAATCTAGCATTCCAGTAAGGGAATTAATTTTTTCCAATTTAGCTCCTCAAAATAATTTTCTCAGAATTATTTTTCATATTTAAAATTTTTGTTCGAACTTGATTTTCCAGCTCATCAACTATATTTTCATTTTTTATCTTTTTATTTGGTGATCCATTAATATACATAAGATTCATTGGGCTTGCTCCTGTAAGTCCAATATTTGCTGCTTTACTTTCACCAGGACCATTTACATAACATCCTATAATGGCAACCTCTATATCATCAACTATGTCCTCTAATCTTTCTTCAAGCTCATTTACAACTTTAATAACATCAAAATTTTGTCTTGAGCAGCTAGGACATGCAATTATTTTTAATCCTCGACTTCTTAGATTTAAACTCTTAAGTATGTCCCATCCTATCTTAATTTCATCAACAGGATCAGATGCAAGTGAAATTCGAATTGTATCGCCAATTCCTTCTGACAAAAGCATTCCTACACCAATTGAGGATTTCACAGCACCTGCCCTATAGCTGCCAGCTTCTGTAATTCCTAAATGAAGAGGTTGAGTTATTAACTTTGATATTTTTCTATATGATTCAACTGTCATCTCTATATTTGAGGCTTTCAAACTCATTTTATAATTGTCAAAATTATGCTTATCTAAGATTTCAACATGTCTCATTGCAGACTCTACCAATGCATCTGCATTAGGTTCACCATATTTTTTTTGCAAATCCTTTTCAAGAGAGCCAGCATTTACTCCAACTCTAATAGGAACATTATTATCTTTTGCTGCATTAATTACCTGTCGTACTCTATCTTCCTTACCAATGTTTCCTGGATTAATTCGAAGACAATCTGCAGTATCTGCAACCTCTAAGGCAATTTTATAATCAAAATGAATATCTGCTACCAATGGAACAGAGGTTGCTTTTTTGATTTCTTTAAATGCTTTTGCTTCATCAAATCCAGGTACCGAAACTCTAACAATATCGGCACCAGCAGATACAAGATCATTTATTTGTTTTACTGTAGAAACAACATCACAAGTATTTGTATTTGTCATTGACTGAACAGAAATTGGATTGCTTCCTCCAACCATTACACCACCCACATTAAGTGTTTTAGTTTTCTTTCTCTTAATCCAATTACTCATCATTAAAATAAATAGTATTAACCTTTGTTAGTCTATTAGCATTAACAAGAAAATCAATCTCCTTCTTACTATAAGAACCTTCTAAAGCTTCATAGTCTCCAACTACTATTTTAAATGGTTGTTCAATAATTCTTTCATATATGTCACCAGAGAAAAATAATTTTGTTTCTAGAATTTCATCATTCTCATATATTTCAATCCAACATTCGTCACTAAAATTCAATATTAATTTGTTAGATAACAAAATTTTAGACTTTTTTAATTCGCTATTTTTTTTTACTTGTATTTCGATACTATTAAAGTTTTCACTGCTTACTTCAAATTCAGCAATATTTATTTGATTTGAATTATTTGGAAATAAAAAAAAGTTAATTATTAATAAGAATGAAAGTGAAAATATGCTTACTAATGTTATGAGAGATAACGTTCCTCTATTAATAGTTTTTATATAACTATAACTTCTTCTCTTAAATATTTTTTGCTTAGCAGAATCCTTATAAAGGACAGGAAATGAAGCATCAATATCTAGAAATTCTTTATATTTTTTGAAATAAGCTCTTGCAAAAAATTCGCTAGGAAAAATATGATAATTACCAGACTCAATTGCAACAATATAATCCTTATTGATTCCAAGTGTTTCAGTGATTTCCTCGTGCGAGAGCCCAATTTCATTTCTCTTGTTTAAAAAAATTTTACCAGTCTTTGCAGAAGCTGCTGATTTAAGAATGTTACTACTCATAATGATTTATGTGATATTAATTTCTTGCCTTTTATTGGTCTTGCTAAATTGCCAACAAGTTGACCACAGGCTGCAGATAACTCATCTCCTCTTGTTGTTCTTAGGGTCGTAATAAACCCTTTATTCATTAAGAACTCTTTAAAAACATGAATTTTGTTATTAGAGGGTTTTTCATATGAAGACCCTTTAAAACTATTAAATGGTATCAAATTAATCTTACAAGAAATATTTGACAACAGTTTTGAAACCTTTGCAGCATCTTTTAATGAGTCGTTGATATCTTTAATTAGAATATATTCAATAGTTATACTTCTCTTATTTTCGTAGCTCACCAAGTAATTTCTACATGATTCAATAAGTAATTTGATAGGATATTTTTTATTAATTGGAACAATCTCATCTCTTAACTTATCATCAGCAGCATGAAGAGATATTGCAAGAGACACATCAATATTTTTTGAAAGTTGATCAATATTTGGAACAATACCAGAAGTGCTTATAGTAATTCTTTTTCTAGATAAGCCATATGCAAATTGATCTTTCATTATTTTTGCAGCTTCAATAACAGGTTCAAAATTTAAAAGTGGTTCACCCATACCCATGAAAACAACATTAGTAATAGTTTTTTTATTATTTTTGTAGAAATTGGATATCCATAATTGACCAATAATTTCATCACTAGATAAATTTTGATCAAACCCCTGAGCACCAGTTGCACAAAAAGTACACTGTAATGCGCAACCTGCTTGTGATGAAATACAAAGTGTTCTTCTCTTTTTATCTGGAATTTCTACCATTTCAATCATTGATCCTGATTCAAGTTGGATTAGATACTTAATAGTGCCATCATTAGATTCAAAAGATTTGTATACTTTTGGAATTTGAAGTGATGAAATTTCTTTTAATTTTTCTCTAAGGCTTATATTAAAGTCAGTCATCTGATCAAAATCTAAAATTCCTTTTTGATGAACCCATTTTGTGAGCTGCTTAGCCCTAAATTTTGGCTCATTTATTTTTTGAAAAAATTTTTCTAGCGAATCTTGAGACAGGCCTAAAAGATTCTTTTTTTGAGACAATTTACTTATTCAATACTTCTTCAGCTTTAAAGAAGTACTCAATCTCCCTGATAGCACTTGTTTGAGAATCAGACCCATGAACTGCATTTGCATCTATGCTATTTGCAAAATCAGCCCTAATTGTTCCTTTTATTGCCCTTGTAGGATCAGTATCACCCATTAATTCTCTGTTTTTTTTAATTGCATCCTCGCCCTCTAAAACTTGGATAAAAACCGGTCCTGATGTCATAAATTTAATAAGATCTTCATAAAAAGGTTTACCTTTATGCTCTTGATAAAAACCACCTGCATCATCATCGGAAAGATGTAAGAGCTTACCAGCTACGAGGTATAATCCGTTATCTTCAAACCTAGTTATAATTTTTCCAATAATATTCTTGCTAACTGCGTCAGGTTTAATTATTGACAATGTTTTTTCAATGCTCATAGCTTAATATAAAAAATATGCAGTATTATATTAGACTTATTGATATTCTTCTATCCAATGCATCTGAATAGCTTCAAGTATTTTTTCATTTGATTTCTTTGGATCGCCAATAAAATTATCTAATGCACACACTTTACTATGTAAATCTGGAAAACTAATCCACTGTGGATCAATATCAGGAAATTTTTCAAATAGTTCAATTGAAATATCGATTACATCTACCCAGTCGATTTTGTTCATTAATGATCTTCCGAAACCATATTAATGTTATATTTTGGAAGCTCGATTTCAATATCCTCATCTACGGGAGGAATGGCTTGACAGCTTAATCTGGAGGTTTGTTCGAGACCCCATGCTTTATCAAGCAAATCTTCTTCTGTATCACTTGCCTCATCTAAACTCTCAAAACCCTTTCTTATAATACAATGACATGTTGTGCATGCACATGACATTTCGCAAGCATGCTCAATTTTTATGTTATTTCTAAGAGCAGCTTCACAAATGGTTTCATCTGGACGTGATTCTATTTCTACTCCATTGGGGCAGATTTCCTCATGGGGCCAGATTTTTATTTTTGCCATAATTTATAAAGTAAAACTTTCGCCACATCCACAAACCGCCTTAGCATTTGGGTTTATGAATTTTATACCTTTATTGAGACCATCGTCGATGTAGTCAATCAGACTGCCTTTGAGGAACGGCATACTATCTGAATCAACATATATATTAAGATCACTATTTGCATTTACATTAATAAGAGTTTCATCAATATTATCAACATATTCAAAAGTGTATTCATAGCCAGAACAGCCTGCTTTTTTGATGCCAAGTTTGATACCATTGCCTTTACCTCTTTGCATTAAAGCATCATTAAAATGATTTAAGGCGCTTTTAGAAAAGTTTAGTTTATTAGAGTTAATACTTTCCATAAATCTACTGTTTCGACTCGTAATCTTCTATTGCTTGTTTTATTGAGTCTTCTGCAAGGACAGAACAATGAATTTTAATAGGAGGTAATTCTAAAGCCTCAACAATTTGAATATTTTTAATTGCTTTTGCTTCTTCAAGAGTCTTGCCAATGAGCATTTCAACTAACTCACTTGAAGATGCTATTGCTGAACCACAACCATATGTTTTAAATTTCACATCCTTTATAACGTGTGTATTTCCTTTCGGCTCGCATTTAATTTGCAGTTTCATTACATCACCGCACGCTGGTGCACCGACCATTCCAGTACCAACATTTAATTCCTTTGGATCGAATCTGCCAACCTTAAAAGCTTCAGGATTATTAATAGTATTTTCAAATTTTTCTACAACTTTTTTGCTATATGCCATATTGTTCTCCTAATGAAGTTTCCACTCTACTGTATCAAGGTCAATTCCATCTAAATGCATCTCCCATAATGGAGATAATTCTCTTAATCTATGAACTACATTACCTAGAATTTCTAGAGTATTATTAACATCATCATCATTTGTAAATCTTCCAAATGAAAACCTTATGGAGCTATGAGCAAGTTCATCTTTTCTTCCTAACGCTCTTAAAACATAGGAAGGCTCAAGGCTAGCTGATGTACAAGCCGAGCCAGAAGAAACTGCAATATCTTTTAGACCCATGATTAATGACTCTCCTTCAACAAAGTTGAAACTTACATTTAAAATATTAGGAACTTTGTTTTTAAGATCGCCATTTATATATACATGGTCAATTTCTTTAACTCTGTTTAGGAATTGCTCATGATATTCAGAAACCTTTTCACAATCACTTTCCATTTCAACGTTAGCAATCCTAAATGCTTCGCCCATGCCTACAATTTGATGAGTTGCAAGAGTGCCTGATCTCATTCCTCTTTCGTGACCGCCACCATGAATAAGTGCCTCTAACCTAACTCTAGGTTTTCTTCTAACATATAAAGCTCCTATACCTTTTGGACCATATGTTTTGTGAGCAGAAAAAGACATTAAATCAACATTTAAATTTTTTAAGTCGATGTTTATTTTTCCTGTACTTTGAGCAGCGTCTACATGAAAAAGAATTCCATTATCTCTGGTAATGTCTCCAATTTTTCCAATATCATTCACCGTGCCAAGCTCATTATTAATATGCATAATAGATACAAGTATTGTGTTTTCTTGAATTGCAGATTTTATAACTTCAGGAGTTATCACACCTTTTTCGTTTGGATCAAGATAAGTAACTTCAAATCCTTCTCTTTCCAATTGTCTACAAGGATCTAAGACAGCTTTATGCTCAATCTTAGATGTAATAATATGATTGCCTTTTGACTTATAAAATCTTGCAACACCTTTGATTGCAAGATTATCAGCTTCGGTAGCACCAGATGTCCAAACAATTTCCCTTGGATCACAGTTTACAAGACCTGAAACATGAGACCTTGCTTCTTCAACAGCTTCATCAGCCTTCCATCCAAATCTATGTGATCTTGAAGCAGGATTACCAAACTCACCATCAGGAGTCAAAAATTCCATCATTTTTGACGCAACTCTTGGGTCAACAGGAGTAGTTGATGCGTAATCTAGGTAAATTGTTGATTGTGTGCTCATCTAATTTATCTCTTTAACCTTAATATATGGGCATTTATTTGATTCTACAAGACTGTTGATCGTTATTTTTTCAAGGTAATCTTCTACTATGTTGTTAAGTTGATCCCATAAATCATGAGAGTTACACTTCTTACCGTTATGGCATGAAGACGTCCCGTTGCATTTAGTAGCGTCAAGTATCTCATCAACTGCATGCATTATTTCTTTTATTGAAACACTGGACGGATCCTTGGCATACAAGTATCCACCATTTCTTCCTCTAATGCTCTTAACGATTCCAGCTATTCTTAGTTTTCTGAAGATCTGTTCTAAATAAGAGATATCTATATTTTGACTCAAAGAAATATCACTTAAAGAAACGGGTCCAGAAGACTGCAAAAAGTTTAATTCAGCAAGTGCACTAACTGCATATCTGCTTTTTGTAGTTAATTTCACGGATAGATTATAAATACCTGACTATTTTAGTCAAGTTTCAATTTTCATACCCAATCTGTCTGCTACTTGATGATAAGACTCCACTACTCCACCTAGACCTTGTCTAAATCTATCCTTATCCATTTTTTTTAATGTTTTAGAATCCCATAGCCTACATCCATCTGGAGTGAACTCATCAGCAAGTAGTATTTTGTTCTTATATAGACCAAATTCAACTTTAAAGTCTACTAGGATTAGTCCAGATTCTATAAATAGTTTAGATAAAATTTCATTTACCATATAAGTGATTTCTTTCATTTTAATAATATGATCATTTTTTGCCCATCCGAAAGAAATTATATGTTCGTCATTAATTAATGGATCTCCAAGTTCATCATCTTTCAAAAAAAATTCAAATAACGGTTTTTCAAGAACTAGTCCATCTTCCGTACCTAGACGTCTGCATATTGAACCAGTTGCTCTATTTCTTATTACGCATTCGATTGGAAACATATCAAGTTTATAAACTAACGAATCAGTGCCATCAATAATTTCAACCATGTGGGTCTCAATTCCATTATTTTCTAAATGTTCCATAATGAAAGCATTGAACTGGTTATTCACAGCACCTTTTCCTAAAAGTGCTTCTTTTTTCTTTCCATCAAAAGCAGAAGTATCATCGCTAAAATGCATAATCAAGTGTTCACTATTATCAGTAGTAAACATGGATTTAGCTTTTCCTTTTGTGATTTCTTTTAATTTATTCATTAGCTTAATGATTCATTTATTTTCGATAAAAGCTGCTCAGACTCTTCAATATTACCACTTTTTGAAACAGCTCTCACAAAAGTTTTATCATTTTCTTCAGATATTGAAATTTCAAATTCTGATTCTTCTCCAAATGCAATTTGTTGATTTGATATAGAGTTGTCTTTGTTATTCCTACCAAATAATCCGAAAAAGCGACTTTCTTCTTCTTTAGCGTAACTAACATAAAAAATACCTTTGCTTCTGTCTCTATCATTAGTAACAATGTTTGCTTCATTTAATGCCTTGTTTACTGATGACCAAGCTCTCTCGTATGAAAGGTCTAAAGCAATGACTGTTCGTCCACCTTCTGAAAAAATACTAGCTTTCTTCATTTCATTTAGATTTTGTGCTGCCAATGAAGTTCCTGAAAAATTACTTATAGAATCTGCAAAATACTCAACAATTTTTTCCATCTCATCTTGAATAAATTCTGGGTTACTCTCAATTGTTTGGTCTTGTTTGTTTACTTGATATAAAAATAATTCTGTGGATGCTTCTTTTATTCCATGCTCAACCTTCATGAGTAAGTTATTATTTTGATCAAAATCAATAATAATCTCGCCTAAATTTGGATCAGCCTCTATTACATCATAAACAGATGTTTCCCAATAGTTTTTTGAGATTGGCCAGGAAGTAGATGGCAATGTTTCTATATAAATCCACATTAATTCTCCAAGTCTTCTGAGTTGAACAGAGCTATTTCCAGATGAAGCAAAAATTTGCCTTGGTTTAGGCACATCCAAATTTTCTTCAATTTGTTCAAGGTCTATAACTGGGTAATGGTTTTCAGTGCTTGGTTCTGATAAGGATCCAGGTAATGCAATGTCTTCTTCAATTTTTTCTTTTAAAAAGTCATTTTTTTTATCTGGGAAATAACCCTCTGGTCCATTGATAAATGAACAAGAGGACAAAAAAATTATGAATACTAAAAAAACTTTCATATCATTTTTAATTTTAGCATTTCTGTAATTATGTTTTCTTGATATTGTTTATCAAGCTTTGTTAGTGGGAGCCTTATAGAATTTTCAGTAAGACCCATTTTATATGCCATCCATTTAACTGGTATAGGGTTTGATTCTATAAATAATAGTTCATATAAATTATTATTTGCTTCATTCAATTTTTTTGCTTCATTGATATTATTTTCTCTAACAAATCTACAAATACTTGAAATTGATTTTGGAATTACATTCGCAGCTACTGAGATCACACCATCTCCTCCCATTTTAAGAAAATCAAAGAATGTTGGATCATCACCAGAATAAATTTTAAAATTTCCTTTAGATCTGCCAATAGCTAAAAGTTCTTTTATTCTTTCCTTTTCACTAACAGCTTCTTTAATCCCAACTATATTTTTGTGATCAGACAGAATACTTGCAGTTGATGGTAACAAGTCACATGCAGTTCTTGATGGCACATTGTATAGTATTTGTGGTAGATCAGCTGATTCAGCTAGCTCTATATAGTGTTTGATTAATCCTTTCTGAGTAGGCTTATTATAATAAGGCGTAACTATGAGGGCAAAATCTGCGCCGAGAGCACATGCTTGCTGAGTAAGGTCTCTTGCTTCACTGGTTGAATTAGCTCCAGTTCCAGCAATCACAGGTATTCTTTTATTTACGTGTTTTACAGTATATTCAATGATTTTTACATGCTCTTCTATATTCACTGTTGCTGATTCACCAGTTGTTCCAACAGAAACTATGCCATTTGTTCCTTCATTGATATGCCAATCTATAAGTTTGCCAAGTGAAGAAAAATCAATCCCACCACTTTCTAACATAGGTGTAATTAGAGCGACTAAACTTCCATTTAAGGCTTGCATCATTTTATAAATAAGTAAAAATATGACTATACACTATATTATAAATTTATTTGTAAGGAAAAATAATGGAAAAAAAACTTGTTGGCAAAAAATGCCCTAAATTCTCAGGTGATTGTTCAGGTGATATAAAATTATCAAACACAGATTTTATTGGAAAAAATGTGGTTGTTTATTTTTATCCTAAAGATAGTACTCCTGGTTGTACTATAGAGGGTCAAGACTTTAGAGATAATTTTAAAAAATTTAAAAAACTAAATACTGAGATTCTTGGTGTATCAAGAGATAGTGTCAAATCTCACAATAATTTTAAAGAAAAACAATCCTTTCCATTTGAGTTATTATCAGATCCAGATGAAAAAATGTGCAAAGCTTTTGATGTTATGAAAATGAAATCGATGTATGGGAAGCAATATATTGGAGTAGATAGGTCAACTTTTCTCATTAATGAAAAGGGAGTTATTGTAAAAGAATGGAGATCAGTAAAGGTTAAAGGGCATGTTGAAGAGGTTCTTGCTGCTGTGAAAGAGCTTTAATAAATTGCTATATTTAGTTTAGATTTATTAGTTAAACTTCCTCTTATCATACCCTGGGTATTAAAAGGCATTGCAACATTTCCAGATTTATCAATTGCTATTAATCCTCCACTTGCTCCAATGTCATAAAGTTCGCCTATAACTTTTGATGAAGCTTCATTTAGTGATTGTCCTAAATATTCTATTCTAGTACAGACTTCTTTAGCAACTTGATACTTAATGAAAAATTCTCCGTGGCCCGTTGAAGATACTCCACACACATCATTTTGGGCCCAAGTGCCTGCTCCAATTAAAGGAGAATCACCAACCCTTCCAGGCATTTTATTTGTCATACCACCAGTAGAAGTTCCAGCTGATATATTACCCATTTTATCAAGAGCAACAGCGCCAACAGTTCCAATTTTATCTTGAATTATGTTGTCATGAGAAGTTAATTTTTTTTGTTTTCTTAATCGAAGAAGATTTTTTTCAGAATAAAAGTAGCTAGGGTCTACAATAGTTTCACCAATTGATTGTGCAAAAGATTCTGCACCATCTCCAATCAATAAGACATGTTCAGTATATTCTGAAATTTTTCTTGCAAGCTTAATAGGATTTTTTATTTTTTTAACAGAAGCTACTGCTCCAGCAGATCTATTCTTTCCATGCATGATTGATGCATCCATTTCTTGAATTTCATTAGCATTGTAAACTGACCCCCTCCCAGCATTAAATAAAGGTGAATCTTCAAATTCAGATACAGCATATTCGACTATATCAATGCTTGACCCTCCTTGTTCAAGCATTTTGTATGCAGATATAACTGTTTCAGAAACTTTTTCTTCAATTATCTTTTGTTGTTCCTTACTAAGTCCAGATAAAACTCCTGCACCACCATGAACAACTATTCCAAAGTTTTCGCTACTCATTAAATTTAGTGAGCTTATAATTAAAAGCAGACATAGCTTAGTGTTCATGATTTTTTTGAAGTCCTGGCCATGCATTCCATACTGCTTTTATAAATGTTGCTAACGGAATTGAAAAGAACACACCCCAAAATCCAAACATACTTCCAAATATAAATACAGCAAGAATAATTATTATTGGATGTAACTTAACTGCTTCTGAAAAAATTAAAGGCACAAGCAGATTGCCATCAATAAATTGAAGTAACATATATAGACCTACCAAAAGATAAAATTGAGTTCCAAGGCCAAACTGTAATAATCCAATTATTACAATTGGAATTGTTACCAAGAATGCGCCAACGAATGGAATAAGTACTGATAAACCTACTAGAACAGCCAATAGAGCACCATAATTTAAATCAAAGAAGAAAAATAATAATGCAGCAGCTATTGCGACAATAATTATTTCTACAACTTTACCTCGGACGTAATTACTTAACTGAATATCCATCTCTTGCCATACCTTTGATAGCATTTCCCTGTCACCAGGTATTATTTTTAAACATCCCTCAACAATATTTTTTCTATCAAAAAGAAAAAAATAAACAAGAATAGGAAATAAAATAATGTATAAAAGAATTGTAATTGTGCTTTGAATTCCAGCAATTGAAGATTTAACCAAGTTTTGTGTTATTGAAGATAATTCAGATGAAACTGCTTGGAAAAAAACTGATATTTGATCTGAGTCAACTAGTTCAGGAAATGCAGCTGGAACAGTTGATACAAAATTTAAAAAATCATTAAAAAGTCTTGGTATGTCAAGAACAAATGATTGTAATTGAACATAAAGTAGAGGGATAAGCCATGTAAACATTGCCGCACCGACGACTATAAAAATAGAAAAAGATATAATACTTGCCGAAAATTCTGAAAGATTATACGAAACAATGTTTTTTTGAAGACCGACCAATAAATAAGCAACAATAATGCTAACTATAAATGGAGTAAGAACAGCAGCAAAAAAACTAAAAATGAGTAATGTCAAAATTATTATTAGAGTAAAAACAACTGTTTCCTCATTACTAAAAATGCGTTTAAAGAAATTACTTAAATGTTCTATCATATAAAGATGATCATTATATAAGATTTGTTTAAAAAAAGAATTTTTAGACAGTTTTAAAAAAAATAAAGATAATAAAACTTATAATGATTTATTTGTTCTAATATTAAATTTAGTAATTAAAATAATATGTTATTTAAAATATTTATAACAATTTCTATATTTATCACTGGGTTTATTTCTTCAGATGATACTTCTTCAAATGATATTAAACTGCCAGTCTTGGGTGATAGAGTTTCAGGCGCAGTTTCAGCAGCGCAGGAAAAAGCAATCGGTGAAATGTTTCTTAAACAAGTGTATTCTCAGGCACCTTTAATATCAGATCCAATTATATTTGACTATACTGAACACCTTATATATAGATTATCTGAGTATAGTCAGGTCGAAGATAGGTATTTCTCAATACTTCTTATAGATGATGACTCTTTAAATGCTTTTGCAGCTCCTGGAGGGGTAATAGGTATTAATGGTGGTTTATTTCTAAATTCAGATAATGAAGGACAATTTTCATCAGTATTGGCACATGAACTTGCTCATTTAAGTCAAAGGCACTTTGCTAGGAATGTTCTGAAATCTCAAGATACTAATTTAGCATCAACACTGGTTTTGGTTTCCTCGATTGCAATTGCATTGATAAGCAATAATCCAAATGCTATGGCTGTTGGTCCTGCTATTCTTCAATCGCAGAATTTAAGATATAGCAGGTTATTTGAAAAAGAAGCTGACAGAGTTGGTTTTATGAATCTTGTAAATGCAGGATATGATCCAAAATCAATGGGAGAGATGTTTGAAAATATGAATAGTATGAGAAGGCTTTCTGGCGATCTTCCACCTGAATTTTTACTAACTCATCCTTTATCATCATCAAGAATAAGTGATGCATTTAATGCAGCAGAGAATATTTCAAGTGAAAATACTAAGAAAGATACTCTTGAATTTGCATTAATGAAATCAAGACTTGAAGTCTATTATGAAAATATTCCCTCAAATGCGATAAGAATTTTCAATGCTAGAATTCAAAGTAATCCATCAGATGCAAATTATTACGGATTAGCCCTCTCGCATAGTAATAATAATAATTATTCAGAAAGCATAAAACTAATTAATCAACTTGTTGCAAAATATCCTAAAAATCTTGTTCTTAATAACACAAAGGTTGATATTTTAGAGGCTGCAGGCAAATATAATGATGCATTAAATTTGGTAAATAAACTACTTGATATTTCTCCAAGAAATTATCCATTATCAATATCAAAATCTAAAATTCTTCTAAGAATTGGGAAAAAATTTGAAGCTGAAGAAATCATAAGAGACCAACTCATTAGAAAAAATAGAGATCCTGAATTGTGGCTATTATTATCTGAAATTCAAAGAGCAGGTCAAAATATAGTTGGCTATCATCAAAGTAGGGCTGAGTATTTTTTACTTTTAGGCCAAAATGAAAAAGCATTAAATCAGCTAGAATTTGCTCTTCAGCTAACTCAAAATAATTTTCAAGTTTCTGAGAGGATAATGACAAAAATTGTAGACATTAAAAAAGTTTTAAACGCATCTAGAGGTCTTTAATTTTGGTTTGTTTTGATATCTTGATTCCTAAAAGTGAAATATAGGCAGCTATTGGAATAGTAAAAAGAGGAAACATATTTGCTGCAACTGTAGTCAATTTTCCAATTGCTACAATGCTACTACCCGTCAAATCACCAAATCTAGAAATAAAGGTATCAATGAAGACTGATGACTTATATCTGTCATCTTTTTGCAATGAACTAAATATTATTTCTCTTGTTGGTTTATTGATTGCATATTCAAATACTCTAAGAAATATTTGGACAACTGCCACAATAGTTATAGATGGAACAAATCCATATGCTACAAAAGTTATCATAAAAATAAATCCATACATTAACAAGATATTTTTAATACCAATGCGCTGAATAATTATGTTTGTTAAAAAAACCTGAAATATAAATGTTAATGGAGAAATAATTTGCTCAATAAGAGAAAAAAACTCTATTCTTTCTTGAGGATCTTGTGACCAAGACTCAACAATATTTGCAGCTGTTATCCATTGGACAGTCATAAGCCCAGTCCATATCCAAACATATAATGAAATATTTCTTATTTCACTTTTTTTGATGGAGTTTTTTATAGCGTCAAGACTACCTCCTCCAACATTTTTAAGCTGGAGCTTATTCATAGGCTTTGATTTATTTATCATTTGAATTGCAAATAACATTGCTAAAAATAAAAATATTGCTGAAAAAATACTAAAAAACTCTAAACCAAATTCATTAAATGATCCTGATAATTGGTTGGTGATTGAAGATCCAAAGAATGCTCCTAAAGATCCACCTGCCATAATTACTCCATAGAAATTTCTAGTTTTTAGATCTCTGAATAAATTAATTATCACAACCCAGAAAATCGATACTATAAAAAATGAGAATACATTACTCCAAACATAAAAAACTCTTTCTAACCATATTGAGTTACTCAGATCAAAAACTCTCCATGAGAAAATAAAAAAAATTAAATTAGTTATAAAAAAAGAGTAGCAATAAAAAACTATTTTTTTAAGATTGGTTCTGCTTGCAATCCATGAGTATAGTGGATTTAACAATAGCATAGCTAGAGCACCGGCGCCTAAAAGGTATGGCAATTCATTAACATTTGAAACTGCCATTTCATTTCTGACTGGTCGCAAAATATACCATGAAGATAGAACTAAAAAGAATAAAAAACCTCCTTTGAATGCATCAAAAGTAAAAGAGGTTCTGAAATTAAGAAAGAGGTTTCTTAAGAAAAACATCAAAATATTATGCCCTAAAAATGGTGGGTCGCACAGGATTCGAACCTGTGACCAATTGGTTAAAAGCCAACTGCTCTACCAGCTGAGCTAGCGACCCAGGGTAATACATAAATAAAGATGGTGATTATTCCATATTTTTCAATATCTGCAAGGCTAAAGAAGATGCAGTATTGTTCGGATATTGCCTGATAACAAAATTATATTTATTTGAAGCCATATTAGCATCACCTTTTTTCATGTAGATGTCGCCAATCTTCTTGTGTGAAAGTGGAACCCTATAATGATTTGGAAATGAATTTATTAGCTCCAAATAAAATTTATTTGCATTTTCTAGATCATCATTAATAAAAGAAATTTCACCTAACCAAAAATATGCTAATGGATTTTTTTCTGCATTATCAAAATTACTTACAAAGTAGTTAAAAAGATTATAAGCTCTATCGTATTCTTGATTTTCTAATGCTGTAATTGCTCCATTATAAATTTGGTCTTCGCTTTTAGGATCTTCAATACCTTTAAATTTAATATCTGACCCTAAATTCAGATCATCAATGTTTGAAGAGTTATTTTCAGCAACTTCTAAAGATTCATTGATTAATTTTTCAATTAAATAATTCTGAGACTCAACTCTATCCCTTAATTCTGCAATTTCTGTCTCAAGCTCCTGTATTTTTAAAAATAAAATATCAGTTTTTATATCTTCATTATCATCAGCTTGAACAGCAACGTGAAAAAAAATAATAGGTAATAGAAATGGCAAAGAAAATTTAATATTCATTAATTAATTTATCTCAACTCTTCTATTCTTTGCATAACTTTTCTCATTTTGACCCAACATTGCAGGCATTTCTTCACCATAGCTTTTTACAGTGATTCTGCTCTTATTAATACCATTAAGTATTAAGTATTCAGCTACGGTTTCTGCACGTCTTTGACCTAAAGCTAAATTATATTCACGGGTTCCTCTTTCATCAGCATGACCAGATAAAGTTAATCCAATTGCAGGATTTTCTTCTAATGCGTTAACCGTGCTTTTCAATGTTTGAAGAGATTTAGAAGTGAGGTTTGATTTATCAAACTCAAAATAAATTATTGCATTTGCAAAAATTGCCTCGCTATCATAACTAATCTCAGAACTGCTCAATGATGCTTGAACAGTTCTTACATCCTCAGAATAAACTTTTTCCTGAGAAACATTCATACTTGAACATGAGGTTAAAAAAATTAAAAAAAATAAAAAATGAAAATTAATTTTTGAATACTGCATAAATAACTCCTTAAATTATCTCAAAAAACTTGACCAAGATGGTTCACGAACAGCACCTTCAGAAGCAGGTAAAATAAATTTTGCTCCACTTAAAGTAACACCAGCGAGCATCCCAGTTCCATTAATTTTTACTGCATAAACTATAACATTTCCGTTGGGAGAAATACTAGGTGATTCATCCATCATTGAGTTTGTAAGAGTTCTAACAAAATTTTCATTAAAGTATTTAAGTGCAATCTGAAACTGATCTTTGCTTCTATGAACAAAAACTATCCCCTCATTATTTGGTAAATAAGATCCTTTAGCATTGTAATTTCCATCAAAAGTAATCCTCTTTGGTTTTGAATTAAATTTTCTTAAATTTATTTCATATAGTTGAGGAGATCCTGACCGACCTGAAGTAAACATAATTTTGGTTCCTCTTGGTGACCATACTGATTCAGTATCAATACTATAATGATTTGTTAATCTGGTAAGGTTTTTATTTTTTAAGTTCAATATATAAATTTCAGCATTACCATCCTGATACATTGTTAAAGATAAAAATTTTCCATCTGGAGACCATGCTGGTGAACTTATTTGCTTTGAGTTTTCTATCACTACCTCCCTTTCACCAGAAGCTATATCTTGAATATACACCTTAGCCATACCAGTTTCGAATGATACATATGCAACCTTTTTCGAATCAGGAGACCATGTTGGTGAAATTATTGGTTCTGAGCTTGAAAGCAATAGTTGTTCATTCTTTCCATCAGCATCTGAAATAACCAGATTGAAATTATCTTTCTCAGTAACATATAAAATTTTTGTAGCTGATATTCCCTTTATACCGGTTATTTCTTCATAAATACCATCGGCAACATAATGTGCTAATTGTCTATTTCTATTTGGAATTCCAAAAACAGTTGAGTTTCTTACCTGAGTACCCCTTTTAATATCAAAAACTTTGTATTCTACTGAATTGCTATTTCCATCAATGAAAACCTCTCCAAAAACAAGATAATCAATATTAAGAATCTTAAAATCGTTATAAATTATTTCATTTTCATTTTTAGGTACTGATAATAAATCATCATCTTCAAAAATATTAAACTCGCCAGATCTTATAAGATTATTTCTAATAACTGAATTTATTTCATTGACTATTTTGGCGTCTCCATTAAACGTTACTAATGCAACCCTATAAGGATCATCTGTACCCTGAGTAACCTCTAAGGTAAGTTCAGAAATTAAGATATTAGAGAATATTAGTAAAAAAATTATTCTATTCATGATGGATTGAATTTTAGAATTACTGTTCTAAAGTTAGATGCAAAAAGACTAGCTGAAATTTGATTAAAGAAACTAAAAGTCTCAACTCTTTGAACTGCTTTAATCGCAGAATTATCAAACCTTATGTTCCCGCTACTTTTTATAAGGTTAACGTTAAGAACTCTGCCATTTTTATTAATTGTAAGTCTTAAATTACAGATTAATCCATCTTGAATATTAATTGGTTTTCGCCAAGCTTCTTGGATATTTTTTACTATCAAGGAAGAGTATAAATCAATTTCATTTTGTTCTATTCTCTCAGAGATTAGGTTGTCTTCTTTTAAAAGCTCATCAAAACCAATTGTGTTTAATAGCAAATCGAATGAGATAGATTCTGTAGAAGTCTCATTTTTGTTAATTGCTTCTGATAACTCAATTTTTTGTGGTTCGATAATCTTTTTGATAGGTATATTTTTTTTTACTCCAGATTGATCTTTATAAATCAAACTTACGTTTATCGGCTTAGTTAATATTGATGTCTGTTTAGACTCAGAATAAAAGAAACCAAGAAGATATAAAAGAATTAAGGCATGTATTAAAAATGATACAAAAGAGGCTTCAAAATAAGTTTTATTAATTCTCATAGCCAGAAGTTACGATTCCTATATTAGAAATTCCAATACTCTGAATTGATGCCATTGCTTTTGCTACATACTCAAATGCTACATCTTTATCATTTTGAAAAACTACTTCTACTTCTGGATTTGCATCATAGATTACTTTTGATTTTCTTTTTAGCTCTTCTAAGTCTATTGAAAGCGATTCATCCCCAACATTAATAAAATAATTTCCATTTTTATCAATCGATATTACTAACGGTTCATTTTGTACTGACATTTTTGTTGTGTCTGTTTGAGGTAAATTAACTTCAATTCCTTGAATTAAAAGAGGTGATAAAACCATAAATATAATCAAAAGAACAAGCATCACATCTATGTATGGAACAACATTTATTTCAGCTTTAAGATTTTTCTTTTTTGCAAGCCTATAAATCATTATTTTTTAGTTGATTGCTTATAAAAAATACTGGCTAGTTCTTCTGCAAAAATCATTGTACTTTGACTAATAGACTCTGATTCTGAAGTAAATTTATTAAATGCCACGACTGCAGGAATTGCTGCAAATAAACCCATTCCAGTAGCAATTAAGGCTTCAGAAATACCTGGAGCAACTGCATTAATAGTAGCTTGTGTTGCATCAGATAGTCCTTGAAACGAAGTCATAATTCCCCAAACTGTTCCAAGCAAACCAACATAGGGGCTAACAGAACCAACATTAGCAAGGAATGATAAATGCTTATTCATTTCTTCCTCGTCAGATGCAATTGACACTCTCATTATTCTATTAATACCTTCAAGATCTAGTTCTGAAATTGTTTTGTTTGTATTTATATCTTGGAATTCGTCATAAGAATTCTTGAATAAATTCATAGAGCCATACAGAAAATCATTGTCTGACAAGTCCTTATAAAGCAAAGTAAGGTCTTTATTGTTCCAAAAATTTTTAAGAAATTCGTTATTAAGATTTTTTATTTTTGTAAAAAAATTGTATCTTTCAATAATAACTATCCAAGATAAAATTGACGCAACAAAAAGTAATGTCATAACAATTTTTACAACTAAGCCAGCCTCTAAGAAAAGATTTAAAACTGATATTTCATCCATAATTTATTCTATGTGAGATTTGATAATAATTCATCAGGAAATTTTATTGGTTTTTTTGTAGACAAATTTATAAAACATACCTCAACTCTTCCGGATACAAGAATTTTATTATCATTTTTATTTAAAACTTTTTGATAGAAAACAAATCTTGCTTTTGATTTTTTTTCTACATAAGATTCGACAATTATTTCAGTTCCGAGCACAGCTGAGTTAAGGTAATCAAGTTCAATGCTCTTTACTACGAATGCTTTATCCTGGTTTCTTAGCTCCTTCTGTGAAACTCCCACTTTTGATAAAAAATTAGATCTAGCTCTTTCAAAAAATTTTAAATAATTTGCGTGATATACAACTCCTTGAAAGTCTGTATCCTCTATAAAAATTTTTTGTTTAAGGTCATCACACTTGATATGTTCGTTCATGTAATTCAATATCCTCTTGAAATAACTCTAATATAATTTGTATAAAATCTGGCCACAAAAGATCAACTGTAACTAAATCATTCTTAATTCTGCTATTAATTGAGCAAGCTAAAATACGAACTTTTATTGGTCTATTATTAAATTTATATACAAGTGCAGGTTTTAATCCATTAGTCTTGGATGATGCTATAACCTGTTCCCACCAGTCTGGTCTAGGTTCTGCACCAGTGCCATAAGCCTTGCATTCAATACACCAACTGCCTAGCATAAGGTCTGGCAGTTCCTTTGTTCTTGTTTGCTCTAATATCCTTTTAACAGGATTTTTTAAATTTAAATCTTCTATCAACGCATTAGCAATCTGTCTCTCAAATGCAGCACCTTTATTTCTTGAGTTGATTGACAAAATTAACCTTTAACCTCAAAGTCTTCTGGAAATTCACCATTTGTATGAACTTCTTGTACATCATCAAGATTATCCATAAACTCCATAATATTGAAAACTTTTTCAGACATTTCTTCATCAAGATTTATAGAGGTTTCAGCTCTCAGGGTTAATTCAGCATTTATATAATTAACCTCATAATGTTTAAAGACATCTAAAACTTTATTGAAATTATTGGACTCAGTAGTTACTTCATAAAAATCTTCTTCTTGAGTAACATCGTCAGCACCTGATTCAATAACTATTTCCATTAGTTTCTCTTCAGAAAAGTCTTTGCTTATATGAATTATTCCAAGTTTTTTAAATAGATATGAAACTGATCCATCCGTACCGAGATTACCACCAAACTTTGAGAAAGCATGTCTTACATCTGAAACTGTTCTATTTCTATTGTCCGACATAGTTTCAACTAAGATTGCAACCCCACCAGGACCATAACCCTCAAATATAATTTCTTCTAGAGCTCCTGATTCGCCAGTCCCTGAACCTTTTTCAATCGCTCTTTTAATATTATCTTTAGGCATATTTGCAGTATTTGCTTTTTCTAGTGCCAATCTTAGTCTTGGGTTGTCGTTTGGATCAGGGCCGTCTTTAGCTGCAACTGTGATTTCTCTAATAACTTTTGTCCAAACTTTACCTCTGGAGGCATCTTGCCTTGCTTTTCTATGCTTTATATTTGCCCATTTTGAATGACCAGCCATAGATTATTCTTCCTTAAATATGCTTTTTATTTTAAGTTCTTCAAGTTGTTTTTTTTCAACTTTACTTGGCGCATCTGTTAGCAAACATGTCGCACTTTGAGTTTTTGGAAATGCTATAACATCTCTAATATTAGTGGTGTCAGATACCAACATAACAATTCTATCTAGCCCAAAAGCAATTCCTCCATGAGGTGGACACCCCGATGAAAGAGCTCTTAAAAGAAATCCAAATTTATTCTCTGCATCCTCTTTAGTAATGTTCAAAATATCAAAGATTGTCTGTTGCATACTCTTATCATATATTCTTAGTGACCCTCCACCGATCTCGTAACCATTTAATACAACATCATAAGCATGAGCAATTGCATCTTCTGGTTTTTCTAAAATATCTTTTTTCGAGCATTTTGGTAATGTGAAAGGATGATGAAGTGGAGTCAGGTTACCTTCATTGTTTAATTCAAACATAGGAAAATTTATAATCCAACAAGGTGCCCACTTAGTTACATATAAATTTAAATCTTCTCCTAGTTTTTTAATAAGGCTGCTCATTGATAGATTTACAACAGCTGACGAACCAGCTCCAAAAAATATTAAATCTCCAGTTTCAGCCTCTAAATTTTTAATAATATTTTTAACCGTTTTATTATTTAAAAACTTTAAAATTGGAGATTGAATGCCATTTTCAAAATCTTCAACATTATTTATTTTTATATATGCCAAACCCTTTGCGCCCAGTTTAGAAACAAATTTAGTGTAATCATCTATTTGTCCTCTAGAAAGTGAATTTCCTTTTGGGACTTTTAGAGCAACTACTCTTGAATTTAATTTTCTTGCTGGTTCAGAGAAGACTTTAAATTCTTCTTCTTTTACAAGTTCTGAAACCTCTATTAGCTTTAAAGGTATTCTAAGATCTGGCTTATCACAGCCATAATCATGCATTGCCTTATGCCAATCTATTACCGCAAATTTATCTAGTTTTTCATTGCAAAATTCTTTAATGATTTTTTTAATCATTTTTTCACTTAATTCGATTATCTCATCTTGATCTACAAATGATGCTTCAATATCAATCTGTGTAAATTCTGGTTGTCTATCAGCTCTTAAATCTTCATCTCGGAAACATCTTGCAATCTGATAATATTTATCAAGCCCACCTATCATAAGCAACTGCTTAAAAAGTTGAGGAGATTGAGGCAAAGCATAAAAGCTTCCAGGTTGAACTCTACTGGGGAGAATATAATCTCTTGCACCTTCTGGAGTAGCTTTTGTTAAGATTGGTGTCTCTATCTCATGAAAGCCATTTTTGTCTAAATAATTTCGTACTAGAGAGGTAATTTTAGATCTTGTAATAATTCTTTCGTTCATTTCAGGCCTTCGGAGATCCAGAACTCTGTTTTTTAATCTCACATCTTCATTAACTTCTTGATATTCATCTATTGGAAATACAGGAGTATTTGCTTTGCTTAAGATATTTATATTTTTTACTTCAATTTCAATTTCACCTGTATGCATATTTTTGTTAACTGTTCCTTCAAGCCTGCTTCGAACAATTCCACTGATCTGAACAACAAATTCATTTCTTATGGTTTCAGCTAGTTGAAAAGATTGTTGATTATCAGGATTGACAACTGCTTGACATATACCTTTTATATCTCTTACATCAAGAAATATTACTCCACCATGATCCCTTCTTCTGTGGATCCAGCCACAAATTGTAACCTCTTCATTTAAATTTAATGATGTAATTTCACCACAATAATTAGATTTCATTTTTTTCCCTATCTATTTCTTAATTTTATCTTGTTTAGAGTCTTTCTTGGAGTTTGTTTTAGAAGTTTCTTCTGATTTATGCACTTTAGAGGGCTCGCTCTTCAAAATATTTCTCTTTTTACCTGTTTTAAAGTCGGTTTCATACCAACCTCCACCTTTTAATCTAAAAGATGGTGCAGAAACTAACTTTTTTAAGGATTTCTTTTTACATTTTGGACAAATTTCACTTGGTTTTTCATTTATTTTATGAATTAATTCTAATTGGTGTTCGCATATTGAACATTTGTAGTCATAAATCGGCATAAGTTCTCAAAAAAAGATAAAATTATAAACTATGTTGTTTTCAAATCTACTAATACCAACACTTAAGGATGCTCCTCAAGAAGCCGAAATAATTAGTCATAAATTAATGCTTCGTGCTGGCATGATTAGAAAAGCTGCCTCGGGTATATATACTTGGTTGCCATTAGGACTAAAAGTCTTAAAAAAAATTGAAAATATTATTAGAGAAGAAATGGATGAATCTGGTGCTCAAGAGGTTTTTATGCCTATGGTTCAACCAAAAGAATTATGGGATGAAACTAAAAGATGGGACAAAATGGGTCCTGAATTACTGAGAATTAAGGATAGGCATGAAAGAGACTTTTGTTTAGGTCCAACACATGAAGAAGTTATTACAGATATTATTAGAAATAATGTAAAAAGCTATAAACAACTTCCTTTAAATATTTATCAAATACAAACTAAATTTAGGGATGAGGTGAGGCCAAGATATGGAATCATGAGAGGAAGAGAATTTCTGATGAAAGACTCTTATAGTTTTAATATTGATGAGTCATCCCTTCAAGAAACGTATATTTTAATGCGAGAAACATATAAAAAAATTTTTAACAGAATTGGGCTTGATTTTAAGATTTCAAAAGCAGACTCAGGTGCAATTGGAGGTGATAGCTCTGAGGAATTCCATGTATTAGCTGAGAATGGAGAAGATACAATTGCTATAAGTGATGCTTCTGAATTTGCAATAAATACAGAGCTTTTGCTTTCTGAGGGCGAAGATATAGACTCACTTGAAGGGAAGCCGTCACCGGATGGGAAAGGTATAATTCAGATAAAAAAAGGTATCGAAGTTGGTCATATATTTAAACTGGGTAAACTATATTCTGAATCAATGAAAGCAAACGTTTTGAATGCTGATGGCAAAGCCTCAACATTACACATGGGCTGTTATGGTATCGGTGTCTCAAGATTAGTTGCTGCCGCTATAGAGCAAAACTATGATGAAAAAGGAATAATTTGGCCTCATAATATATCTCCTTTTGATATAAATATTATTTCTATCGGTCATAACAAAGAAAAGGAAATAACTGAAACAGCAAAAAGTTTGTATGATCAGCTCACAAAAATGAATTACTCAGTTCTTCTTGATGACAGAAACGTTGGTTATGGTTCAAAAATCAAAGACTCAGAACTTATAGGTATTCCGTTAAATATAATTATTGGAAAAAATTATATTGATAATAAAGAGATAGAGCTAATCGCAAGAAATGGTGATAAATCAATGAATCCAGTTGATGATGTTAAAACCATCTTAAACTTTTTTAAAAATTAGTACGAAAAGAACCTCTCATTAATTTCTTCATCAGATAGATTAATAAGAAACGATACTTCCTTAGGTGATGCCGCAAGATGTGCGCTTGTTTCATTTGATACTACTATGAAAAGTGATTTAAGTGTGGGCCCGCCAATAGATTTAATTGTCTACAAAAAAGACACTATTCAAATTTCTCAAGAAGAACATCTTCAATTCAAAACACCTTTTTTCTCAGATCTTTCCAGTAAATGGTCTGAAGGATTAAGAAATTTGTTCAAAGAATTACCTAAGTTTGATTGGGAAGAATAATATTAAACTCTTTTTATAATAGTTGCGTTAGCTGTGCCTCCACCCTCACAGATCGCTTGAAGCGCATACTTGCCATTTCTTCTTTCAAGCTCATGCAACATTGTGGTCATTAACTTTGCACCAGTAGCGCCTAGAGGATGTCCTAAAGCCATAGCACCACCATTAACATTTAATTTTGTCCTATCAGCTTTTAGTTCAGTTGCCCAAGCTAATGGAACTGGAGCAAAAGCCTCATTAACTTCATATATATCCATATCATTTATGCTTAAGCTTGCCGTGTCTAATGCTTTAAAGGATGCGGGTATTGGACCAGTTAGCATGTAAACTGGATCATCTCCAACTACAGAAATTGAGACTATTTCAGCCCTAGGTGTAGCACTAATTTTTTTAAGGCCTTCTTCATTACAAACTAAAACAGCTGCAGCTCCATCTGTAATTTGACTGGCATTACCAGCTGTTATTACTCCACCGTCTGAAACCGGTTTAAGTCCAGCCAATTTATCTAAACTCGCATCAAATCTTATACCTTCATCAATCATAACCAAGTCTTCAATACCTTTATCATTTCTTGCTTTAATGGGTAGTATTTCTTTATCAAAAAAATTTGATTCTGTAGCAATTACAGCCTTTTGATGACTTTCCAATGCGAATTGATCTAAATCTTCTCTTGATAAATTCCACTTTTTTGCAACAAGTTCAGCACCTGTAAATTGTGAAAAAAATACTCCAGGATATCTTTCCTTCATTCCATTTGAATCAAAGGGAAAACCATGACCAGCATCCATACCATCAATTACCGATGCTCCAATAGGAACTATGGACATTACTTCAACGCCACCACCAATAACTATATCTTGGGTTCCAGACATTACAGCCTGTATAGCAAAGTGTATTGCTTGTTGAGACGAGCCACATTGCCTATCAACAGAAGTCCCAGGAACTGATTCTGGATAAGATGAAGATAAAACAGCGTTTCTTGCCACATTACCAGATTGAGCACCGACTTGATCAACACATCCAAATATGACGTCATCTACAAGGGCTGGATCCATGTCAAGACGATTTACTATTTCATCAAGAACTTTTGCACCCAAGTCTGAGGGATGCCATTTGCTTAGCAAGCCATCCTTTTTACCACCGGCAGTTCTCACTGCCTCCACAATATATGCTTTTTCTGCCATAAAAAAATTCCTATTAAAGTAATATTAATAGGAATTATATCAAAAAACTAATTACTTAGTTTTAGGGGAAATATAAGATGAACGAATTTCTTTAACTAACTTATCTCTAACTTTACTATTCTCTTTAAGAAATAAGCTTGCTTTAACCTTTCCTTGTCCAATGCTTTCACCATCTAACTTATAAAATGCACCAGACTTATCAACTAATCCTATTTTATTTCCATAATCAAGAATCTCACCTTCTTGATTAATTCCTTGACCATAAATTATTTGAAATTCTGCTTGTTTAAAGGGCGGCGAAACTTTATTTTTAACAACTTTTACTCGCGTTTCATTTCCCATTACCTCATCGCCTTCTTTTACAGCACCAATTCTTCTTATATCGAGTCTAACTGATGAATAGAATTTAAGAGCATTACCACCTGTTGTTGTTTCTGGACTTCCAAACATAACTCCTATTTTCATTCTTATTTGATTTATAAAAACAACAGTTGCACCTGATCGTTGAATATTTCCAGTTATTTTTCTGAGTGCTTGTGACATAAGTCTAGCTTGGAGACCAACATGATGATCACCCATTTCGCCCTCTATTTCAGCTCTAGGTACAAGAGCGGCCACAGAATCAATTATTACTAAATCTACACTTTTAGACTTTACGAGCATATCAGCAACTTCTAAAGCTTGCTCACCAGTATCGGGTTGAGATAAAAGTAATTCATCTACGTTTACACCTAGCTTTTCAGCATACTGAGGATCTAAAGCATGCTCAGCATCTATAAAAGCGCATGTACCTCCTTCTTTTTGACATTGAGCAATTATTTGAAGTGTTAATGTTGTTTTACCAGAAGATTCAGGTCCATATATCTCTGTAACTCTACCTTTTGGAATACCACCAATTCCTAAGGCAATATCGAGACCTAAGGATCCTGTTGAAATTGAGGGAATATCTAAATTTTCTCGATCACCCATCCTCATAACAGTTCCCTTTCCGAAATGGCTGTCTATATCCGCAAGAGTATCCTTAAGTGATTTCGAGGTAGTGTCTTTTGATTTAGGCATAATAAACTCCTTGATTTACTGTATATTTATACAGTATATAGTAATTTTTCATTTTTTTAAATAGTTTTGTGTAAATTTAAACATCAGTAGGTTAAAATCATTAATTCTCTAGCAATTATGACATACGTAGTAACAGAATCATGCATAAAGTGTAAATACACTGACTGTGTAGAGGTTTGTCCTGTCGATTGTTTTTATGAAGGTCCTGAGTTTTTGGTAATACATCCAGATGAATGCATTGACTGTGGTCTTTGTGAACCAGAGTGCCCTATTGAGGCAATATTTGCGGATGATGAATTACCAGCAAACCAAATCGAATTTGTTGAAATAAATGCAAGACTTGCTGATGTTTATGAAAATATAACCGAGGCTAAAGAACCACTTCCTGATGCTGATCACTTTAAAGATTTAGAGAATAAAAGAGAATTTTTAAATATTGGCATTAACAATCAAAATGAAACAATGTCACCTAGTGAATTTTCAAATACGATATTGCTTTATGATAATGGAGAAATGATTATTAATAATTCAAAATTCAAAATTGATGAACTTTCTAATATGGATAACTTAATTTTTGAAAATACTCTTTTAGATAATCTGAATAAAGATAATATTGTCAATCTTAATGTAGAGGGCAAGGCATATCACGAATGGGCAATGAAAATTATGGAATTTCTTCAAAAGAATAAATTCTTAGATGTACAAATCAAAACCTTAAAATAATTAAAAGACAATCTAATATACTTCTGGGTTAGACACTATTATTGAAATAAGGCTGTCAATGCCTGCTGCAAAGATTAATCCTCCAAAGAATACTAGCATCATATTTCCAAATCTTATGTAAGCTTTATTGATTAATCTTGGCATAAGAATTAATGAAATAATCATTCCAATAAAAAAAAGGTATAAAATCTCAAAGTTTAAACCTGAAATACTGCCAATTATTAGTGGATAGATGCCTACAGCTAATAAAAAAGCGCTCCCTGAAATTCCAGGAAAAAGTAGGAATGAACATGCAAAAAAACCAAATAAAATTAAGGCAGCTGAAGATGGCATAAAAGGACCTTCAGGAGGATATGCACCTGACATATAAAATCCACTCAATGAAAATCCAATCAATATGGAAATTATAATGCATACATAAAATGATTTACCCTTATTTATGTCTCCATTGATGAATGTATTTATAACTAAAAAAATTCCATATCCTACCATTAGGATGGCAATTAAAATATTAAATGTCTTAGTATAGCTCTGATATAAAAAATCAATTAAAGAAGAAAATAAAAATACACTTAAAATCATGCCAAATAAAAGAGGTATTATGAGATTTGAATTTTTAAATTTTCTTAAGAAATCTAGTAATTTTTCGTAAACACCAAACATCAGTGCAACTGTAGCTCCAGATATACCTGGAAGTAGTTCCGATAAACCAATAAAAATTCCTGCTATAAAGAATTTAGCTTTCTCTTTCATACATCATTTCCATCATCTGATTTTCCTGCCAACATAGGCACAAAAGATACATCTTCATATTCTTGTTCTTTTATTTCATCTTCTTTGGCTTTTAGGATAACATTTAATTTTTGTTCAGAGCCTCCTACAGGAATTACTAATTTTGCATCGTTTTTGAGAAGATCAATAAGATCATGTGGATATGCTCTTGGCGCAGCAGCACATAAAATACCATCGTACTTTTTCTCCTTATCCCAATCCTGATAACCATCTCCGTAATTAAATAAAATATTGTTGATTTTAAGATGTGCTAAATTTTCTCTAGATTTTTGAACTAAAGGTTTGATTCTTTCTATTGAGTCAACTCTTTCGCTAAAGAAAGATAGAACTGCGGATTGATATCCACAGCCAGAACCAATCTCTAAAAGGTCTTCAAAAACTTTACCCCTCCCATTTGTATGAGAAATTAATAATTCTGTCATTCTTGCAACTATATATGGTTGTGAAATAGTTTGTTTGTAACCTATAGTTAAGGACCTATTTTCATATGCTCTAGACCATAGCGCTTCATCAACGAATATATGTCTTGGAATTTGGGAAATTGCATCTAAAACTCTGAAATCTTTAATACCCAACTCTAAAAGGGTTTCAATCATTTCTTCTCTGACTCTCCTAAATGTAAAACCAGAACTATTCATCTAAAAATTTTGATATTTCTTCAAGAAAAGATTGAGAGTTTAAACTGTAATCAAGAATTGAAAACGAGACAAATCCATTTTTAACCGCTTCTGCATCTGTCATTAAGCTGTCTAATAAAGGCTCACCCGATGCATTATATCTATATTTATATACATCATTTGGTGATTTATTTTCTTCAATAAGAATTGGTCTTGCAGGTATACCTCTTTTAGATAAGCCCGATGCAACACATCCTTTGTATTCCTTCTCTGAAATATCAGGAAAATTAATATTAATAACTTTTCCCATGAAATTTTCATCATATCTTAAAATTTTTTCAATCAACTCAACTGATTTTTTTGTTAAGAAATTTAAATCTTTTGCATCATAAGAGGCTACTGATAATGCTACTGGTGGAAATTTTAGATTTCTGCCTCCAATTGCAGCACCTACTGTTCCAGAATATAAAACATCATTTCCAATATTTGCACCATGATTTATACCAGATATAACGATATCAAACTCAAAGTCTACGATACTTAACAAACCCAAATATGTACAATCTGCTGGAGTACCATCGACTGCATAAATTCTGTCTTCAATTTTTGTGACCTCTATTTCACTTAAGTATGAAATAGCTGCGCTCATTCCACTACAGTTATTTTTGGGTGCAATCATCCATACTTCATGATTTTTTGAAAGCTCTTTGTATAAACTTTTTATATTAATCGCATCATAACCATCATCATTTGTTAGTAATATTTTCATTGCTTCTCTCTTAAATTTACATAGCTTTGAACAGCGATTGCTTTATTTTTTCCAATAATACCTATTTGCTCTGAGGTTGTTGCTTTTAAGCCTATTTTATCTATTGGTATTTCTAAAATTAATGACAGGCTTTTTAAAATTTTATCTCTGTGAGGATTAATTTTAGGTTCTTCACATATAATGATGGTATCTACATTATAAATCTCAAGATTAAATTCATTTAATTTATCAAGACAAAATCTAATAATCTTTGTGCTATCTAAATTTATATTTTTTTCATCTTGATCTGAAAAATACTTACCAATATCACCTATTCCTAATGCGCCTAAAATAGAATCAGCTATAGAGTGAAGTAAAACATCACCATCTGAATGCGCTATTATTTTGTAATTACAATCAATATTACATCCTCCTAACATTATTCCAGAGCCATCTTTGTATTTATGTAGATCGAAACCAATTCCAGATCTAGTTAAAAATTTATTTAATATATCTAAATCATCGGGTTCAGTTATCTTAATATTGGATCTTCTGCCTTTAATCTTAGAAGTCTTTAAATTTGAATATTCAATGGCAAAAGACTCATCTGGACATTCTATATTTTCGTCAATACATTTCTTTAAAGATAACTTAAGATCCTTGAATTTTGATATCTGTGGAGTTTGAACTAGATGGTATTTATTTTTATCTTTGGTGAAGGTTTCTTTGATTGAATCGTATACCGGAGTGAAGAGATAGGAGCAACTTACTCCAGTTTCTTCAATATCATGCAATAAATTTAAGATATCGTCCTCAATCACATTTGGACGAGCTGCATCATGTGTTATGACATAGTCATAATTGTCTTTAGCATGCATAAGGGCATTGAATATTGATTTCTGTCTAGTGTCTTCGCCAAAAATAAGTTCAATTTTTTTTGAATTATAAAAATCTTGATTTTTAATTTCTAAGTCATCTTTGGAAATTGCTATAAATATTTTAGAAACATTATCTGAGTCAATAAATGGTCTTACAGATCTTTCAATAACTGATTTTCCATTTAATTTGCTATATTGTTTAGGGACGTTACTACCAAATCTTTTACCTGTTCCAGCTGCTGCAATAATAACCAATAAATTATTCATTTTTTTCATCTTTTGCATTTTCTTTTTGAAAAGTAATAAATTCTTCATCTTTATAGGAAAGATTTAATTTTTCCCTTGCGAAGTTTTCAACATGATCATTTGAGTTTTGAGCATTTTTAATTTCAAATTCAAGAATTTCATTTTGTCTCTTCAATTCTTCATTTTTAACTTGTTGTATTTTGTTATCTTCAATTAATTCTGCTCTCTTGTTGTAACTATTCTCGCCAAAAAAAATACCCTTTGATAAAAAAATAACAATTAAACTTAAAACAGCCAAAAGTAAATAATAGAGTCTGTTCATTTAAGCAAAATATTACTGCTTTCTTCTTCTATCCAAAGCAATCTATTGTATTTTGCTACTCTATCCGATCTGCATGGAGCTCCCGTTTTGATTTGCCCAATACCCAAACCTACAGCAAGGTCAGCTATTGTAGTATCTTCAGTCTCACCAGATCGATGAGAAATAATTGACTCAAAATTATTTTGATTTGCGAAATGAATAGTTTCTATTGTTTCAGTTATTGATCCAACTTGATTAAATTTTATGAGTATTGAATTGGCCATTTCTTCATTAATACCATCTTTAAGAATTTTTTTATTGGTAACAAATAAATCATCTCCAACGAGCTGACATTTTGATCCAAGTCTCTCTGTAAGTAATTTCCAGCCATCTTTATCATTCTCATCCATGCCATCTTCTATAGAGACTATAGGATAGTTTTGAATTAAATCATCTAGGTAATCTACAAATTGGATAGATGAGAGTTCCTTTCTTTCTCCTTTTAAAATATATTTGTTGTCATCAAAAAACTCACTTGCTGCACAATCAAGAGCAATATTTACATCTTTACCTGGTACTAATCCTGATTCTTTTATAGCATCAACAATTAATCTTAATGCTTCTTTGTTAGAGTCAAGGCTTGGAGCAAAGCCACCCTCGTCACCAACCGCTGTAGAATAATTATTTTTTAATAGTATTTTCTTTAAATTATGATAAATTTCAGTGGCCCATTGCATAACCTGAACAAAGTTTTTTGCTCCGCTAGGAATAATCATAAATTCTTGAATATCAATGTTATTATCGGCATGTTCGCCGCCATTGAGAATATTAAACATAGGTAAAGGCATGCAATGGGTTACATTTTGACCAGTAATATCTCTATATACTTTTGAAAAATGTTTATAAAGTGAAATCTTGTTGGCTTTTGCAGCTACATGAGCAGTTGCAAGAGAAATAGCTAAAATTGCATTTGCTCCAACTTTTGATTTATCTTCTGTATCATCAAATGAAATGAGTAATTCGTCAATTTCTTTTTGGTTACTTGGATTCTTACCAATAACGAGAGATGACAATATATTATTAATATTGTTGACTGCCTTTGTCACACTTTTTCCATGATATGAAATATCGTTATCTCTCAACTCAAGCGCCTCTTTTGAGCCAGTAGAGGCTCCACTAGGAACCATAGCAGAAGCTGAGGTACCATCTTCAAGGCTTACCTTACAAGATATTGTAGGAACACCCCTTGAATCAAATACTTGAATAGCGTTAATTAAAGATATTTTTTGCATCTATTATTTAATTTCGATATCGTCTTGATTTTTAACAAATTCATCGAGCTCGACAATTTGTTTTAAAAATTCTTCTAAGACTGACAAAGGTAAAGCGCATGGACCATCACATTTTGCTTCATCTGGATTAGGGTGAGCTTCAAGAAACAATCCTGCAATTGATTGAGATATTCCAGCTTTTGCTAAACTTAAAACATATTCTCTTCTTCCACCTGTTGCACTTCCAAGGCCACCGGGTAATTGAAGTGAATGAGTAACATCAAACATAACCGGCTTAGATAATTCCTTAAGAATTTGAAAGTTTAAAGTATCAACAACTAGATTGTTATAGCCAAATGAGTTTCCTCGTTCGCATAGTATTATCTTGTCATTACCTGCTGCTGAACATTTTTCAATAATGTTAGACATTTCTGGAGCAGATAAAAATTGAGGTTTCTTAAATTGTATAATTGAATCTGTTTTTGCTGCAGAGCTAACAAGATCAGTTTGTCTCGCTAAAAAGGCTGGAATTTGTATTACCTCACAAACCTCACTAACTGCTTTTGCTTGATCTGGTTCATGGATATCAGTAATAACTGGTACTTCAAAAGTTGTTGAGACTTCCTGAAGGATTTTTAGACCCTCTTCTATTCCTGGGCCCCTAAAAGAATTTATTGAGCTTCTATTTGCTTTATCAAATGAACCTTTAAATATATAACTGATATTTAATTTTTGAGAAACTTCTTTAAACTTCTCTGCAACCATCATAGCTAAATCTCTTGATTCAAGAACATTCATGCCACCCATAAGGGTCATAGGAGCCAAATTATCAATTTTAAAATTTCTTAACTTCATTTTATTTATTCATTGTACTTTTAATGTAACTATTAAAGATAGGATGTCCATCTCTTGGATTAGATGTAAATTCAGGATGAAACTGACAAGCTAAAAACCATTTATGATTTGAAATTTCTATCATCTCAACAAGCTTACCATCTATTGAGGTGCCCACTACATCTAAGCCGTTATTTATCATTTCACTTTTATAATTTGGATTGACCTCATATCTATGTCTGTGCCTTTCAATAATTTCTTTTTTCTTATACATTTTGTATGAATTTGATTTTTTCTTAAGTACACATAATTGACCACCTAGACGCATTGTTCCACCGAGATCTGAATTTTTGGATCTTTTTTCTTTTTTTCCAGATATATCACTCCACTCTGTAATGAGGCCAATAACTGGATATTTAGTATCTTGATTGAATTCAGTACTATTCGCATCCTTAAGTTTCAAAACATTTCTTGCATATTCAATAATTGCAACTTGCATTCCTAAGCAAATACCTAGATATGGAATGTCGTTTTCTCTTGCATATTTGCAAGCTAAAATCATACCTTCAATACCACGTTCCCCAAATCCTCCCGGTACAAGAACTGCATCAGCATTTTTTAATGTTTTCCTTATATTTTTAGATGTAATATTTTCAGCTTCTACAAAATTTATATTTACTTGTGCTTTATTCTTAATCCCAGCATGTTCTAACGCTTCATTGATAGATTTATATGAGTCTTTAAGTTCGGTATATTTTCCAACAAAAGATACGTTTACTTCTCTTTCTGGTAGTAACTTAGCCTTAATGACTCTTTTCCAATCATTTAATTTTGGATTAGTAGTTTTTATTTTTAATTTGTTAAGTATTGTTTTGTCTACTTTTTGTTTATTTAATAAAACAGGTATTGAATAGACTGTATCAACGTCATGCATCGATATAACGCTATTGTTTGGTACTGAACAAAATAGAGCAATTTTATTTTTTTCATCTTTTGGTAGCTCTTGCTCCGATCTACAAATCAATACATCTGGACTTATTCCAAGAGATCTTAATTCTTTTACAGAATGCTGAGTTGGTTTTGTTTTTAATTCGCCTGAGGCGTTAATATACGGAACAAGTGTTAAATGAACAAATGCCCATGAAGAATCTGGGAGTTCAAGCGCCATTTGCCTTAATGCCTCAACAAATGGTTGACTTTCAATATCACCTACAGTTCCACCAACTTCTACAATAGCAATATCTTTTTTTTGACCTCCCTCTTTAATCCTTTTTTTTATTTCATTCGTAATGTGAGGAATGACTTGAACTGTTCCACCAAGATATTTACCCTTTCTCTCATTTCTAATAACCGTCTCGTATACCTTTCCAGCAGTAAAGTTATTCTTTTTTGAGGCCTGAAATCTTACAAATCTTTCGTAATGCCCTAAATCTAGATCTGTTTCTGTGCCATCATTTGTTACAAAGACTTCGCCATGTTGGAACGGACTCATTGTTCCGGGATCAACATTAATATATGGATCGACTTTTACCAAGGAAACTGTGAGACCTCTCGATTCAAACAATGCTCCTATCGAAGCTGCAGCTATACCCTTACCTAGAGAGGAAACCACCCCGCCAGTGATAAATATATATTTAGTATTTGCCATCATTAAACCCAAACATGATGGGATATTAGAATAACAGATTAGTGATTGCTTTTATAGAGTTTTTTTACTCTAGACTTTACACCTGTCATAAAATAATAGGAAATAAGATCATTTGCAGAAACTATATTTGAGATTGGTAATTTTTTTGAAAAAAATTCGCACCAATCACCAACTTTACATCTTTTAATATCAGTTACATCAAGGGTAACTATATCCATACTTACTCTTCCAAATACAGATGCTATTTGATCATTTATCATTACCTGTGTTTTATCTTTAATCATTACAGGAAGTCCATCAGCGTATCCAATGTAGACACTTGCAATTAGCATATTTTTTTTCGCTACAGCCCTTCCATCATATCCAACTCTTTCACCAGGCTTTATTTTTCTTAAATTGATAATTTTTGATCTTAAAGTCATAGAGGTTTGAATATTTTTATCATTAAGATAGCCGCCATACATACCAATGCCACACCTTACCCAATCATAAGTTTGATTCGGAAAGTTCATTACACAACCAGTATTAGCAATGCTTTTTTTAACCTTTCTATTCATTTTGTTTGAGAGATTTCTAAATGATTTAAATTGAGATTTATTTGAAGATGCACTTTTATCATTGGAGGCAGCTAAGTGACTCATTAATACGAATTCACTATTACTTAAATATTCATTATATATATTTATAAATTCATCTATCTCAAAACCCAGCCTATTCATGCCAGTATTTACTTTCATCCATAAGTTATTAAAATTTTTATTATTTGCAACAAGCTCAAACTGATCACTGTTGTGAACTACAACATCTAAATTTAAACCTATAGATCTTTTATAATCTAGCTGAGAGTAAACTCCTTGCATAAGTAAAACTTTTTTATCAGAAAATTTTCTTATCTTTTTTGCCTCACCAATCCTAACAACACCATAGCCATCTACAATATCATCAATATCAGGAACCAGTTTTTCAAGAAGATGGCCATATGCATCTGATTTAATTACAGCCATAAAATTAGATTTATTTTTAATTTTCCCTTTTATGTAGGAAATATTATGACGGATTACGTCTGAATCAATAATTAACTCCGAGTTTAACGATGTCATTCGAAAGTATCATAGAAACTGTCACTTGAGAAATTTTCAAATCTTGTAAGTTCTTTTAAGAAAGTTAGGTTAATAGTTCCAATTGGTCCATTTCTTTGCTTACCAATTATAATCTCAGCTTTATTTCCCTGCTCAGAGTCTTCGTTGTAGACCTCATCTCGATATATAAATAATATTACGTCAGCATCCTGTTCAATTGCACCAGAATCTCTTAAATCTGCCATTATTGGCCTTTTGTTTGGTCTTTGCTCAACAGCCCTATTTAATTGTGACAGTGCAACTACGGGCACACTTAACTCTTTTGCAAGAGACTTTAATGATCTGGAAATTTCAGATATTTGATTAACTCTATTTTCTGAAGACAACGGAAGTTGCATCAACTGCAAATAGTCAACAACTATTAAAGACAATCCATTTTCTTCAGTTCTTGCAAGCCTCCTGGCTTTCGCTCTTAATTCCATTGGAGAAAGAATTGAGCTATCGTCAATCCATAAAGGTTTATTTTTTAAATTATCACTTTGTTTTAATAGTAGTCTCAACTCGTCATCCTTCAACATACCTGATCTAACATTTTGCTGATCTAATCTACTCATTCCAGAGAGCAACCTAGTTGTCAGTGATTCAGCTGGCATCTCTAAACTGAATATTAAAACTGATCCATCAGTATCATCATCAAACAAAACATTTTCAGCAATATTCATAGCAAGTGATGTTTTCCCCATACTTGGTCTTCCAGCAACTATGATAAGATCACCATTTTGGATTCCTTGCAATTTTTTATCCAAATCTTTAAAACCAGTTGAAGATCCTATAAGTCCACCAGATTTGTTTGATAATTCGTGAAGTCTATCCATTGTAGATGGAATTAGATCTTTCATAGATTGAATACTTTGATCATTCTGATTAGTTTCATCATTTAGAGCAAAAATCATACTTTCTGCCTTATCAAGTAAGGAAGCCCCATCTTGTCCCTGAGGATTTGATATCAATTCTGATATATCTGCATTTGCTCTCATAAGCTTTCTAGTTATAGATCTTTGCCTAATAATTTCAGCATATGCCTCTAAGTTCGCTGCAGTTGGAGTCGAAGTCGCTAACTCTATTAAGTATTCTTTTCCGCCTACTTTATTTAACGAATTTTTGTTCGTAAGCTTTTCTGAAACAGTTAACGGATCTAAAGGTTTATTTTCCTCAATAAGTTCAGACATTGATTGAAAAATTATTTGATGATCTTTACCATCAAAATCATTTTCTTTGATGACTTGTATTACAGTATCAAATCTGTGAGTTTCAAGCATCAGACCACCGAGTACAGCCTTTTCAGCCTCTCTAGCTTGCTCGTTTTGATTAATATTTAAATCTGACATTGGAATATGATTTTTGCATCATATATCAAAATATACAACTACTCAGGCAATACTTTTACAATAATTTCTACATTGACCTCAGGGTGTATATTTAAAGTTATATTGTGATCGCCAGTTTCCTTGATTGGACCATCTGGTAATTGAACTTCACTTTTGTCAATGTGAATTTGGTTATTTAAAAAAGCTTCAGAAATTTCTCTTGTACCAACAGACCCATATAAGGCACCCTCTTCTGTTACAGGAACGATTATTTCACAGGATGCTCCTTCAAGATTTTTAGATCTTTCTTGAGCTTTAACCAAAGCATCTTCAGACAATGCTGCAAGTTCGTCTTTTTTTGCCTCAACTTCAGCAATATTTTTTTCACTAGCAAAAGCAGCCTTCTTTTGAGGAATTAAAAAATTTCTTGCGTATCCAGAATTAACATCAACAATATCGCCTATATTGCCTAATCTTTGAATTTTGTCTAATAAAATTATTTTCATTATTTATGCATATCTGTATATGGGATCAATGATAAAAATCTAGCAATTTTAATACTTTTAGTTATTTTTCTCTGGTTTGAGGCTGAGATACCCGTTACCCTGGCAGGAATAATCTTGCCTGTTTCAGTAATAAATTGTTTTAATAGATTAATATCCTTATAGCTAAATCTTTCAGGAATCTTATATTTATTCATCATCTTGCTCGGTTTCGTTATTATTATTTGAAACGCTCTCATCAGAATTTTCTTTAACTTGTGAGGCTTCATTTTCTTTAACTAATAATTCATCTGATTTTATATTAACTTTTTCTTGAGCTTTTTTATCTAAATTTTCTTCCGACTCAGCATCATTATTTTTATTTTTTGAATCTGTTAATAATTGAGAATCTTCACCAGTAAATTCTCTAACGGAAATAAATAAATATCTGATAATAGTCTCGTTATATTTAATTTTATTTTCAACCTCACTAAGCTTTAAAGAGTCACCTTCAAGATTAAAAATCAGATAATGGCCTTTATTATGATTGTTAATAGAATATGCTAACTGCCTTCTTCCAATATCTTCTGTTTTTAATATATTAAATGAGTTGTCCTTTAATAGTTTTTCAAAGTCTTTAAGAAAGTTGTCAACCTTTGAAGAAAGGTTAGGATTTAATATTATGATTGCTTCGTATTTTCTCATTATTTCCCTGTGGTTAAAGATTTTTATTTAATATAAAAACCAAGGAGAATGCATTCTAATTGATTACATTTTTATAATCAATACTCGTTTTTGACAACCCTCAAGATTTTCGAAAAGAACCCTTGTTTTTCTTCAGCTAACATTTGATTATTAATTTGTTTAAATCCATGTTCAATTAAGCCAATTGATGTTGAATATATTGGATTCTGTAGAATCGTTTCCATGCCTTTAAATTTTGTTGGAATTCCAAGTCTTACAGAAGTTTGAAAAATTGATTCAGCTAATTCAACAACACCCTCCATTTTTGATGTGCCTCCAGTGAATACAAGGCCAGCTGAAATATTATCTTCAAATCCATTTCTTACTATTTCAGCTTTAATAAGCTCAAAAAGCTCTGAGTATCTAGGTTGTATGATATCTGCTAAAGCACTTCTAGATAATTCTCTAGGTGGTCTTCCACCAACCGCAAGAACTTCTACTGTTTCATCATCTTTTGTAAATTCAGTTACAGCACAACCATTTTTTTGTTTTATATCTTCTGCCTGAGGTGTTGGAGTCCTCAAAGCTTGAGCAATATCACTGGTTACTTGATCACCAGCAATTGGAATAACGCCAGTAAATACAATTGAACCAGAATTAAAGATTGCGATATCAGTAGTACCTCCACCAATATCAACCAAACAGACACCTAAATCTTTTTCATCATCTGATAAAATTGAATGAGAGCTTGCTAACTGTTCTAAGACAAAACCTTGAACCCCTAGTCCACAATTTTTAATACATTTCTCTATATTTTTTATTGCACTGTTAGAACAAGTAACTAAATGAACTTTAGCCTCAAGCCTAACTCCAGACATACCTAAAGGATCTAAACTAACCTCTTGTCCATCAATAACAAACTCTTGGGGCAATACATGGAGAACTCTTTGATCTGATGGAATAGATACAGCTTGTGCAGAATCTATTACTCTATCGATATCAAATGTCGTTACTTCTTTATCTTTTATGCCAACAGCACCTTGCGAATTTAAACTTTTGATATGATTTCCAGCAATACCAACGAATACAGATTTAATTTTTTCTTCAATCATAGATTGTGCTTGTTCTACTGCCTTGCTTATTGCATCGGTAGTGGCATCTATGTTAACTACTACACCTTTTTTTAAACCACTAGATGGATATGCTCCCAATGCGATTATTTCTAACCTATCTTCAACAAACTTACCTACAATACATACAACTTTAGAAGTACCAATATCTAAGCCTACAACAATATTAGAACTTTTAGTTTTACTTGCCATAATTTATAGCGACTCCATCTCTATATCTCATATCTATAATACTAGGTATTTTAGTATTGTCGTACAAATAATTTGAAGTATCTTGAAACTTTTTAAATTTATTCTTTGAAAGGTCTTTTCCGAACCTTATTAAAAATTTGTCTGTTTTAACATCCCATCCATTTACAAAAGAATATTTTATTGTAAAAGTATCAAACTTAAATTTACTTAGTTTCACTTCATTAATTATTTTTTGGATTTCTTCAATATTTTGTATTGGTCCATTTACTTTAATTAATTTTTTATAAGCCTCATAGAATTTGAATTTTTTTAAGTCCTCATCATAGAAAAATTCATCATTAAGAACAAAAATTGGTTCTCTATTTTTAATAGTTAAAAATATTACTTTTGTAAAAGGTTTGTGCATTATTGAATAACTCTTGATCCAATCTTGGTCTATGATCATCTGTTCTATATCATGTTTAGAATTTAAATTTTCAAGTTTTGAAATAAAATTGTCCTGAGATTTATATTGAAATCCAGATTCAAAATTAATGTTTATTGTATATTTAGCAAAAAGATTTGAGGTACAAATAATTAATACTAATACTTTATAGAGATGCATTTATAATTTTTTTAACTACATCATTAAATGACAAACCTAAAAATTGACCTGATCTTGGAACACAACTATGGTTTGTCATGCCTGGGACCGTATTAATTTCTATAATGTAAAATTCACCATCTTTATTCTGCATAAGATCTACTCTTCCCCATGCCTTGCAATTTAAGGCTTTGAAGGCAGAAAGAGATACTTCCATTATTTTTTCCATTTCCTCATTACTTAATAGTGCTTTTTCGAGACGAGTTTCATTTGAAAGATACTTTGCATCATAATCATAAAATTGATTTTTTGTTATTATTTCAATTGGAGGGTAGCATTGTTTGTCAATTATGGTCATAGTAAATTCTCTTCCCTCAATAGCCTCCTCAATCATAAATGTTCTATTTGGATCGCTTGAGCTTTTGATAGACTCTATAAATTGTTTGTTACTAGAAACTTTATAGATATCTAAACTAGACCCTTCAGTAATTGGTTTCAAAAAAACTGATCCATTTTTTCCAAATGTATTAATTGGAGTGCTTGAAAATTCTTTATCACTATGTTTTTTGAATGGTAGTAAATTAGAGTGTTCATCTAAGCTTTCTAATTTATGATTATCTTCAATGATTTTCCAGTTGGGAGTTTTTAAATTTTTTTGTCTTAAAATTTCTTTTGTTAATGCTTTGTTCCATGTATTAAAACAAGCCTCATAGGAAGAACCCGAATATCGAATATTTAGATCATCTAATTTTCTTTGTAATTCTCCTCCTTCACCTTCAAAGCCATGAAGAGCTATGAAAATAAAATCATATTTTTTTAGAATATTTACAGAGCTGAGTTCTTTGAAGTCTATTAAATTTGATTTATAACCTAAATCCAATATAGATCGGTATACTGCTTCTCCACTTTTAAGTGATATATCTCTTTCTAGTGATGTTCCACCATACAAAACTGCAATTTTATTCAATTCATCCATTTATTCTTTAAAGATTCACATACATTTGAAATACTTCCTGCACCTTGCGTAACTAATACATCAAATTCATCTTTTTTCTTCAGAATTATATTCTGAATATCATTATGATTTTTTACATAAGTTATATCTTTGTGCCCATTTTGTTTGAGTGTTTCTTCAATAATCTTAGAGTTAATTCCTTTGATGGGTTTTTCACTAGCAGGGTAAATATCTAATAATATCAATAAGTCTGTTCTTTTGAGAGCGTTTATAAAGTCTTCAAAAAGTTGTGCAGTTCTTGAAAATCTGTGAGGTTGAAAAATCATACATACTTTTTTATTTGGAAACTCTTCCTTGTATGCATTTATATTTGACTCAATTTCAAGAGGATGATGACCATAATCATCAATAAGAATTATTTGTTTAGATTTGATTTGAATTAGATGTTTTTCATACCTTCTTCCAACACCTGAGTATTCTCTTATTCCTTTTTTAATGGCATTAATTGGTAACCTTTCTTCAAGTCCAACACTAATTGATGCTGCAGCATTAAAGACATTATGCTTACCTGGTAAATTAATAACAAACTTATGAGACTTTTTATTTCTTTTATCAAAAATTTCAAAATGCTGTTTTCCTTTTTTTGAATTAATATTGTTAATCCTATAGTTATTCTTTTTAGATTCTCCAAAAGTAATTTGCGTTCTTGAAATTCTTTTTGAGATTTTTTGCACATTTTTATCATCTCCATTAATAACCATATAACCGTAAAAAGGAACATTTTCAGCAAACATTACAAATGAATCTAAAAGTTTTTCAAGACTATTATCATAATGAACCAAATGATCGTCATTGATATTTGTAAGAACAGCAACATCAGGCTGAAGATGCGTAAATGTTCCATCACTTTCATCAGCCTCAACAATAATATATTTACCATCTCCAAGATGAGAATTTTTATCAGAGCTTAAAACCTTTCCACCAACAACGTATGTAGGGCTTAAATTTGCCATACTGATAATTTTTGCAATCATACTAGTTGTTGAAGTTTTACCATGACTGCCTGCAACAGCAACACTTTCATATCCAATCATAATACTTCCGAGCATTTCTGCTCTTGGTATTATTGTTATTGATTCATTCTTGGCCTGAATAAGTTCCGGATTTTTTTTATCTATTGCAGAAGAAATTACAACTAGATTTGTGTCTTTAATATTTTCTTTTGAATGACCAATAAAAACTTTTGCTCCATCTTTTCTTAGCTTTTTAAGGTCAGCTGAATCCAAGATATCTGAGCCTGAAATTTTGTAGCCTTTTTGCAATAAAACTTTTGCAATCCCAATCATTCCTGCCCCGCCAATTCCTATAAAATGAATCTTCTTTACTTTCTTGATAGGTTTCATATTTGTAAATCTTTCTCTACATTTGTAAGTATTATTTTAGATGCTTGATGGTGATTTTTATTTCCTATTTTTTTCCATTCAGTATAAGTTTTATTATCTAAAATACTTTTTAATTTATTTATTAATTCCCCTTGGCCATCTTTTTGTTCATGTATAACGCACATGCCAATTTTTTCGATACTTTTTGCATTTTGAAATTGATGATTATCAATTGATGTTGGTAAAGGTATAACTAGTGTGCCTCTCCGCATAGATGAAATTTCAGACAAACTAAGGGCACCTCCTCTAGATATTACAAAATCAGACCATAATATTTGCTCAGCTGGATTATTATAAAATTCAACTATCTCAATATTTGATCTATGCGAACGATAAAATTTATTAACAATTTCAATATTATTCATCCCGCACTGATGTTTAATTTTTAAATTAAATGGTAATTCCGTTAATGCTTTTGGAATATCTTCATTAATAAACTTTGCTCCTTGACTTCCACCAGTCACATAAATTTTAATCTCCTTAGAATTTTCTTGTTGATCTTTATTATTTGAGTATTCTTCTCTTATAGGATTACCAGAAACAATTGAATTTTTTAGTTTTATTCCATCAAACCCAAGAAAATTTATTCTAGCAATTTTAGCAAGTAATTTATTGGCAGATCCCATAACTGCGTTTTGTTCATGAGTATAGACAGGCACTCTTTTGAAAAAACAAGCAAAACCTGCGGGAACAGTAATAAATCCTCCAAATCCAATCATTGCGTCAATTTTTTCTTTGTTAATTATTTGCATTACATAAAAGATATTTTTAAATACTTGAAAAACAACTTTCAACTTTTTAAAAAAACTAGAGCCTCTAAAACCTTCCATCGGTATGGAGTAAAGCTTTGAATTTAATTCATTATAAGCATTCTTTTCAATAAAATTACCTGTACCAAGGAGTATTAGTTGATGATTATTTTTAATTAGCTCTTTCGCTACTGATACTGCAGGATATATGTGGCCACCTGTTTTAGCTGCTACTATTAATAATTTCATTTTTTAAAGTAACTTATTTTCATTATTAATTCTTAGAACAATACCCATTAAAGATAACATTATAATAATACTTGTGCCTCCATAACTTATAAATGGAAGTGTTAAACCCTTAGTAGGTAACAGACCTATATTTACAGCAATATTAAAAAATACCTGTATTACTAGTAGAAGAAAAATACCAAAAATTGTGTAGCCTTGAAAAGGCCTACTCTTTTTAAAAGAATCGAATGCTATAGATAATAATCCAATAAAAAGAGTCACATATAAAGATATCAAAATTAAGCCCCCTAATATGCCAAGCTCCTCAATAAGAATTGCAAAGATAAAATCTGTGTGAGCTTCTGGCAAGAAAAAACTTTTCTGGAAACTATTTCCAAGTCCAACCCCTAGCCAGCCACCTTGACCAATGCTTATTAAAGAATTTGAAAGTTGCCATCCAGCATTTTGAACAACATCAATAGCAAATGGATCAGTAAAAGCTAGAACTCTCGCAAGTCTCATTGGTGATGTTGATATTGCAAGGTATCCTAATAGTGCTATTAACAAAGTGAGTAAAATCAATTGAAAAAATGAAATTCCTGCATAAAAAAGAATTCCAACAACTAAGATACATATAATTGCAGTAGAGCCAAGATCTGGTTGACCCATAATTAATACTGAAATAATAAATAAAAGAATTAAAGGTTTTAAAAAACTTCTTAAAGAATTAATTTCTGACATTCTTCTCACAGAATATCCTGAAATATATAAAATTAAACTAAGTTTACAAATTTCAGATGGTTGTACATTGATTGGTCCAATTCTTATCCATCTAATACTTCCATTAACACTTGAACCAATATCAGGTAAAAATAGGGCTACTAACAATAAGATACTTAGTAGCATAAATATCCAATCAGTTTTTAATAAAAATTCTGATGGGATTAGTAAAAATGCTAACAAAACAATCATTCCTATGGCTAAAAAAAATGATTGTCTTTGAGCAAAATAAAAAGGATTAGATGCCATATCTTCCGCTATATAAATACTAGAGGAAGTAACCATGATCAATCCTAAAATAATCAAAGAGCATAACGGAAAAATAATTAGAATATCGTTCTTAGATATTTTCATTTATATATTTTTTGCAAAAGAATCAAAGATCTCGCCCCGCTCAATAAAATTTTTGAAATCTTTTCCACTGGGATATCCCGGAGAGAATAAGATATTTTGTAGTTTATTTTTGTTTTTAATGAAACTAAATAATTCTTGAAGAGTTTCAAATGATTGTTTGTTATTATTCTTTATACATTTGTTTAGTTCATTTAGATGTTGGCCAAAAATTAAAACTTCTTTTGGACCATTGATTAGTATTTCTCTGAAACTCTCTTTTTTTGGATCACCACAAACTATTAGGATGTAGTCTGAATCAAATATTTTGTTTGCTTTTCTCAAGGCATAAAATAATGCATGTGAATTAGTAGATTTTGAATCATTAACGATTCTATTAGAAATAAACTCAAACCTATATGGGAGATTCTTGAATTTAATTTCCTCAGCTTTTGATTTTGTAATCCAATGAAATAATTTGTATGGATCCATTTCAAATGAAATACTTTCTTTTGCATGTAAAATTTTTTCTTTAGCAAGTTTATATAATTCAAAGTCCCCATGATAATCTAAGTGATCAATATCAATATTTAATAAAATCCCATAATCTAAATTATTTTTTTTCATTTTATCTAGTTGAAAGCTTGATAACTCAATTACAGAGTAGTCTCTATTATTATTAATCTTATCCAACATTGTATTTCCAATATTTCCAATAAGATTTGATGAGCTATTGATATTTAATAACTGATGCAAATGATATGCTGTTGTACTTTTTCGATTAGTGCCAGTTATACCTATTTTAATAGAAGTGTCTTCTTCAAAAAAAATATCTATATCAGTTAAAACATTTTTACTATCGTTTTTTAAATTTTCAAATATTTCTTTTGGAATACCCGGACTACATAAGATCTGATCATAGCGTTTGAGTTTATGTTTTTTATTAAGCTCAGGAATATTTAAATCAAAAATATCATATTTTAATTTTTTTTTAATTAGATATCTTTCAAAGGATTGTCCGGTCTCGCCGTAACCATAAATTAGTGATTTCATGAGTATTTATCTTAGTTTAAGAGTTGCAAGAGCAATAAGTATTAAAACAAGGGTTACTATCCAAAAACGAACAATTATTTTAGGTTCTGTGTACCCCTTAAGCTCATAATGATGATGAATTGGTGCCATTAAGAACACCCTCTTTCCTCTCGTTTTAAATGATATAACTTGGATAGCAACGCTAAGCGTTTCAATTACAAAAACACCTGCCATTATTGCAAAAACAAGTTCATGTCTTAAAATTATAGCCATTATCCCTAGAACTGCACCAAGGGTTAATGAACCAATATCACCCATGAAAAGTTGCGCAGGATAAGTGTTATACCATAAAAATCCTATTCCAGATCCTATTAAAGCACCGCAAAAAACTATCAATTCACCAGATAAAGGAAGATGAGGAAGATATAAATAATTTGCTATTAACTGATTACCCATCGCATATGCTATCAAGCCTAGCGCTCCTCCAATTAGGACTGAAGGAAGAATAGCAAGTCCATCTAAACCATCAGTTAGATTCACAGCATTTGAGGAGCCTATAAGAACAAACATTCCAAAAGAAATAAAAACAAATGGAGACATTGGAATAATAAAATCTTTAAAAAATGGGACAATGAAAGAAATCTCTGGAGTAATTTCTGCAGAATAATATAAGTAAAACATACTTATAAATGCAATTATACTTTGAGAAATAATTTTTTGTATTGAAGTTAATCCATCTGAGCTCTTTTTTTTAATTTTTAAGAAATCGTCAAGGAAACCAATTATTGAAAACCCAATAGTTACTCCTAAAACTACCCAAATATATCTATTTCCAAGATCTGCCCATAGTAGAGTAGAAATTGTTAAAGAAAACAAAATCAATAATCCACCCATTGTAGGTGTTCCAGATTTTTTTAAATGAGCTTCTGGGCCATCTTCTCTTACAAACTGCTCAAACTGAATAGATTTAAGAAATTTGATTATTAAAGGCCCCATTAAGATTGAAATAAATAATGCGGTTAGGGTTCCACCTATAGTTCTAACAGTAAGATATCTTAAAACATCAAAGCCTGGATCAAAGGATACAAGAATTGTTCCTAAATACTCAAACATTTATAAATCTCTCCATTTTCATTCCTCTAGAACCTTTTATTAAGATAACATCTTTTGAAGTAACATTTTCTTTTAAATAGGTCTTTAATTCCTCTTCCGTCTTAAAAAAAATTCCATTTTTTCCAAAACTCTCAATTGCATGCTTTGCAAGCTTTCCATAACCAATCAAAAAATCTATACCTTTTGCATTTGCATATTCACCAATATTTTTATGAAGTTTTTTTCTGTACCTGCCTAGTTCGAGCATATCCCCTAAAATGAAAAATGTTCTTTTTTTATAACAGCTTAGCAAATCAATAGATTTTTTTGCTGAATCAGGATTCGCATTGTATGAATCATCAATTAAAGTCGATCCTCTTATCCATTTCGTTTTAGTAAGTCTTATGTTCTTTAGATTTTTTGAATTGATAATCATTGCGAACTTTTCTAAATTTAAATCTAAACAATAGTGCGCAATGCAGCTAGCTAAAATATTTTTTATGTTATGTTCTCCTATCAGAAAAGTATTGATATATATATTTGCTTTAAGGTATTTTGAATTAATATAAAAACTAATCCTTTTTTCATTAAAATTTATTTTCGTAGGGAAGAAATCTGCTGCCTTACTCATTCCAAAAGTATGTACTTTTATGTCAGATCGAATATTTTTCCAATAATCAATATGTTGTTTATTTTCAGAGGGGACTATTAGATAGCCATTGCTTTTAATATTGTTAATAATTTCAGACTTTACTTTTAAAACACCATTGATGTTTTTTAAAGTTTCAAGATGTGAGTTTCCTATATTTGTAATAATGCCTATATTTGGACTCAGTATCTTACTTAAATAATTAATATCATTAACTTTTGAAGCGCCAATTTCCAAAATCAAAGAATTTGATTTTGGAGAAGCATTTATAACACTTAACGGCATCCCAATTTCATTATTATAATTTTTAATAGTACTTGATGATCCTTTTATAGTTTGAGAAATAATGTTTGTGGTGGATGTTTTTCCGTTACTTCCTGTTATAGCAATTACTTTTCCATTATATTCTTTGATTATATTTTTAGTTATCTTGCCCAAAGCCAAAATAGAATTTTTCACATAAATAATCTTGATATTCTTCGAATTAATAAATCTTTTATCATCAACTATTGCTATGACAGCACCTTTTTCTAAAACCTCATCAACATAGTCATTACCATTAAAGTTTTTTCCTTTAATCGCTATAAAAATATAACCCTTTTTTAGAGACCTGGAATCAGTAGAAATGCCTTTAATAGAAAAATTTTTTTTAATCTTTTTGCCAATATATTTTTCTAAATCTTTTGTATTAGCTATAAATTTCATAAACTACCTCGTGGTCACTGTGATGAAGAAATTTTCCAGATATTTCTTGCGTTTCTTCATGGCCTTTACCTAGAATAATCATACAGTCATCTTTGCCTAATAATTTACTGCCATAAATAATAGCTTCTTTTCTATCTTCAATAGCAATTACGTTATCTAATTTATTTCCTACTTTAGAATCTTTAAAAATATTGCTAAAACTTTCATTTCTTGAATTATCAGAAGTAAAAATAACTTTGGAAGAACTTTTTATAGCTTGGCCAAGCATTTTCGGTCGCTTTGTTTTGTCCCTGTTGCCTCCACATCCAAAAACAACAACTAAATTATCAAAATATTTTTCAACTGAATTTAAGAGAACTTCAAAAGCATTACTGTTATGAGCATAATCTATAATTATATTCGCAGGAATATTCTTCATTAACTCCACTCTTCCTTTAGGTAGTTTCAGAAAGGATAAATCATTAATATCATTTGCTGAAAAATGGTCGAACCCTAATGAGCAAATTGCAAAAACGAGATTGCAGATATTAAATTCAGGAAAGAGACTACAAGAAAATTTAAAAATTTTGGCTTTAAAATCCTCCTGGCCATTAGGAGGATTATTAATCAAAATATTGAATTTACATTCAAGAAGAGATGTTTCGTTTATAGTAAAAAAAATATCTGAAGATTTGTTCTTATTACTGACAGATGTAATCTTATGATCATTTTCTTTTATAAATTTATAATTATTTTTTAAATTATTAGACTTATCATCGATAAGTTTAGTAGCAGAGTTAATCTTAAAAATTTTAAATTTTGCATCAAAATAACTTGATAAATTGTTGTGATAATCTAAATGATCACTCGATATATTTAAAATAGAAGTTGAATTCATATAGGAAATACTACTAAGTCTGTTTTGGTCGAGTGCATGAGAAGAAATCTCAATACATATATTTATGGGATCATTTAAATTAATAGAACTAATAATTTCAAATAACTCGAAGATATCTGGTGTTGTTTTTGATGAAAATGAATTATCAAATTTTCTTTTTTTTTGTTTTATGCCAAGAGTTCCAACATAAATTGATTTAAAATTCTTATTTTCAAGTAGCTGATGACACAAGTAAGCCGCAGATGTTTTTCCATTTGTGCCAGTGAATGTAAAAAAATTATTATTATTAATGTCAATTCCATAGAGAGAATTAAGAAAATTAATAATTCTATTTTCTAAATCTTTTACAAAAAAAATTTTCTTATTTTTAACTTTAAAATTTGGATCATTGTGAACAACAATGCATGCACCTAAATTAATTGCTTCTTCTGCATAGGCACTTCCGTGACGATTTGAGCCTTTAAGTCCAAAAAAAATTGTATTTTTTTTTATTTTTTTTGTTGAGTTTGTAGCATAAGAAATCTTAGTTTTTTTTGGTAATTTAATACCTAAGATTTCCTTTAATTCATTCATCTTTAAAGTATCCTAAATAATTAAGTGTGCTTTCTGCAATTTTTGAAAATACTGGTGCTGCAACAGACCCACCAGAGTAGGAGTTTAAAGAGGGTTCATCAATTGAAACAAATATTGTTAAAGATTTATCGCTGAGTGGAGTTATTCCAACAAATGAAGCCATATAAGAATCTTCTGCGTAACCAGATCTTCCTCTAACTCTATGAACAGTACCTGTTTTGCCTCCTTCAGAAAAACCGTTGATGTCTGCAGATCTTCCAGTGCCGATCTTAGTCACCATACTAAGAGAATCTAAAATATGAAGTGCTGTTTCAGATGAAATAACTTTTCTTGAAGTAACCTCTTGATCTTTTAAAATTTTAAAATCTTTAAAAATACCACCATTTGCAAAAACAGAATAAGCAGATGCAATTTGAAAAGGACTAACAGTTAAGCCATAGCCATAACCCAAACTGGCAAGTTCCTTATCAATAACATTCTCTTTAATATTCATATAACCAAATGCTGAAGAAGGAAAATTTAAAGATATTGGTTTTGTAAATCCAAATTTATAATAGTTCTTTTTTAGTTCTTCGTATCCAAGTTCAAGAGCTATTTTTGAAGCTCCAATTTGACTGGAAACTGCTATTATTTGTTTTGGTGTTAACTGTTGATGATCTTTTGAATCAACAATAACTTTGTCATTTAAATTTAGTCTTCTTGGAATATCGATTGGTTGATTTGGTGTAACAATTTTATTTTCAATCGCTCTTGATAGCACTATTGGCTTTAAAACTGATCCTAACTCATAAGCATCAACCAGAACTCTATTTTTTTGAATTTTTCTTTGTGGATGATTAGGGTTGTAAGAAGGATAACTAGCCATAGCAAGAATTTCNCCATTTTTNTTATCAAGAATTANTGCTGTGCCTGATTTTGCCTTATTNTTTTTAATTGCCTCAACTAAATACTTATAAGCATANAACTGAATTGTTGCATCTATTGTAAGATAAACATCGCTTCCTTGAATNGTTNTAGAAACTTCGATCGGNTTAGAAATNATTTCTTGTTTTGCATTCTTANAATACTTTTGTTTTCCANCNACTCCTGATAANACATTATCATAACTTTTTTCAAGACCTTCTTGAGCCNTATCTTTTCCATAAAAGCCTATTAATGGTGCNATTTGNTCGCCNAATGGGTAATGNCTGCTNTGCCTAATTTCANTNTCNGTATTTTTTAATTTTAATTTTTTAATANTTNGGAATAATTTATTTGAGATGCTTTTCTTCAGAAGTGTTTTTCTTTNAAATCCTTCATTGATTAAATCTGGGTCTATTTCNATAATTTCTGATAATTTTAATAATTGNGATTTATTAAATCCCTTTAATGCATATAAATCATAATTGACTATNGAAACCGCTAANGGNAAATTATTTCTATCNAAAATTGAACCTCTTACAGGNGTTGAAGTCCGATATTTTATATATCTTTTAGCNCCCTCATCTTGAAGAAAGCCACTATCNGAAATTTGTATAGAGAATATTTTTAAAANTATGCCTATNAGGCAGATNAANAANNATGCNAATATTAAAAAAAATCTCCAATTNAAATGATTAATTTTATTTTTCATAATTTATTATNNTNGGTGCCTTTTTTTGCATTCCTAATNTTTCTTTTGCAGTTTTTTCNATNCTTGCAGGAGAATTTTCTATATGAAATTGTGTAANCANCTTTAAATTTAGATCTTTAAGNTTTTCANATTCAACNAGAAGATTTTCATTATTNTTATACAAAGTACTAATTTCCCATGAGAGNTTTATTTTTTCAAANGAAAGAAACAAAATTANATTTAATANAACTACAAGANANAAAATANATCCTNTATTAATCATAACTTTTTAAAAACTCTCATAATTGCNCTTCTTGANCGTGGATTNTTTTTNNTCTCTTCATTGCTAGGTNTTATTTTTTTTGCAANACANTCAAAAGATTTCTTTGTTNNATTATTTATTGGNATATCCTTTGGNAATTTNNTTATTGNTGGTCTGAAGTAATTNTTAATAATAGTNTCTTCAAGTGACTGNAATGCAATTGTTACAATAATGCCANCNTTTTTAATAATTTTGCTNGCANCTCGTAANGACTTTTGNAGCTCTTCTAATTCATCATTAATGAAAATTCTNAAAGCTTGAAATGATTTNGTTGCAGGATGAGTTTTATTTCTTTTTTCTGGATACACNTCTTCAATAGTATTNGCCAAGTCTTTTGTATTTCTTAATGANTTTTCAGATATTTTTTTTACAATTGCTTTTGCNATCAAAGNTCCATGTTTTTCATCTCCAAAATTATANAGNATCTCTGATATCTCTTTTNTTGTTGCTTTATTTAACCATTCTGAAAGNGGTTGACCATTTTNATTATTAAATCTCATATCAATAGGGCCTTCTTGATTNAAGCTAAACCCTCTNANTGGATCATCAAAATGNGTTGAGCATACTCCTAAGTCNTATAAAATCCCATCGATGCTATTGTCTTNAAAGTAANTATNTAAATTTTTAAAAGAATCNTGAANCATTTNAAAATTATTTTGAAGAAAGTNTTTTGAAAATTTTNANGCCTCAGGNTCTTTATCAAAAGAAGTAAGNTANCCNTTTGAAGATATNCTNTTTANGATTTCTTTTGNATGTCCACCTCTNCCAAATGTGCAATCTATATAATTACCATCNTNATCATTGACCAAAAAGTNTATNGATTCTTCCAGTAGAACTGGAAAATGAAGCATTTTAATCTACTTGTTTTCTCATAAAAGTNGGCACATCGAGGAAATCAATTGCCTCTGCAGACGATGTGCCAACTTTCTGACTNGTTTTATNTTTATCTAAACCNACAGGATTTAATTTNATNGATGGTTCATTATCAATNACTANAGAAGGTGCTCTTTGATCTACCCCAGTAGCAACGATTGTTACTTGAAGATCATCTCCNAAGCTATCATCGTAAACTAAACCATATATTATGTTTGCATCCTCGCTTACTATTTCATCAACAATATCGGCAACTTCTGTTTGGTCTCCCAANGTTGGTTTTTTTGCAGTAATATTTACCAAAACACCACGAGCATTTTTTAAATTAATATCCTCTAANAACTCACTTCTNACNGCCTGANTNCCTGCTGNNTCAGCTCTATTTTTTCCACTTGCTCTTCCAGTACCCATCATTGCAATTCCTTTTTCTGACATGACAGTTTTTACNTCNGCAAAATCAACATTGATATGNCCTTTTTTCATAATTATGTCAGATATACCTTGAACAGCTCCTCTCAAAACGTCATCAGCTTTTGCAAATGCCTCTTGCATTGGNGTATCTTCACCTAGGATTTCATANAGTTTTTGATTAGGTATTGTTACAAGACTNTCAACTTCTTCAACAAGAGATGCTAGTCCTTTCTCAGCAGCTCCCATTCTCTTTTTTCCTTCAAAACGAAAAGGNTTTGTTACTACTGCNACTGTTAAGGCNCCNANNTCTTTAGCAATTGAGGCAATAACAGGAGCTGCACCNGTTCCTGTTCCACCACCCATTCCNGCNGTAATAAAGATCATATCTGCTCCANAAAGNAACTCTTCTATTGCAGTTCNATCACTTTCTGCTGCTCTTTTACCNATTTCAGGATCAGCTCCAGCNCCTAATCCTTTTGTTAATCCATTGCCTAGTTTAAGTGTAATCGCNCCATCNGCTGATGATAATGCTTGCGTATCAGTATTNGCACATATNAANTCTACGCCCTCTATATTNTGATTTATCATATGNATAACNGCATTGCCTCCGCCTCCGCCTACTCCTACTACTTTAATTTTTGCATTTTCAATTTCNTGACTAATTACTTCAAAATCCATTTTTTCCCCTTTTAAAATGACATTGANTTAATGCTCTCTGGNAGAACAACATCTAATATTTCAGCAGANAGTGGNCCGCCTGTTTGCCTNATTTCCCAATTTTTAATNTTCCATATTTCAAATTTATTNCCCATACCAACAAANGCAATNTGTTTTTGATTTTGNATTTCAGAATATANTTGAAGATCTGTNGGAATCCTTAGAAGCATTCTTCCANANACATCAAGATCACATTCNTANGCATTTCCTAAGATTGTCCATTGNANATTTCTTACAATTGGATCAAGTCCTTGAAGAGATTCTAATTTTTTAGAAATTTGCTCCCACTCNGAAGAGGTATAGACTTTTAANGATGAATATTGAGGATCCTTTGTAATTACAATCTTATTATGTTTTTGAAGTTGGAGNACATCTCTATATCTAGCNGGTACTAAAAGNCTNCCTTTCTTATCNAAAGTTACTGCATTAAAGCCATACATTTATAAAATATAAAGTCTTTTTACACACTTTGCAACACTTTTACACACTTTTTCACACAAATAGATATTAACAATATCAATAATGGAAAAAGTGAGTTGGTTTATAAGCCGGATTCTGTAAAAGATGATCATCTATCTTGATATTGTGTTACCACAATACTCTAGCAACCTACCCAAATCCAAAGCGAGCAACTTTATAGGATTTCTATTTGGTTTTGCTTCAAGCTGGGGTTTGCAATGCCTTAAATGTTACCATTTAAGCGGTAAGCTCTTACCTCACCATTTCACCCTTACCAATAAATTGGCGGTATATTTTCTGTTGCACTTTCCGTAAGTTCACACTTCCCAGGCGTTACCTGGCGCTTTGCTCTTTGAAGTCCGGACTTTCCTCTAAAAAATTAGCGATCATCCAACCAACTCGTGGTTATTATAATAAGATTTTTTTATTTTTCTATCAGATAATCATATATATCTCTCTTATTTTTTTGTGTAATTAGAGAGATTAGTTTTGCTGCATCTGACGCTGAAAGTTTTTCTAAAAATGCATTCTTTACTTTTTTGTTGATTTCAATATTATTATTTTTGACTAAATTCCCCTCAAGCACTACCACTATCTCACCCTTTAAAGAAATATTTTTTTCCTCAATTGTTTTCATAATATTGGATAAATTATCAATGATTATATTTTCATGAAACTTGGTCATTTCTTTACATATAGAAATTCTTCTTGAGGGTTCAAATATTTTTTGCATATTGTTTATAGATTTTTTCAACCGTTTTGGTGACTCAAAAAATATAGATGTTTTTGAATCGTTCTTAACTAAGTTAAAAAAATGTTCCTGATCATTTTTTTTTCTCGGAATAAAACCATAAAATGAAAATTGATTTGTTGGAAGGCCTGACATTACAAGACCACTTATAACTGAGCTTGGTCCAGGAATTAATGAAAAAGCTATATTTTTTTTTATGCACTGTTGGATTAACTTGTATCCTGGATCAGAAATGGCAGGAGTTCCAGCATCTGTAACTATTGAGACAGATTTATTTTCTTTAATAAGATTTAATATCTCCCCTATTAGTTTTTCTTCATTATGCTCATGAAAACTTTTTGATTTTTTTTTACAATTAATATGATTTAAAAGTTTTTTAAATTTTCTGGTATCTTCTGAATATAAATGATCTGAGTTTGTGATTACCTCAATTGCTCTGAGTGATATATCATTTAGGTTACCAATTGGTGTAGATATGAAATTTAACATTTTTAAAAAATTCTTATGAAACTAACCATAACATTTATTTTATGTGCTTTATTTTTATTTTTATCATCTTGCTCAAGCATGATTATATTAAATGATAAGTCGTCAAATGATAAAGAATTTTTTAATTCAATCTTTAAAGAATCGAATATAAACAACTCTCAAAAGAAAGATTTATCCAATATTGTATATAAGCTCTATACATTTAATTACTTATTTGAAGAAGAAGTTGAGACTTTGCTTTTTAATCTAGAAAAAAATAACTTTAAGAAGAAGTTTCATGATGAGATAGAAGATTTATTATTTAAAAATATTATCGCCCAAAAAAATGTTCTTAATTTAAAAATTAAAACATCCAAAAAAAATAAAGAGTTAATTATTGAGTCTCTTTTGAAAGAAAATATAAAGTTTAATATTGATTTTAATTCCCCTAATAGCTTTGAACTAAAGGAAGATATTTTAAATTCAAAAAATAAATTTTTCTGTAAAAGTTTTATTGATGAACAACAGAAATTAATTGATAAAAATGTCTTTATTCTTGACAGAGATTTATCAAAAAAGATTCTCATAGTCTATTCTAAAGAAAATCTTAAAAATATTGAAAGGCTTAAAAAGGATTATCCTGACGAAATATATCATTTAATTGACTCTTCAAATCTTGAGAGTGATGTCCAGAAGCTTCTTAAAGCATATGATAGTAATCAAAGATTATCCTTAATTGAATCATTAGATAAAAAAATTACCATTGAACATTTTCCCAGATCACGAAATGATATTGATAAAGTATATTTTCTCTTAGATTACCAATTAGGGAAAACAGTAATACCAATTTATAGAAATTTTGATTTTGGATCAAAGCTTTTCTCAAATACAAAAATTATTCATGGAGCTAATAATATTAATGATTTAGCAGATTTTGAAAGTATTTCACTTCCAATTAATAAGCAAATGATAAAAAGAATCACAGAAAAAAATGATATAACTAATATAAAAAGTGAACTTGAAAAAATGGTCATTGGTGATTACCTAATTTTAGAAAAAGTAAAAAATAACAATTTTTATAGTTCAGAAATATATTTAAGTACTGGTTTTGCAGATATTAATCAAAATGAATGTGTTTCAAGAAACATACCAATGTGGAAGGTTGATATAAATGGTCTTACTGATCAGATTTAAGATCTCTTTCGAGGGAAGATAGGCTATCTAGAAACCCAGGCCTCTCAAACACAGTTTTTTGATAATCTATCAATGGCTTTAAATGTCTATTTACAGGAAGTTTGATCCCTATCGAAGGTAGTCTCCACAAAATAGGAGCAAAATAACAATCAACAAGAGTAAATTCGTCACTCATAAAAAACTTAAATTCCTTAAAAGTTGGTGCTATAGAAGAAATTTCATGCAACAGCTCTTCTCTTATTTTAATTAATTCTTTTTCAGACTTTTTACCCTCAATTAAAGTATCTACCATCGGACACCATTCTCTGTCAATTCTTAACATTAAAGTTCTGCTATTTGCTCTAGCAACTGGATAAACTGGCAATAAAGGAGGATGAGGAAATCTTTCATCGAGATATTCCATCATTACAGATGTATCGTAGATTGCTAGGTCTCTATCTACCAATATTGGAAGTTTATGATAAGGACTAATTGATAGGATTTCATCAGAAGTTTCTTCGAGTATTAGCTCATTAATCTCAGCTGAAATATCTTTTTCAGCCAAAACAATTTTAACTCTTTGACTATAGTGATCATCTCTGTCTGAATATAAAATCATGTCTTCTCCACTTATTTTTTTAGATAATCTTTATGATATTCTCTATACAACAAAGAGGAAACTGCAGTAAAAATTAAGAAATAAAATACTACATACCAACCAATTCTTTCTCTTGTTGCCTTAGATGGTTCACCAACATAAACTAAAAAATTTGTTATATCATATATTAAATTATCAAATTCTTCTTTGGTTAATGTGCCAGTTCCTCTCTCAACCTCTAGAAAACCACATTTTTCCTTNGNAACAGCATTTCCAAATTCATCTCTTTTTTCACCCCCGTTGGATGCTATTAAAGGNATNTTTTTACAAACTAACTTTTGATTGCCTTGAAGAGACATCAATACATTTGGCATTGCCGTTCCTGGGTAAACTAAGTTNTTGACTCCATATTGTTTTGAAGAATCCTCNTAATAAGCTCTCAAATATGAATAAATCCAATCATCNCCTTTGTACCTTGATACTAGGGTAAGNTCAGGAGGCATTACNCCAAACCAATNTGNAGAGTTCTTAGGCATTGCGCCTGTCATTAAATCNCCAGCTTTAATAGATTTATCAAAAACAAGGTTTTCAAAAAAAATTTCCTCAGGAATCTCAAGATCTTTTGCTACCCTTCCCCACCTAGAATATTTNAGCGAATGACAACCATAACAATAATTTATATAAGCTGATGCNCCTCTTTGAAGAGATTCAGTATCATTTAAGGAATATTTAAAATTATCACATTCACCATAGTCTTTACATGGACCNCCTTCTGCAGAATAGATTTCAATACTAATAAAAGTNANAAGAAAAAAAGGTAGTGCCTTATGGAAATATTTACTTATCACAATCTTTGTGGAACTTCTTTGGTNGTTTCATACTTTGTATATATTGGCATNAGCAAGAAATAAGCAAAATAAATTANTGTNCAGATTACNCTCATTGTTTTTCTAATTTCTGTTACACCAACAGTTCCAAGGTATCCAAGAGTAATAAAACTGACTCCAAACATNGTNAGAGCAATTTTGCTGNACAAACCTTTATATCTTATTGAGGCAACCTTGCTCCTATCTAACCAAGGAACAACAAAGAAAATTGCAACAGCTGACCCCATTACAATNAGTCCACCAAGAGGATCAGGNACAGCTCTAAGCATTGTGTAAAATGGTGCGTAATACCAAACAGGAGCTATATGTTCTGGNGTTACTAAAGGGTTAGCTTCTTGAAAATTTGCCATCTCTATAAAATAACCACCACCTTCAGGGAAAAANAACATAATTATGGANAATACTGTCATAAAAACGCCTATGCCTACTAAAGCATTTAAAACCTTGTATGGAAAAAATGGAACACTGTCTANAGGNACNCCATCNTCATCAAGATGAGCTTCNATATCNACCCCTTCTGGATTTCCAGCACCAACCTCATGGAGAGCTACTAGGTGTAGAAAAACTAAAGCTATTAAAACTAATGGAAGAGCAACCACATGAAGTGCAAAAAATCTAGAAATTGTAATCCCTGATATGTAGTAATCTCCTCTGACCCATAGTTCAAGTGANTCACCAATATATGGTATTGCTCCAAAAAGAGANATAATTACTTGAGCACCCCAATAAGACATTTGTCCATATGGCAATACGTATCCTAAAAANCCCTCAGCCATCATTGCTANATAAATTGTACATCCAAATACCCATACNAGTTCTTTTGGTTTTTGATAGGAGCCATANAGNANTCCTCTAAACATATGNAAGTAGATAACTGCAAAAAATAAAGATGCTCCGGTNGTNTGNATATATCTTATTACCCACCCNTAATCGACATCTCNCATAATATATTCNACAGAAGANAATGCCTGCTCNTCTGTATTNGAGTATGGCATTATNAACCANATACCAGANACTATTTGNATTATCAGNACTACAGAAGCNAGAGCTCCAAANAAGTACCANAAATTTACTTTTGATGGTACAGGATGTTTTGAAAGATGNCTTTCAAAAGTATTNACAATTGGAAGCCTGGCATTAAGCCAAGAGAATAATTTACCAGCNATTTCAGTCATTTATATCTCCTTATCCTCTCCAATAGTTAAAATACTTCCCTCAAACATATGAGGNGGTACTNTTAAATTTGTAGGTGCTGGAACACCTTTATAAACTCTNCCAACCATATCAAACATCGATCCATGNCATGGNCAAAAAAACCCTCCATTCCATGATTCATCCCAAGGTTTNGGNTCTACTTCNGGATGATACTTTGGAGAGCAACCTANATGTGTACAAACACCAGACATAATTGAATANTCAGCACTTCTTGATCTAGTNGGATTTAATCCTTTGTATAACTCTGTNATTGTTTCAGAATTTGGNTCTGCTAACTTTGATGCAGATTTTTCNANACTTGCAAGNCTTTCGTCAGTNTGTCTTACAACAAATACTGGTTGTTTTCTCCAAGCAANTTGTATTTGTTGTCCATATTGCATTTTCGANACATCTATNTTTACNGGAGCACCAGCAGCTTTNGCTTTTGCACTTGGATTCCAAGCTGCAATAAANGGNGTTGCAGCNAAAGGTAATCCAGANAAACNAACTGCGCTAGTTAAACCNATTAAAACTTTTCTTCTTGTTTTATCTTTTTCTTGCATTTAAGGATGTGTGCTNACAAAATACNNATNATTATAGCATATTGAAGTGATATAAAANCTACTTATATATAAAAATAANAATTATATATAAAGTNTATCTNTTTGAAAACTGCTTACTTTTTCTTGCTTTTACCANACCGGGTTTCTTTCTTTCAACTTTTCTAGGGTCTCTNGTAAGAAGTCCTGCTTTCTTNAGNTGTGGCCTTAAATCTTCATCGAANGAANTAAGTGCTCTTGAAATNCCNTGTCTTATTGCTCCTGCCTGNCCAAAACTNCCGCCACCCTTAACTTTTACATCTATATCTATCTTTTNAACAAGTTCAGTNANNTCNAGAGGCTCTAGAACTAACATTTGAGCAACTTTTCTGCCAAAGTAATTNNCTAGTTCAGANTTATTTACNAGTATCTTGCCCTTACCCTTTTTTAAATAAACNCTCGCAGANGAAGTTTTTCTTCTTCCAGTAGCATAGTGAATNTCAGTTGTCATANTGTTGGATTCCANTTTANAGGTTTTTGTGACTCNTGATCATGATNAGGACCTTTAAATACTTTAAGNTTTTTNATAATTTCTTTTCTNAGTTTNTTTTTTGGAAGCATNCCNTTTACGGCATTTTNAATTATNTTTTCAGGATTTTTTTCATNNAAGTCNTTAAAAGTTCTNGTTTTNAGGCCNCCAGGATACAANGAATGAGTATANTATTTTTTATCAGTGNACTTAGANCCTGTAACCTTNATCTTNTCCGCATTAACAACAATTACATAATCNCCACCATCTGTATGAGGNGTGAATGAAGGCTTNTCTTTACCTCTAATTCTATCNGCTATTTTTGTNGCTAATCTTCCAAGAACTTTATCAGAGGCATCTAANACNAACCAACTTCTAGTTACNTCTTCTTTTTTTAATGAGTAAGTTTTCATAAACATTTAAATTGANAAGCGAATATTAATGTTTACTNAGAGATATATCAATATTTATATGCATTTAATTAANATTTATCTTNAAAAAAATATTCTTGATTTTGCATTTCTTTNAANCTNCTNGAGCATCTAANCCANAGATTATNNATTTTTTTTCCANNATANAGTGAAGNTAANGNNATATTAGNTGAAAAAAANTTNACNTTCGATTTTTTNANATANGCGATATCAANAAAAGATATAAACCTTCTAACTATNTCNATNGAATCNTCATCACAANAAATNAAATCACTAATNAANATCCAGTCAAACTTNTCACATATATANTTNTAATCACTTGAGCTNGTTGNATTCNNAAAAAAAGAAGTAAATTCNATCCACAGAAAATTATTTGATAAGTTTTTGCAAATAAATTTTCTATCGTTAATTATTAGTTCATTAATGATATTGTTTATTCCAAAAGCATTATTTATTAATTCATGTATATCATCATCTTGAAAAAATTCAGTGTTTTTATGATCTAAATTAATAATTTTATTAGTTCTATAGTCTATATCTCCCTTCAAATGAAATATTTCTATCCTTGTCTTTAAAAAATTAATTGATTTCATAAGTTTTTGTCTTTGAAGCCCATCTATATAAAGATTATCAGGATGAGCATTTGAAGTGATTACAATAATTACATTCAAACTTAAAAGCATGTTCAACAGATTCCCTATTATCATTGCATCAGCAACATCTTCAATTTGAAATTCATCAATACAAATTAATCTATTATTTTTTGACAAAATTTTTGCAATTTCTTTTAAAGGATCTTTTTTGCCTGAGAGATTAGTAAGGTTTTCATGAATGTAATTCATAAATTCAGTGTAATGGAAATTTTGAAAATAAATTTTTTTTGGTAAATTTTTTAAGAAAGCATTTGTTAGAAGAGTTTTTCCTCTTCCAACCTCACCCCATATATAAATACCTAAACTTCTTTTTTTAAAAAAATTTACAATTTCGTCAATTAAACCACTATTAAGTTGTATATTATCAAAGGTTTTAATGAGATGTTCTTGGTAAACATTAGGAGAACTTCCTTGGTTTTTAAGCTCATCGATGATATTTTTGCTTAGAGACATTATGAAATTTTCTTATAAAAATATTTTAAATTATATACTTGTAATACTCATTGCTTCCTTAGGGACATGGTACTTTATAACTAATGATAAAAACAAATTAGTAAATGCCACTGAAAAATCAATAGCTTCAGTGGTTACGATCTCATCAACATTTGAGAGAGGTCAAAATAAAAAAAGAAATGGTATAGGTTCAGGAGTTATTTTTTCTAAAGACGGATATATTGTTACAAATCTTCATATTCTAACAGGTCAAAAAATAGAAGTAGGTCTTAAGAGTGGGAAAGTTTATGAAGCAAAAATTATCGGTATTGATGAAAATTCTGACCTTGCCGTATTGAAAATTTCACCTGAGGAACAAATATATCCAATTGATTTTGCTGATTCGCAGCAATTAAAGATTGGAGATAAAGTTTTAGCTATTGGAAACCCTTATGGAATTGGTATATCTGTTTCAAGTGGAATAATTAGTGCCACTGGAAGAGATTATGGCAATCCCTATCTTCAACTTATTCAAACTGATGCCGCTATAAATCCTGGTAATTCTGGTGGTGCTCTAATAAATGAAAATGGTAATCTAATTGGAATAAATTCAAAAATTTTCTCCAAAACTGGCGCATATCAAGGTATTGGATTTGCTATTCCCTCTAATTTAGTTGTTCAGATTTCTTCACAACTAATTAAGTACGGAAAAATTAATACTTTATGGATAGGCAACTTTCGAGTATCTAAGGTTAAATTAAATAGTGATAACAATATTATTAATGGATTAAAAATTATTGAGATAGATAAAATTGGGCCTCTCTATGAAAAAGGTATAAGAGTAAACGATATTATTGTTCGAATTAATGAACAAGATGGAACTTGGAATAATCTTATTCAGTCTATGAAATTTGCAACTCTTGGAGAAGAATTGCAACTAGAATTTTATACAAATAAAAAAGAAATTATTATGCATGAATTTGCATATGATTTTTAACTAGGAAGTCTAGTGATTTCAGCGCCAAGATAATTTAACTTTTCTTCTATTCTTTCATAGCCTCTATCAATATGGTATATCCTATCTACAATTGTCTCACCTTCTGCACAAAGACCAGCAATAATTAAACTAGCTGATGCTCTTAAGTCTGTTGCCATCACCTCTGCACCAAAGAGTGAATGGACACCTTTTATTGTTGCTTGGCTTCCTTTAACACTAATATTACAACCCATCCTATTGAGTTCTAAAACGTGCATAAACCTATTTTCAAATACTGTCTCATTAACTTTTGCTATACCTGAAGAAATTGAATTAATAACTGAAAATTGTGCCTGCATATCGGTAGGAAATTCAGGGAAAGGTGCTGTTTGTATGTCCACAGGTTTTGGAATGCTTTCTCTCATTATAATTGATATAGAGTTATTATCATATTCAATGATAGCTCCAGTTTCTTTTAACTTTTCAATAACACGCATTAATCTGACTGGATTAATGTCATCAATTACAATTTCACCCTTGGTTACAACAGCTGCTACTAGATATGTTCCAGCTTCGATTCTATCAGCCGGAATCTGAACCTCAGCCCCAAATAACTTCTCAACACCAGTTATTTTTATTAAATCTGAACCTGCGCCTTCAATTTTTGCACCCATTTTATTTAACATTTCTGCAAGATCTTTTATTTCCGGCTCTTTTGCAACATTTTGAAGAGTTGTAACTCCCTCAGCCAATGTTGCTGCCATCATCAAATTTTCAGTTCCTGTAACAGTAATTCCATCAAATATAATATCTGCACCTTTCAACTTATCAACTGTAGCCTCAATGTAACCATTTTTTAGATTAATATTTACTCCCATTTTTTTAAGAGAGTCTAAATGATAGTTAACTGGTCTTGATCCAATTGCACAACCTCCTGGTAGTGCAATTTTTGCTTTTCCGTGTCTTGCCAGTAAGGGCCCAAGAACTAAAATTGATGCTCTCATAGTTTTAACTAATTCATACCTAGCTTCTATCTCATTTAAATTAGTGGTATTGATCGTAAAATTCATGTTTTCATCTAATAAAATTTCTGCTCCCATGGATCCTAATAATTCGAACATGGTGGTTATATCCTGGAGATAAGGAAGATTTTTTAAAACGAGTTTTTCATCACATAATATTGAAGCTGCAAGAATTGGTAATGCCGCATTTTTGGCACCTGAACAGCTTATTTTTCCTTTTAATCGATTACCACCTTTTATTAAAAGTTTTTCCATACTAGCTAGATTTTGTTTCTATGCTTAATGCATGCAGTTCGCCTGATTGAAATTTTGATTTAAGTAAATCTAAAACTCTCTTGTGCTGATCAAGCAGTTTTAGCTCTTTAAATGAATCGGACGTTACAGTTAATTTTAAATTGCATGAGTCACCTTCAAAAATACAAACGGCATCTGGTATATTCTCTTCAATGATTGTTTTAATAATTTCTTCCATCTAGGATATTCCAGCATCACCTGCATCTGAAACCCAATTCTTAATAGTTAATTCAATATTTTCTTCATTTGAAATTACCAATGCTTGAAACTGATTTCTAAAGGTAAGCCCTAAATTAACTCCATTAATGATTATGTTAACAATCTTCCATTTTTCTTTAACTAATCTTAATTTATATGAAATAGGATATTCACTACTTCCTGTATCTAATATTTGTTTTACTTCAATCGTTTTAACATCTATATCGATGTCAGTATTATTTGGGAATTCTGTAGAAATTGTTGAATCTCCCCATTGAGCTAATGTTTCTGCATATGTATCTAGTAACGAATCTTTGAAGATCAATACAAAATTATCCCTTTCTTCATGTGAAGCAATTAAATAATATTTTTTTCCCATCACACTTGCGGAGACCCTTCTAAAATCAATCATAGGTTCAAAAATTTCTTTGATTTTATTTTCATAGGCTTCTCTGTTTGAGAGAAATAATTCAGAGTTATTTGTAAGCACTTTGACCATTTTCTGTGCATTATCATCTATAAATTTATAGGGATTCGTTTCAGATTTTATCGAAATTGAAGCAAAGACAAATAAAAAAAGTATTAAATAATTTTTATGTGAATGCAACATTAGTCTATTATAACATTTGATTTAACATTAATTTTCTACTTTTATGAAAAAGCATGACTACATAACCTCGGCAAAAAGAACTCTTAAAATAGAGTCTGATTCCCTTAAAGGTATTTCAAGCCAACTAGATAGTTCATTTATTAAATTGTGCGACTCTATAATGATTCTAAAAGGTAATTTAATTGTCATGGGGGTTGGGAAGTCAGGGCATATTGGCCAAAAAATTTCTGCAACATTGTCCAGCACAGGTACACCATCAATATTTATTCATCCTACTGAGGCAGCACATGGAGATATGGGTCTTGTTAAAAAGGAAGATATTGTTTTACTAATTTCAAATTCAGGAGAAACAGACGAAATTATTAACATTATTTCTTCTTTAAAAAGGCATTGCAAAAAGATTGCATCCCTTACAGCCGATAATAATTCTACTATTGCAAAGTCATCAGATATTAAAATTCAAATAAAATCTGCAAAAGAGGCTTGTCCACTTAACTTAGCTCCTACATCTTCAACTACTAATTCATTAGCATTTGGTGACGCATTATCAATTGCATTACTTGAAGCAAAAGGTTTTTCAAAAAAAGATTTTGCATATTCACATCCAGCTGGAAAACTTGGAAAAAAACTTATCACACAAGTAAAAGACTTAATGCATATTGGAAAAGATATCCCTAAAGTAAACCCTAAAACAAAACTTAACAAAGCACTGATAGAGATTACTGAAAAAAATCTTGGCATAACACTTGTAGTAAAGAAAAGTATAGTTATTGGTATTTTTACAGATGGTGATTTGAGGAGATGTTTAAATAAAAAAATTGACATTAATACTACTGAGATTCAAAAAGTAATGACTAAAAAATTTAAAAAAATTGATGCAAATGATCTTGCAGTAGATGCAGCTAAGTTTATGGAAAAAAATAAAATTTTTACATTGATTGTGCAAGAAAAAAATAAAACAGTTGGAGTTATTTCTATGCATGATCTTATTGAAGCAAGGATATTATAATTGAATCAAAAGTATATATTTTTAATATGTTTAATTTTTCTTAATAATATATCTGCAAATATTTTTAATGACAAAACAAATATAACTGCTGAAAGAATTGAATATAATCAAAATTCAAATGAGGTTTCATTTTTAAATAATGTTCAAATTAACTCCAATATTCTATCAATTTCTGCAAGTACAGCCATATATAATAATGAAAGCAATCTTTTTTTAATCAAAGGTTTACCATCAATAATAAAATCAAATAACTCTAAAAGGGCTTTTAATGGAGAAGCTGAAGAAATTTTACTCTTTTCAGATGAAAAAGTTCACCTTATAGGAAATGCAAATATAAAGATTGATAACATGAGTATTTCTTCAAAATTAATAATTTTTAATCCGATTACGGGTAAGATTTTCTCAAACTAAAGATATGTTAGAAATAAAAAATATTTCGAAATCAATGAATGATAAAAAAATTATTAAAGATATCAATTTCAAAGTTAATGAAGGATATATTTATGGTCTTCTAGGTCCAAATGGTGCTGGTAAAACTACGATATTTTATATTATTGCTGGTCTTTTAAAGTGTGATTCGGGTGAAGTGCTTCTTTCAAAAAAAAATATTACTAATCTTCCTATGCATAAAAGATCTAACATGGGAATAAAATATCTTCCTCAAGAACCATCTATTTTTCAAAATTTGACTGTAATTGAGAATTTGCGTGGATTAGCAGAGTTATCGCTAAATGATAAAAATGAAATTGATTATTTTGTTGATAAGTCAATAAATGAGTTTGGATTAGAAAAAATATCTAAGCTTAGAGGAAGGCAACTGTCAGGAGGTCAAAGAAGAAAAGTTGAAATTGCAAGAACCCTTGCTTCAAAACCAAAAATTATTTTACTAGATGAGCCTTTTGCAGGGATTGATCCAATAGCTATAGAGGATATTAAAAAGATCTTAAAAAGTCTTTCAAATAAAGGAATTGGAATACTAATTACGGATCATAATGTTAGGGAAACATTAGAAATATGCACTGAAGCAGCAATATTAATGCTTGGTGAAATAATAGCTAGGGGTGATAAAGATAATCTAATACAGAACGATCAAGTAAAAAAAGTTTATTTGGGCAATATGTATAATTGATGTAATGGCTATTAATTTATCTAAAAACTTAATTCAAAAACAATCACTTAAGCTTACTCCCTCACTAAAAAAATCTATTGACCTTCTTCAACTATCAAGATTTGAATTAATAAAAAAAATTGAAAAAGAGATAGATGAAAATCCTTTTTTGGAGAAAGAAGATTTTTCTCAAGTTGATAAGGGTTCTTATGGTAGTGATTTTGATTTTGATATTGAATCAAAGGCTAGCTTAAGAGATTCACTTTTAAAACAGGTCAATGAAATTCATCTTAGTAAAAAAGACATAGAGATTGCTAAAGTAATTATTGATTCTATGGATGAATCAGGACAATTGATTGAAGATATAGAAGATATTTGTTCAATCATGCGTTTTGCTGTCAGTCAGGGTGAGATAGAAAATGTTCTTAGAAATACTATACAAACATTATCACCAATCGGAATTGGGTATAGAGATCATAAGGAATGTATACAAATACAAATAAATCATAAGAATATACCAAAGAAAATTAAAAATATTTGTAATCAAATTCTTTTTAATGAAAAATTAGATGATATTGACGTTATTAAAGAAAACTTGATTAAGGATGGCATTTCTAACGATGAATTTAACAAATCGTTAACTGAGATTAAAAGGTGTGATCTTAGTCCTGGATTAAATTTTGAAGATACCAAATTTATTTACCCTGATCTAAAGATATATAAAAAGAGTTCTGATTATCGAGTTAGCTTTATAGATGATACTTTTCCTATTATTAATTTAGATAATGAATTGATTTCTGAGGTCAAAAAAGAAATAAAATCTTCTAAAAACAATAAAATTTTAGAAAAAATTAATGATGCTAAGTGGTTAATGTCATCTGTTAAAAAAAGAAATGAAACTATTCAAAAAGTTGGCGAATATATTTGTTCAATACAAATAGCTTTTTTTGAAGAAAATCCACTTAAAATTCAAACATTAAGTAATAAAAATATCGCTGAAAAAATTGGAGTTCATCCATCTACTGTTTCTCGAATATTAAGACATAAATATATTGAGACTCCTAAAGGCGTTATGTCATTAAGAGCTTTACTTGTTTCATCAGTATCTAGAACTCGTAATATATCTGCTATTCAATTAATGAAGCTGATAGAAGATATTGTAAACTTAGAAAAAAAACCTAAAAGTGATAAAAAAATTGCAATAGAATTGAATAAGAAAGGTTTTAATCTTGCAAGAAGGACAATTGCGAAATATAGAAAAAAAAATAATATACCTTCTTCAAGGAAAAGGTAAATATAACATTTGATGAAAATGGACTCAGAAGAAAATAAAAATATTTTAGAAATCATACTTGATTCTTCTGATCTGTCTTTGAATCAAATTCGAAGACTTCTTAACAATATGTCATCATCAGAAATTGCTCATGCACTAGAATCTTCACCTCCAAAGCAAAGAAAGCTTTTATTTTCTCTTCTAAAAACCGATGAAGAAGGAGATGTCTTATTTGAGCTGGGAGAAGAGATACAACAAGATTTAGTTTCAGATATTTCTGATGAAGAACTTACAGAAGCTGTAAAAGAACTTGAACTAGATGAGATAGTTGATATTCTACAAAATTTGCCTGAGGAGAGAACCAAAATGATTCTCTCAAAAATGTCTCAAGTTGACAGAAAAAGAATAGAAAAAGGCCTTACATATCCTGACAATACCGCTGGTGGACTTTTAAATACCGATGTTATAAGTGTGCGGCCAAATAATTCAATTGAAGTGGTAATCAAATATCTGAGAGATCAAGGCGAGCTGCCAGAAAATACAGATAAAATCTTCGTTGTAAACGATGATAATGAATATTTAGGTGAGTTATCAATTAGCAAAATTATAACTGCAACTCCATCTATGACTGTAAGAGAAATTATGGAAACAAAAATTTCCCCACTTTACGTAGATCAAGATGATAAAGAGGTTGCAACTATTTTTGAAAGAAATGATCTTATTTCTTCACCTGTTGTTAATGAGAGTAATCAGCTTATTGGAAGAATTACTATTGATGATGTTGTTGATGTAATTAGAGAGGATGCTGATCAAAATCTTCTCGGAATGGCCGGAGTTGCAGAAGATACTTTTGCCCCGCCTGGAAGAGCAGCTAAAACAAGAGTATTTTGGCTAGCAATGAACTTGCTAACTGCATTTATAGCCTCAAGTACCATAAATTTATTTCAAGATGTTTTGGATAAGATTGTTTACTTAGCAATATTAATGCCCATTGTTGCAAGTATGGGAGGTGTTGCTGCAACTCAAACTCTTACTATTGTTTTGAGAGGATTAACGTTAGAACAAATTAATACTTCTAACATAAGGTGGTTATTTAAAAGAGAACTCGCTGTATCTATATTGAATGGTATTGTTTTATCTATTCTTGTAGGGTCAATAACTTATATTTGGTTTCAACAATTTACATTAGCAATTTTAATTTCTTGTGCACTAGTAATTAACTTAATTGCATCTGTTGCAGCTGGTATTTTTGTTCCACTAATTCTAAGAAATTTTAATCAAGATCCTGCTATTGGTGGAAGTGTTGTGGTCACTACGGTTACAGACGTTATAGGATTCTTATCTTTCTTAGGACTAGCTACAATTTACTTAATTTAATCTATTAATAACAGGTTCATTAATTGTGCCCTCTACAGCAAAATTCAATGTAGACACATCATCTAATCTATCATCAAATATATTTTCAAGAACAAAACCGCCTGCTAAAGCGGGCACTCCTCCAAGAATTGCAGCATACCAGGGAATATTTTCAGATACTTTTAGTCTCATTTGTAAATCTAAATTTAATTCCTCTAAATAACCATCATTATTTTTTAGGATTTCTCCAAGCCATTGCATTTTTGCTTCTGCAGTTTCAAATTTTATAGGATTTTTAAAGAGTGCCCTATTTTTACCAATGTAAAAATCTCCTTCTGCTCTATCAATTATTAAAGTATTTGAAACGATATTTTTGTTGTCATTGATATTGTCGATGAGAGCATTTAAATTAAATAATTTTAAAGTTCTTAGCAAAGGCGAATCTGGTAAAGAAGTTTTAGATTCAAAATCTTTTATCAAAAATCTTATACCACCCTCAAGATCTCTTATATTATTGAGGTTCACCCATTGAATGTTTAAGTCTGAAAAAAAATAATCAAAATCAGAATTTATTAGACTACCAAGCAAGTTCTTCTCATTATTTAGCTCATAAGTACCTCTAATTTTATATAAATCATTTTGTTTGTTATAACTCATATATGCTTTTTTATTTTCACTAGAAGGTCCAATATTTATGTTACTGCTTGAAATATAAATATTATCGATTGTAGTTAATGTTTTATTTCTTAAAAAATAAAAATCAACACTTTGGAACATGTCATCAAGTGTTTGAATATTTTTTCCTACAAATCGGAGATTTATATTATTTAAATTAAAAGAATCATTTGATTCAAAAATATTTATTCCTTTAAATTCAAATTTAGTATTAAAAATATCAATTCTTGAAAATCCAGTAGAATCAATTCGAAATGTTCCATTCAGATTATTACCATAAAAAGATGCTTTGGTTTCATTACCATTAAAATAAATTTCAAAATTTTGATTAGAATAAATATTTTTGAAAAAATCTAGCTGGTTTATTTTAAGTTTAATTAATTTGAGATTTGAATTGTCCTCTAATTCATTTTCAATAACTAAATTATCTATCTTTAGTTCATCTAATTCTAAAAATATATAAAACCCATCATTAAAATTTAGTTTTTTTATATCTTCATCGAATGCCGATCCAAGAGAAAAATATCCATTATTATTACTATCAACAAAAGCATTAAATTTCTTATTTTCAATCTTGTATGTTGGTAAAGATAAATCAGGTATAAAAAATTTTGTTTTTAAGTAATCATTCGGCTTTTTATTTAAATCGTTAAAATTTGAATTAATACGTGTGTTACTTAAATTACTTTGTAACTCAAGAGAAGCACTTTTATCAAAAACTAGTTTTGCCTTAAATTTTTCAATGCCACTTAAATTTAGATATTCACCATAGTCAAAAAATTTATCCATATCAAAAACAATATTTGATCTAAGAACAATTTTACTATTTTTTGCGTTAATTGATCCCTTGATTTTTTGGCCTAACGTTAAGGTTGAAAAAAAACCTGATAATGTTTCATCAATATTAGAATAGATAACAGATTCGATATCATTTATTTGAAAACCTTCAATACTTTCAAGGTAAGATTCCCTGATAGTAAATTTATTAATAGACTTTATTCTTTGATCCTCTGAGCTATAAAGACCTTTAGTCTTTAAATTTAAGTTGATCTTATTTTTTTTAAAAAAACTGAGATTAAGCAGATCATTATCTTTAATATCTTTTTCATTAAAGTAAAAATTTCCATTATAAAAATAGTTATTTGATGAGATTGATTTAAAGATTTGTAGATTTTTAAATCTTAATTTATTTATATATCCTTCATCACTGTTTACTGAAATATTCCCCTCATGCAAATTAAGGTATGTGTTCATACCAATAAAATCATACTTATTATTTTTGAAATTAATGTTGTTGAGATAGATTTTTATAGAGTTATTAAATTTTGAGGGATTCACGTCATCTGTTTCAAAATTTTCAACAATGACTTCAGTAAAATAAGGGAATCCATTCAAAATTGATTTAGAAATATTAATTTTAAAAAATAATTTATTAAGATTAGAAACTGAATTATAAGACTTATTTATAATATTAATTTTTTCTACAGAAAAAGATGGATTTAATAAATTATTATTTGACTCAATTTTTTCATATTTAATTTCATAGTCATTCATAAAGTAATTATTTGTTAAATTAAATGCAAAGTCAGGCTTATAAATTACAGTTGCTAAGATGGATCCAATTAAAACAAATATCAATATTAAAATTATTAAGGCATATTTAGTTATCTCATTAAACGTTTTCATAATTTAGATCTTTCTAGAGAAAAATCTAGGAAAATAAATTGGAAGCATTGCTATAAAAATACAAAAAAGAATATTAAATAATGCACTTGTAAATAAAATAATATAAGAAAAATTATATAAATTAAGAATCATTTGAGTAAATCCTACATAAGCGGATGACGTTATTCCAAAAAAAAGACATACTTGAAGATAAGAGAAGAGTTTAAAAGAATTTGAATTCAAATTTATTAAGTAACTCATCAAACAAAAAAGTAATGCATTTGTTCCAAAGTATGTTCCTGAAATTAAATCAACAAGAAGTCCAATAAAGAAAGCTTCAATTACATTGTTAAATTTATCAGTCTTGTAGATAAGAAATGAATATAATAAAAATGTAATTGGAAAAATAACATATATATTAATTAAATAAAGGTAAAAAATTGACTCTATGTAACTAGCAATTATTATCAGCAAAATTTTCTTAAATAATTCTCTCATTAGAGACTAATGACTCCTAAAAGATCATCTGAAATGGGATTAGCTATTAATCTAATTTCTAACTCAATTTTATTCACATCACCTTCATTAATTTTGTCCAAGGTACCTATTTTTACACCACTTGGATAAATGCCTCCAAGTCCTGAAGTATAAAATATTTTTCCTATAAACATTTTTTCATCCCAAACTAAAGGATTATAGTTACATTTGATGTAGTCTGATTTTCCACTTCCTTGAGCATTACAATAAAAATTATTTGATTTTGTTTTTACTGGTGTTGAGTGAGAAATATCTGTTAGCAATATTACCTCATGTATTTTTTTACCATCGATAACTTGACCTATAATTCCAGAATTATTAAATACAAAGCTTTCAGAAAAGATTTCTTTTTCGTCTGAAAATATCTCAATAAACATACGATGCCTATCACAACATTTAAAAACATTAGGATTAATTTCTTTGAGCTTAGCTATTTGAAAATTATTATCGAGATTATTATTTTTTAAGAAAAAATCTAAGCCATCTTTGGTTTTAAAAATATTTTTTTCGTTGAGAATAAGATAATTTTCTACACGACTTTGGTCTAATTCTTGTTTAAGTTTTTTATTTTCAGTTATTAAATCATTTTTAAAATTTAGTAGGTCAATTAAACTTGTAACGGGATCAACGGTTATAGACTTTAATAGGTATTTTGATGAAATTTTTACAGACTTAAAATTATTCTTAATACCACTGAATGTATTAGTCTTAATATCAACATATAAAATTGAAATGCTAATACAAATTAGCAAAAAATAAAGAATTTTTTGACCAGGATTGGGCGAATTCCTAGCCATTTAATTATTCTGAGGATAAAAGATCTATATTGTACTTATCCATTATTTCAAGAGCTTGGCCTCCACCTCTTGCGACACAAGTAAGTGGATCTTCGGCAACGATAACGGGAATTCCAGTGGAGCTTGATATAAGCTTATCAAGGTCTCTTAAAAGAGCTCCTCCTCCTGTAAGGACAATACCCCTTTCAGCAATGTCTGCAGCTAACTCTGGGGGTGAAAGTTCTAGTGCATTTCTTATAGCTCTTACAATCCCATATAAAGGATCCTTCATTGCCTCAAAGATTTGTTCGCTATTAATTGAAAAGGTTTCAGGTATCCCTTCAGCTAAATTCCTACCAGTAATAGACATTTCAAGTTTTTCTGATTCGGGTGTTGCACATCCAATAGTATATTTTATTTTTTCTGAAGTTGATTCCCCTATTACACATCCATAATTTCGTCTTATCCATGATGTAATCGACTCATCCATTTTATCTCCGCCAATTTTTACAGACTCTGAGTAAACAACACCATTTAAGGACAAAATTGCAATTTCAGAAGTGCCTCCCCCAATATCAACAACCATATTTCCACTGGCTTCCTCTACAGGCAGACCTGCCCCAATTGCGGCAGCCATTGGCTCTTCAATGAGCTTTACATCTCTAGCACCAGCTCCTAAGACAGATTCTCTTATTGCTCTTCTCTCAACTTGTGTAGAACGACATGGAACACATACCAAAACTCTGGGACTTGGCTTTATAAATAATTTTTCATGAACCTTTGCAATAAAATGTTGCAGCATTTTTTCTGTAACTTGGAAATCTGCTATTACTCCCTCTGATAAAGGTCTTATTGCTTTAATATTTCCTGGTGTTCTTCCAAGCATTTTTTTTGCTTCTGTACCAACAGCGACAACAGTTTTCTGTCCTCTTGATTCTCGAATTGCTACGACTGATGGTTCATTTAGAACAATACCAACATCTTTAGTGTAAATTAAGGTATTAGCTGTACCTAGATCTATTGATAGGTCGTTGGAGAAGTACCCTCCAACCATTTTAAACAAGTTAAACTTCACTTAAATTCCTAAGATAAAATAATTTAATTAATTTGCTAGTTAGGTTAATATCCATCCTCTAATCTATAATAATATCCTATATATGGACAAGAAAACAGTAACAACGATATCTTACCTATCAAGACTAAAAATTGATCCTGAGAAAGAAGAAAAAATAACAAGCGATCTAGAAAACATAATTAAATTTGTTGATCAGTTAAATGATGCAGAAACTTCTGATATAGAACCATTAACAAACCCTTTGGAAAAAACTGCAAAAACTAGAACAGATCAAGTCACAGCGAAAAATTTAAAGAAAGAATTACTTGAGATTGGACCATCCTCAAATGAGGATTATTTTTTAGTGCCTAGGGTGGTTGAGTGACAGTAAAATATAAAACAATCAAAGAAATAAAAAAAATGATTTCTCAAAAAGAGATTTCACACAAAGAGATTATTCAAGATGTATACAAATTAGTAAAAGAAAATGCAAATTTAAATGCATTTATAACGCTTAATGAAGAGAAATCACTCAAAAAAGCAGAAGATTTTGATAATAATCGTTCAGATTGCTCGCTAGCTGGAATACCAATTGCACAAAAAGATCTTTTTTGTACAAAAGGACTTAGAACAACATGTGGCTCAAAAATTCTTGATAATTTTATTCCTCCTTATACAGCAACTGTAATTGAAAACCTTGAAAATGCAGGCTGTATTTCAATTGGAAAAACAAATATGGATGAATTTGCAATGGGTTCTTCAAATGAAACTAGTTATTTTGGTAATGTTCATAATCCGTGGGGAGATAATTTAGTACCTGGTGGAAGTTCCGGAGGATCTGCTTCAGCTATTGCAGCAGGAATTGTTCCAGCTGCATCTGGAACAGATACAGGTGGTTCTATCAGACAGCCTGCTTCTTTATGTGGGATTACGGGTATTAAGCCAACTTATGGAAGAGTATCAAGATGGGGTATGATTGCATTTGCCTCCAGCCTTGATCAGGCCGGTCCAATGGCAAGAACAGCAGAAGATTGTGCATTACTCCTTAATGAAATGTGTTCACACGATATAAAAGATACAACCTCTTTAGATAACGAAATACCGAATTTTGAAGATAATCTAAATAATTCTTTAAAAGGTAAAAAAATTGGTGTCGTAAAAGATCTTGATTTATCCAGCCTAGATAAAGGTGTTATTGAAATATATGAAAATTCTTTAAAAGAGTTTGTTTCAATGGGGGCTGAGTTAGTTGATGTGTCTTTGCCAAATCTTGCTTTATCTGTTCCGACTTACTATGTGGTAGCGCCTGCAGAATGTTCATCTAATCTATCTAGATTTGATGGGGTCAAATTTGGTAGAAGATCTAAAAATCCAAAAAATCTTGAAGAACTCTATGTTCAGACAAGGTCTGAAGGGTTTGGTGATGAGGTAAAGAGAAGAATTTTAATTGGATCATATGTTTTGTCTGCAGGATACTACGATGCATATTATAAAAAAGCACAACAAGTCAGAAGGCTTATTAAGCAAGATTTTGATGAAGCATTTTTAAATGTAGATGTCATTATGACGCCTACAACACGAGGTCCTGCTTTTGATATCGGTTCTAAAGGAAGTGATCCAATTCAAATGTATCTAGAGGATTTGTTTACAATTTCGGCAAATCTTGCAGGATTACCTGCGATGTCACTACCAAATGGTAATATTGACAATAAACCTATTGGTTTACAAATAATTGGAAACTTTCTGGATGAAAGTTCAGTTTTAAATTTTGGCCATATGTATCAAACTAAAACAAACTGGCATATGTTTTCACCTGAAGGAGTTATTCAATGAGCTGGGAAACAGTAATTGGTTTAGAGATACATGCTCAACTTTCAACAAAATCTAAATTATTTTCAGGTGGTTCTACAAAATTTGGAGCAGAGTCTAATACACATGTTGATCTTGTTGATATGGGATTGCCAGGTGTCCTTCCTGTTGCAAATAAAGAAGCATTTTATAAAGCTATAAAATTTGGCCTAGCAACCGGTGCAGACATAAATCAGGTTTCATCTTTTGACAGAAAAAACTACTTTTATCCTGATCTACCAAAAGGTTATCAAATTACTCAAATGACTAAACCTATTGTTGAGAAAGGGTCTATAAAAGTTTCTACAGAAAATGGTGAAAAGATTATTAATATTACAAGAGCTCACCTTGAAGAAGACGCAGGTAAATCAATTCATGGTCTATTTGAAGGAGAAACAGGGGTAGATCTTAATAGAGCTGGAACACCTCTTCTTGAGATTGTTTCTGAACCTGAAATTTCAAGCGCTAAAGAAGCAGTTGCTTATTTTAAAGCGGTAAGACAGCTAGTAACGTTCTTAGACATTTGTGATGGGAATATGGCACAGGGTTCTATGAGATGTGATGTGAATGTTTCTATTAAAAAAATTGATGACAAAGAGCTTGGGACAAGAGCCGAGCTAAAAAATATAAATTCTTTTAAATTTATTGAAAAAGCAATTAATTTTGAAATCGAACGCCAAATAGCATTGATTGAGAGCGGTGAATCTGTTCTTCAAGAAACAAGGTTATACGACAGTGATAAAAATGAAACCAGATCCATGAGATCAAAAGAAGAAGCAAATGATTATAGGTACTTTCCTTGTCCAGATCTTCTTCCGGTAGTAATTTCAGATAAAGAATTGAATGAAATCAAAGATAATCTTCCTGAACTTCCCGAAGAAAAACAAAACAGATATATTTCAGAGATTGGGTTAGAAAGTTCAGAGGCGAAAATTATATCTTCTTCAAAGGCAATGGCTGACATGTTTGAAGAAGCTTCTAAAAAAACAGATGATGCAAAGCTTATTGCTAAGTGGTTGATTGGGGATGTAAGTGCGCTATTAAACAAAGAAAATATTGAAATTGACGATTCAAAACTATCCTCAGAGAATTTTGGAAAATTAATTGAGAGAATCTCTGATAATACTATCTCTGGAAAAATTGCTAAATCAGTTCTTGAGGAGGTATGGATAAATGGAAATGATGTAGATGAAATAATTAAAGCAAAAGGTCTCATTCAAATTAAAGATGAATCATTGCTTGAGCAAATAGCCACTCAAGTTTTAGATTCAAATCCAGATCAGGTCGCCGCATATAAAAGCGGAAAAGATAAACTATTTGGTTTTTTTGTAGGGCAAGTTATGAAAGAAACTCAAGGGAAAGCAAACCCTAAAAGTGTAAATGAAATACTTAAGAAAATTCTAAGCTAAACAATAAACATACTCAATGTTTCAGCAACAAATGCAGGCTTTTCAACTCCTTTAATTTCCATAGTTACTTCAGTCTTAGCCAAATATTGGCCCGGATTCTTTTCAGTAATATCAATACATTTCATATGTATTCGTACTTCCGAATTTACAGGAACTGGACTTAAAAATCTTACTTTATCTAATCCATAATTTAATCCCATTTTAGTGCCTTCAAGAATCATACCAATTTCTTGCTCAAAAGGAATTCCAGCAACCAGAGATAATGAAAGAAATCCATGCGCAATTGTTGAACCAAAAACAGGTGTTGCTTGGTCTGGATCTACATGGATAAATTGATGATCCATAGTAGCATCTGCAAATTTATTAATTCGTTCTTGATCTATTGTGACCCAATCGGAGATACCTATTTCTGTTCCAAGCACTGAGTCTATTTCTGAAGGCTTAATTATCTTTAACATATTATTTCTCCATATAATGGTTACTATATTCTTCCCTAAGTTCAAATTTTTGAAGCTTACCAGTGGCACCATGAGGTAATTCTTTTAAAAACACAATTTCATCTGGCAGCCACCATTTAGCAACCTTATCACTTAAAAAGTCAATAATACTTTTTTTCTCTACAGGCTCGCCAGAATTTGTAACTATAAATAGCATTGGTCTTTCATCCCATTTTGGATGAGGAATACCAACTACACATGCTTCAGCAACTTCAGGATGCCCAAAAGCAGCATTTTCTAAATCAATCGAACTTATCCATTCGCCGCCAGATTTAATTACATCCTTTGCTCTATCTTTTATAGTCATATATCCATCTTCGTCTAGAACTGATATATCACCAGTATCAAACCACCCGTCTGCATCAACAGCATCTTTATCTGCTTTAAAATATTTTTGAAGAATCCACGGTCCTCTTACCATTAAATGGCCTTGGGATTTCCCATCTTTTGCGAGTTCATTGCCTGAGTCATCAACAACCTTTAATTCAACACCATAAATTGGTCTACCTTGTTTAAGTTGAATTGCATATTTTTCTTCTTTTGACATATTCTGCATTTCAGGTGTTGGAACATTAGTAGTACCCAATGGACTCATTTCTGTCATACCCCAAGCATGTATAACATTTACATCATGAACCTCGTCAAATTCTTGTAGTGTTGCTAATGATAAAGCCGAACCACCAATTATTGTATTTTTTACAGATGAAAGAATCTTATTATTTTCTCTGCAGTAAGCTAAAAGCCCCATCCATATAGTTGGAACTCCAAAAGCAAGAGAAACATCCTCCTGATCTATTAATTCATATAAAGGCTCCCCTTCCATTTGCATACCAGGCATAACCAACTTAAGTCCGTTCATTGGACCAAAATATGGAATACCCCAAGCTAAAACATGAAATAAGGGTACAACCATAAGAATTGAGTCATCTGGTTGGATGGTCATTGCTGTCAAGGCTGCTTGAGCATGAAGTACATTTGATTTATGACTATACAGAACTCCTTTTGGATTTCCTGTTGTCCCAGATGTATAACATAGTGCACATGCTGCATCATCATCTAAAATCGGCCATTTATATTCTTCATCTCCATCTTTAATGTATTCTTCATATGAAATAGCATTTTTTAAAGAAGTTTCTGGCATCTCATGCTCTTCGCATAAAACAATATATTTTTGTATTTTATTTAATTTATCTTGAAGTCCTTCTAGTATTGGAACAAAGGGAAGTTCTACAAAAATAATCTTATCCTCTGCATGATTAATTATGTAGACTGCTTGTTCAGGGTGTAATCTAAAATTGAGAGTATGAGTTACTGCACCCATTCCAGATATTCCATAATACATTTCCAGATGTCTGTAAGTATTAAGAGCTAGTGTTGCAACGACATCTCCTTTCTTAATACCGTCTTTTTCCAAAGCCGATGCTAATTTTCTTGATCTTATGCAAACTTTCTCATAATTTGATCTATGAATCTCTCCTGAAACTAATCTACTTATTATTTCTGTTTGTGGATGAATCTCCTTTGCATGCTCAATAATTCCCGCAACGTTTGGTGTCCATTTTTGCATATCTCCAATCATTTGAATTGCTCCCATATCTTGTTTGTTATAAATTATATAAGAAGCAACATTATTTGATAACAAAAATTATGAATATTAAAGAAGGTATTGAAAAAAGATTTTCTGTAAGAGCATTTAAAGATGAAGCTCCAAGTATGGATATAATTAAAAAAATATTAAAAACTGCTAATTCTGCTCCCTCTGGAGGGAATATACAGCCCTGGAAGGTTTATGTTCTTAACAACGAATCAAAAAATAAATTAACTAAAAAAACTCTTCACAATTTTGATAATGGAGTGCAAGAAGAAATTGAATATAATATTTATCCTGAAAAATTAGCGGACGAATATAAAAAAAGAAGGTACGAATGCGGTGCAGACATGTATAGTGCCCTTTCAATTAAAAAAGATGATCTAGATTCAAGATTTAAACAAATTAGAGAAAATTATAAATTTTTTGGAGCCCCTCTTGGAATGATTATTACTATTGATAGATCTTTTGGAAACAATGGCTGGGGTCATGTAGGAATGTTTTTAGAAAATCTATGGCTTAGCGCTATTCATTATGACTTAGGATGTTGTTTACAGGAATCATGGTCTATTTATCCAAAAACTGTCAAAGAAATAACAAAACATCCTGATAACGAAATTGTTTGGTGTGGTGTAGCAATAGGATATCCTGACAAAGATAATCCAATAAATAAATATAGAACAAAAAGAGAAGAGATAGATTCGTTTGCAAAATTTATTGAATGAATGATTAGTGACAAAATTTAATAAAATCAAATTTAAGAATTCTTATGCAGAAGAAATGTATGAAATTTGTCAAAAATGTTCGCCATCTGGTTTTAATAAAGCTGAATTCCTTTTAAAAAACTTCCAGCTTGCTAAGGAGTTTGGATTAGATGCTAAATTTGTTGAATCTAAAGAATGCTTAGATATATTTTCAGGTGTTTCTTTACCGGAAAATTCTAATCCAATAGCACAAGCTTATGCTGGTCACCAGTTTGGTCATTATAATCCACAATTAGGTGATGGAAGAGCTATTCTAGTAGGTGAAATAAATAATAGAGATATACAACTTAAAGGAATAGGACAAACTCCTTTTTCAAGAAGAGGAGACGGAAAATCCTCTCTAGGTCCTGTTTTAAGAGAATATGTAATTAGTGAGTTTATGCATACTTTAAATATTCCAACTACAAGAGCATTATTTGCTATTAAAACTAATGAGAACGTTATTCGAGAAACAAAACAACCTGGAGGAGTATTAGTACGAGTAGCTAAAAGTCATATAAGAATTGGAACTTTTGAGTATGCTAGAGCTCAAAGCAATAAGGTCCTTAAGTCTTTAGCTAATTATTCAATAAATAGGCACTTTCCAGAACTGAATAAAACTGAAAATAAATATTTAAGTTTCTTTGCAACTGTTTGTGATAAGCAGGCATCTTTAATTTCAAAATGGATGAGTATTGGCTTTGTTCATGGTGTTATGAATACAGATAATATGACAATTTCGGGAGAAACAATTGATTACGGCCCTTGTGCATTTATGGACGATTATGATCCAAAAACTGTTTTCAGTTCTATTGATCATCATGGAAGGTATGCATATAAAAATCAGCCCACTATTATGATATGGAATTTAACAAAATTTGCTGAATCTCTTATCCCTCTTATTCATGAAGAAACGGAAAAATCNGTGAAGCAGTTAACTGAGGTTTTACANTTAGTGATACCATCTTATAAAGAATATTTTTATANAGAATTCTCAAAAAAACTCGGCTTAAGTAAAATGGATAATAAAGAAATCAAAATAATTGAAGATTATTTAAAAATTCTNAAATCTAATTCAATTGACTTNACNAAATCGTTCAGAGATCTTTCAAAAATTTATCTNNNTATNATAGATGTAAAAGANTCAGTTTTCTTAAATGCAAAAGATTTTACTAATTGGTACAAAAGATGGAATCATAGATTNGATCCAAANATNATAAAAAAAATTGATGGCATTAATCCATCTTATATTCCAAGAAATCATATTATTGAAAATGCATTGATNCATTCAATAAANAATGANGATTCAAAAATAAGAGAGCTTATTAAAGTCATAAGTCAACCATTTGAAGAAGTTTCTGGGTANGAAGATTTCGCATCTCCATCAAANATTAANANGGGCAGGTATGTNACTTATTGCGGAACCTAGAATANTCCCANNGTCACCCTTGGGTGATTTTGAAAATCTTTAAGTAAACNAATATNTGAAAAATTATTTTCTTCAAAAATTTTTCNAACTTCNATAGATTGATTAAATCCGTGTTCAACAATTANGATNCCATTTTTTTTTAGAATATTAGTTGCTTGTCTTGTAATTTTTTTTATATCGCATAAGCCNCTATCAGAAGATATTAAAGCCTCTCTTGGTTCATGAATTAGATTTTTTAAATGGTTATCTTCTTCACATATGTATGGAGGATTGCTAACAATTATGTCAAAAAAATTTTCTCTAAAGCATGATAACCAGTCAGCATTAATCAAATAAAAATTGTCTGAATTTAGTTCTTCTTTATTAATACCNGCAACCTTCAANGCATTTAANGAATAATCAGAGCCANAGACATTTAATTGAGGATTGCTTAGTGCAATAGATATACCAATACAGCCAGAACCTGTNCCAATATCCAGAATTCTTGCTNTGTCTATAAATTCATAGTTATTTANATAGTCAACTAATATCTCTGTCTCTGGTCTAGGAATCAAAACTCTTTGGTCTACNTAAAACTCCTTCTCNTAAAATTTGGTTGANTTTAATATNTAATCTAATGGAAAATNATTCTGCTTTTTATTNATAAAATCTAATATNAAATCCTCTTCNCNAGGTGATAAGTTTCTTTCCTTATCATCTANNNATANATCACTATCTTTNAGATATAGNTTNTCTTTTAGAAAGAAAGTAAATTCTTTTTTTATAANANTNTTCCCTATGAAGGACTCATCAATAAGATTTTTATAATAACGTAAATTTTTAGACAATTATTCAGATTCGAGTTGAGAAAGCANAGCTAACTGATTCTCAGCTAATAATGCGTCNCATATAATTTTTATNTCNCCATCCATGATTTGTTCCAGATTATGTTGAGTGAGCTTTATTCTATGATCAGTCATTCTNCCTTGAGGAAAGTTATAAGTTCTTATTTTTTCACTTCTATCACCCGTTCCAACTAAAATTTTTCTCTCGCTGGCAATATTTTCTTGTTGGGTATCTATCTCTTGTTGTTTTAATTTTGCTGCTAATAAAGATAAAGCCTTTTCTTTATTTTTGTGTTGAGATCTTCCATCTTGGCACTCAACAACAATTCCTGATGGTATATGTGTTAAACGCACTGCGGANTCAGTTTTATTAACATGTTGTCCTCCAGCACCAGAAGCTCTAAAAGTATCAACTCTTAGATCATTCTTATCGATATTAATATCTTGAACTTCCTCNATTTCAGGTAAAACTGCAACAGTACAAGTTGAGGTATGAACCCTACCTTGAGATTCTGTTTCTGGCACTCTTTGTACCCTATGGACACCTGACTCAAATTTTAAGACCTTAAATACACTTTTACCTACAAGTTTNGCTACAACCTCTTTAAGACCACCTTGTTCTGATGGCTTAATATCAATTACTTCAAGATTCCAATTTTCNCTTTCTGAAAGACGTGTATACATTCTAAACAAATCTCCAGCAAAGATACTTGCCTCATCACCACCTGCACCTGCTCTTATTTCAAGATATGCAGACCCATCATCAGCAGAATCTTTTGGTAATAGCATNAGTTTTAATTCTTGTTCTAATTGAAAAGGTTTGTCCAGAGCTTCTTTTAANTCATCCTCTGCTAAAGTTTTAAGNTCAGNATCTCCNGATTCNATGATTTCATTTGCATCTTCAATACGCTTAATANTNTTATTATATTCACCAAACTTTTCTACAATTGGCTTAAGATCTGAAAATTCTTTATTCAGCAGAGTATAATTTTCTATGTCTTTTAATGTTTCAGAATCAAGAAGTAAATTTTCTATCTCTTTTACTCTNATTTGAAGTTGATCAAGCTTCTTCATCATTGAGTCATGCATTATCNAAATACCTTTTGATCATAGATTCTATTACATGTTCTTCAATACTTTTTAGGTCTTCAAAATTATTAAAGTTAGAATCTTTAATATTCATTGNTTTTATACTTTTTACTAATTCTAAATAATTATTACTTTGTTTGAATTGNGCAATCTCTTCTTTAGATAAATTTNTTAAGAACTCGNTAAGTTGTTCATTTAGATTATCTTTTATCGTTTTATTATTTATTGATTCAAGTGCTGTTTTTGCATCTAAAACAATTATTTTCATNGCTTTATCNGCTTCAATTGATCTTTGGCCAAAATTTTCTTGAGTGATTTTTTCAATATCATCAATAGAATATAAATAAACCTGTTCTATTTCTCTTATTTCATCTTCAATATTTCTAGGTACCCCGAGATCAATAATTAATATGGGTTTATTTGATCTTTTCTTTAATGCATTTTCTATTGCNCCTTTNCCTACTAAGGGAAGTTCTGTTNNGCAAGATGCTATTAAAATATCAGAANATTCNAGTTCATCATAAAGAGTATCTAATGTTGATGAAAAGATTTCGTAGTCGTTTGAGATTTGTATTTTTTTAANTGATCTATTTANCGATTTTATATTTNTAATACCCTGTTTATATAGGTTCTGCATTAAATTAATGCCCATATAACCCGCACCTAATACTAGTACATTTTGTTGATTTGGGTGTTCAAAAATATTACTTAATAATTTAAGAGCAAGNCCGTTTATAGATAGAGAGTTTAATCCTATATCAGTCTCAGNTCTGGCTTTTTTGGAAATTTCAATAACTTTATTGGAAATTTGTTGAAGTTTGCCTTTTAAAATTTTAATATTTTTTNCATTCTTTAAAGATTGTTTAAATTGACCAAAAATTTCTTGCTCACCNAATACTTGCGAGTCTATTCCAGATGCAACTTTACACATATGGACAANGGCATCATGGTTATCAAGAAAGTAAANTTTATCCCTCGGAATCTCCCTNAGANCAAGAATTTTAAAAACTTCTTTAAAAANTTTATTTNATATTCCAGANGCACCATAAATGTATACTTCAGTCCTATTNCAAGTTGATAGGCAAAAAAATGATTTTAATTTNTTACCAAAAATTAATTTAAAATGATTATCTAATAAAATTTGGTTAGACTCATTTATAATAAAACCTTCTCGTTCAGAAACACTAGAAGTTTTATGATTTATGCCAAATAACTGCAGTTCCATTTTTAAATTAATTTTATGTATTTATTTAATATTTTCATTTTCTTCATGCGCAAATATTAACCAAATTGAATCTCAAACAGAGATTTATAATGCAAAAGTTAAAGTTTTTAACGATTCCAATATATATAAGTCCAACATTATAGTTTTTAAAGATAATATCATTATACAGTTTAATGAGTTTTTTTTAGGCAATGTCTCAAAACTAGAGCTTTCTTCAAATGGGAGTATTAAATCAAATATATTATTAAACAATGAAAGGGATAAATATCTAGATGAGTTATCTGAGAATTTTTCACCAGAATATTTTGTTTTATTTTATAGATGTCTTATGCTCGATGATATTAACTATGAAGATAAAATTGTGAAAATTATATGCGATAAATATGGTCGTATTCTTTTAAGACTAATTGAGTATCAACAAGATATTAATATCAAGTTATTAGTATCAAGAAAAATAGAAAGAGCCAAAAAAACCCCAACCGAAATCAAATAATGTTGAATCTTCATACAAAATCTCCGGCAAAAGTAAATTTGCATTTAAAGATTCTTAAAAAACTTCATGATGGTTATCATGAATTAGATACTTCATTTCAATTAATAGATTTGTATGATGAAATCAGTTTTAAGAAAATAAATAAAGGAATTTCAGTGAATTGCAATATTAAAAATATCAATCAAAGTAAAAATATTGTTTATAAGATTGCCTCTGATCTTCAGAAAGGTGGAAATAGCCCTGGAATAGAGATAAAAATAAAGAAAAATATTCCTATTGGCTCAGGCTTGGGTGGGGGTAGTTCAAATGCAGCATCAACAATTATTGCATTGAATAATATTTGGAATTTAAATCTCGATAAAATTGATATCTTTGAATATGCTAAAAGTATGGGTGCTGATATTCCATTCTTTTTATATGGTAAAAATGCATATGGTTATGGAATTGGAGATAAATTAAAATTTAAAAGATCAATAACTAAAAAATTATTACTTATCGATCCTAAAATTCATAATTCCTCAAAAAAAATGTTTGATATTTACGATAAAAAGAAAATTAAAAAAGAAATAAAATCATACTCTTATCAAAACTCATTTTGGGAAATATATCTTAGTAATGAAAAGATTGTAAAAGATTTTTATGATGAAAATATCAACGATTTTGAAATAAGTCTTTCAGGAAGTGGTTCTTGTATGTATGTGACATATAACGAAAGGAAAGAAATAGATAAATTAGTTAAAAAAATTCCAAGTAATTGGAGATTCTTTTTCTGTAAACCATTACAATATTCGCCGATACGTCTCTTATAAATGCTTTGGGGTGTAGCCAAGCGGTAAGGCAACGGGTTTTGATCCCGTCATGCGTAGGTTCGAATCCTACCACCCCAGCCATCTTATATGATGTATCATGGTGCAATAATGAATAAACAAAATTTAGATATTTTTACTGGTACTGCTAACCCAGATTTTGCAAAAGAAGTTTCAGATCTTCTTGGAATTAAAATTTCATCCGCTGATGTTGGATATTTTTCTGATGGTGAATTAAGAGTTGAAATTGAAGAAAACGTAAGAGGACATGATACATTCATTATTCAATCAACCTGTTCTCCAACAAATAAGAATGTAATGGAAATTATGCTAATTGCTGATGCACTTAAAAGATCCTCAGCATCAAAAATTACAGCTGTAGTGCCATATTATGGTTATGCAAGACAAGACAGAAGAGTAAGATCAGCCAGGGTTCCAATAAGTGCTAAAGTTGTTGCAGATATGTTTAGGTCTGTTGGGATTGATAGAGTTTTAACGATTGATCTTCATTCAGAAACTATTCAAGGCTTTTTTGATATGCCAGCAGATAATGTTTATGCAACAAAATTAATGGTTGATGATATTAAGTCAAATAATGAAAGAATTGAAATTGTTGTTGTGTCACCTGATGTTGGAGGAGTTGTAAGATCACGAGCATTAGCAAAGCTTTTAGATCAAACTGATTTAGCAATTATTGATAAAAGAAGAGCTGCTGCAAATCAATCTGAAGTAATGAATATTATTGGAGAAGTTGAGGGAAAGGTATGTATTGTTCCTGATGATATTATTGATACAGCTGGAACGCTATGCAATGCTGCAAATGCCCTTAAAGAAAAAGGTGCAAAAGCTGTTAAAGCATACATTACACATCCAGTTTTATCAGGACCAGCTATCGAAAGGTTAGAAAAGTCTGAAATTGATGAACTTGTTGTAACAAATTCTATTCCACTATCCCCAGATGCTAAAAAATGCAGTAAAATACGCGTCATTTCATTAGCTTCAACAATTGCTGAATGTATAAAAAGACTTAGTAATGAAGAATCTTTAAGTGAAATGTTTATATAGAGGAAATTATGTCAGATCAAATTATACTAAATGCAGATATAAGAGAAAGAACAGGATCTAATAAAGCAAGAGTGATACGCAAAATTGATGGAATGGTTCCTGCAATTGTTTATGGTGATGAAAAAGAAACATTAAATATCAAATTAAAATTAAATGAACTGACTAAAGCTTCAGAAAATGAGCTTTTTTATACTCAAGTTCTTCTTATTAAAACAGGTGAAAATGAAGAAAAAGTTGTTTTGAAAGAGCTCCAAAAAGATCCAGCAAAAGGTAAGTTTTTACATGCTGACTTTCAAAGAGTATCAAGAAAAACAAAATTGAAAGTTGTTATACCTGTTAACTTTCTTAATGAAGAGGAATGTGTAGGCATTAGAGAAGATGGTGGAGTTGTTGCAAAAGCTATAAGAGAAATAGAGATTATGTGTTTAGCTGGAAACATTCCTGAAGCAATTGAGGTTGACATAGAAAGTCTTCATCTTGGTGAATCAATAAGGCTAACGGAAATTTCACTTCCAGAGGGATCTGAAGTCCCTGGCTTAACTGAAGAAACTGATCAAATGGTTGTTTCAGTAAACGCACCTAAGGCTGTAGAAGAAGATCCTGTTATTGAAGAAGATATTGAAGATGGCGAAGCTACAGAACAAGATGATTCATCTTCAGATGGAGAAGATTCTAGTTCTGAAAAGTCTGAAGAAACTAAAGAAGATAACTCTGAAGAGAGTTAAAAATGTACAGGCTTTGTATCATTGGACTAGGTAATCCTGATGCAAAATATCAAGGAACTCGTCATAATATTGGCAAAGATTGGTTAATTAAAAAATCTAGTCAATTCTTTAAAGAATTTACTTCTAAAAAAAAATTAAAATCTGAAATTGGAAAATCTCATTCCGATGAAATTTTATGGTCAATTCCTAAAAATTTTATGAATGAATCTGGAGAAACAGTTCTAGCAATTTTAAAGTCAACAAATATTTCTACAGATATGCTTATAGTAATTCATGATGATTTAGATTTAAATGTAGGTGATATTCGAATCAAAAAAGGTGGCGGACACGGCGGACACAATGGTCTTAGGGATATTATAAATAAAATTGGTAAGGATAATTTTATGAGGATAAGGATTGGCATTGGGCATCCTGGAAACAAAGAAAATGTAACTAATTGGGTTTTAAACAAATTTTCACCTGACGAAAAAATTACTCTTGATAGGGTATATTTACAATTTGCTGAAATATTTGAATTAATATGTAATGATCAAATAGATAAAGCTCAAAAAATTCTTCATACAAATTAATATAATGGGTTTTAAGTGTGGAATTATTGGACTTCCAAATGTTGGGAAATCAACTTTATTTAATGCCCTAACAAAATCTAAAATTCCCGCTGAAAACTTTCCTTTCTGTACTATTGATCCAAATGTTGGGAAAGTTTTACTCCCTGATAATAGACTTAATCAAATTAATAAAATTGTTAATACTGAGAAAATTATTCCAGCTGTTCTAGACCTAGTTGATATTGCTGGTCTCGTTAAAGGTGCGGCAGATGGTGAGGGTTTGGGCAATTCATTTTTATCTAATATAAGAGAAATGACAGCATTAGCTCATGTTGTTAGATGCTTTGAAGATGACAATATTACACACGTAAATGGTTCTGTGGATCCTAAAAGAGATGTTGAAATAATTAATTTAGAGTTAATACTTGCTGATTTAGAGTCAGTAAGTAAAAGAATATTGAGAGCTGAAAAATTATTAAAAACTAATGATAAAGAAAATAAAATTCGCTATGAGCTGTTACATTCTATAAAAAATGAACTAGAGCTTGGAAAGCTAATAAATCTTGAGGATTATGTGCTTTCTAATCAAAAAATTATAAAAGAATTTCAATTACTAACATCAAAACCAACTTTTTTTGTTGCCAATATTGATGAATCAGAAGATTCAAAACTTCATCTTGAAAGGCTCAAAAAATTTGCAGCGGATATAGAAGCGTCTGTTATACCAACATCTATAAAAATTGAGCAAGAAATATCATTGCTTAAAGATGAAGAAAAATCAGAGTATTTAGAGCTTCTTGGAATGAGTGAACCAGTGCTAAACAAAATTATTTTCGAAGGATACAGAATTCTTGGTTTAAAAACTTTCTTTACAGCAGGTCCAAAAGAAATTAGAGCATGGACGATTAAAAATGGATATTCTGCACCAAATGCTGCGGGAGTTATTCATACTGATTTTGAAAAAGGTTTTATAAAAGCTGAGGTTATAGATTTTAAAGATTTTATAGAATGTAATGGTGAGCTAAGAGCTAAAGAAAAAGGAAAACTCAGACTAGAGGGTAAAGATTATATAGTTAAAGATGGAGATATCATTCATTTTAAATTTAATGTGTGAAAATTAATTGACTCTTAATATTTTGATATTATCATTCAACGATTGGCTATGTAGCTCAGATGGTTAGAGCACAGCACTCATAACGCTGGGGTCGGTGGTTCAATTCCACCCATAGCCACCATTTTTTCTATTTTTTATTAATTAAGAAAATAATTATTAAAGAAACGAGTGCAACAATGCCATTATCTCCAATGGCATCTAAGATTGTAATTAAATTTGAATAGACAATACCAACAAATGGAGCATCAACTCCAAATATTATTCCAAGTAATAAAGCAACAGCAATAAGCGATAAAAGAACATCTGTAGCTTGCTTTAAATAACTTTTTATTTTATTTAATGAATAAAAAAAATCTATTTTCATTAGAATATCTTAAATCAAAGGGAGATAAGTATCTCCCTTTGAAAAGTAAATGATTACTTAAGTAACCCTATTAAGATTGCAGCTACTAGCAAACCAACAAGACCCGCATCACCAAGTGAAGAAACTACACCTAGTAGATTTGTGAGTACATCGCCGAAAAACCAAGTATCACCAAAAACGATACCAGCTACAACACCTAATCCGATAACAGCAACAAGGATCTTTGTAAGACTTGATACTATATCACCAATCATTTTCATTGCATTATCCATAACAACTCCCCCCTATTAAGGTTTATTTATGTTTTGCACTTTCAATCAGAACACAAAATATAGAGGGAATCAAATTCTGTTAACAAATTTAAGACACAATATTTGACTTTTTGAATTTTATCTAATAATGAACAAGTATGTGTATTATTTATATTTAATCAGCTTTACTTGCTAAAGCTTTCATTGATAATTTCATCTTTCCTCTATCAAATCCTATTAGCTTTACTTCAATTTCTTGACCTTCTTCTAGAACATCATTTACATTTTCAGTTCTTTCCTCTGATATTTCTGAAATATGCAGCAACCCATCTTTGCCAGGTAAAATATTTACAAATGCTCCAAATTCAACAATCTTAACCACCTTTCCCTTATAAACTTTATCTAGCTCAGGTTCTTCAAGTATTCCTTCAATTATAGCTAGACATTCTTTCATTGATTTTTGATTTTGACCAAATACCGATACCACTCCATCATCATTAATATCAACAGTAGCACCAGTCTTTTCTTGCATTGATTTTATAACTGCTCCACCTTTTCCAATAATTTCTTTTATTTTATCTTTATCAACCATAAATGATTTCATTGATGGAGCATTCTCAGATAATTCTTTTGGAGAAGAAAGTACATCATTCATAATTCCAAGAATATGATTCCTGGCCGATTTTGCTTTAATAAGTGCAGATTCCATGATTGATTCGTCTATTCCAGATATTTTAATGTCCATCTGAAGTGCAGTGATTCCTGTTTCAGTTCCAGCAACCTTAAAATCCATGTCACCAAGATGATCTTCATCTCCTAAAATATCAGTCAAAACTGCAAAATCATCTCCTTCCTTTATAAGACCCATTGCAATACCTGCAACTGGGCTTGACAACGGAACACCAGCATCCATTAATGATAATGAGGTTCCACAAACTGATGCCATTGAACTTGAACCGTTTGATTCGGTTATTTCTGATACAACTCTCATGGTATAACCAAATTCATCAACATCTGGTAATACTGCTTTTATTGCTCTTTTAGCAAGATTTCCATGTCCTATTTCACGTCTTTTTGGACCCATCGGCATTCCTATTTCTCCTACACTGTAAGCAGGGAAATTATAATGAAGCATAAAATTATCAGAGCCCTCACCCTCGATTGATTCAATTCTTTGCGCATCTCTTGAGGAACCTAATGTTGCTACTACCATAGCTTGTGTTTCACCTCTGGTAAATAATGCTGAGCCATGTGTACCTGGAAGCACATTTGTTTCTACAAAAATAGGTCTAACTGTATCAAGATCTCTGCCATCTATTCTTGGCAAATTATTGAGGATATTTCCACGAACAATGTTTTTCTCTAATTCCTTAAAAGAATTAAGCGCCTTTCCCATCTCAATTTCATCTAATTCTTCGTAATCTTCAGTAATCAATTTTTTAACATCTGATAGAGTATTGTTTCGCTCTGCTTTATTAGAAATTTTAAATGCCTCAGTTATTTGTTCTTTATATTTAGATTCGATTTCAGAATAATAATTATTAATATTTTCTTCCTCTTGAATAACCCATTCTTCATTTCCAGTTAAACCTTTGAGTTCATTACATGCGTTAATGACGGCTTTCATTTCTTGATGTCCAAATAAAACTGCCCCAAGCATAAGATCTTCATTCAATTCTTTTGCTTCAGACTCAACCATTAAAACTGCTTTATCAGTTCCAGCAACAACCATATCCAAATATGATTCATCTAATTCTTCATAAGACGGATTTAAAATATATTCTCCATCGATGAAACCAACACGTGCAGCCCCCATAGGCCCATCAAAGGGAACTCCTGAGATAGTTAACGCTGCTGATGCACCGATCATTGCAGCTATATCAGGATTTTGCTTTTTATCAGATGACATAACAGTACAGAATATCTGTATTTCGTTTGTAAAATTGTCAGGGAACATTGGTCTAATAGGACGATCTATTAATCTAGATGTTAACGTCTCTCTTTCTGTTGGACGTGCCTCTCTTTTGAAGAAACCACCTGGAATTCTCCCAGTTGCGTAAAACTTTTCTTGGTAAAAGACAGCTAATGGGAAAAATCCTTTATTTGGATCTGCTTCTTTTTTTGCAACTACAGTAGTCAGTACTACTAGATCTCCAATGGTGACCATAACGGCAGCTGTAGCCTGTCTCGCAACTTTATTTGTTTCTATTTTTACTTTTTGATTTCCGTACTGGAATTCTACACTTGTAGATTCTAATTTATTATTTTCCACGATTTTCCTTTAAATTATAAAAATGGTATTAACCTCTGAGATTTAGTTTTTTTACTAAATCTGAATAACTGTTAGCATCTTTCCTTTTTAAATAGGCTAAAAGCTTTCTTCTTAGATTAACCATTCTGATAAGACCAGTTCTGGAGTGATGGTCTTTATTATGATTTTTGAAATGATTTTGAAGTTTATTAATATTTTCTGTTAAAAGCGCTATTTGCACTTCTGGTGATCCAGTATCACCCTCATTTCTTTTAAATTTATTAACTATACTTGCTTTCTCTTCAGTTAATAGTGCCATATTGTTGTCCTTGTAATGTAATTAATGAATCGCAAACCTCTCATTACTGAAGTAAGCGATCGAATATTATAACTTATTATTGATTTAAACAAGCTGTTTATGTTTTAAACACTTATTGTCAATTTCTCCGATCCCAATAAAAGTGTTATTTTGATCAATAATTTTATAAATATTTGTTAATTCAGTTCTATTTATAAGCTTTCGCCCATTTAAAAAAAATTTTAGTTCGTTTGAGTTTAACTCTAATGTTTCTAGATTTTGAAAAGCATCCTCAATGGGAATTATGTGTCTTATTTTAAGTTCACTTAGTGATCTCGAATCTTCAATGCTGAAGTTATCCTGTGAAATTCTTTTCAATGATTTCATATGTGCTCCACATCCCAATTTTTCCCCAAGATCCCTTGCAATTGATCTAATGTATGTCCCTTTTGAACAGCTTATATTGAAAGAACAAATGTTATTAATTACATTGATATTGTTGATATTTTTTATATTTATTTTTCTTGGATCTTTTTCAATCAAATTTCCTTTTCGCGCATATTTATATAATGGCTTTCCTTTATGCTTTAGAGCTGAAAAAAATGGAGGTTTTTGCATTGAAATCCCTTTAAATTTTTGAATTTCTTCTATTATTTTTTGCTTTTTTGGAATATTTTGTGATTCATAAATTACCTCCCCCGTTGCATCATCAGTGTTAGTTGAAACACCAAGTTCAACTGAAACATCATAAGACTTGTCCGCATTTAAAAAATAATTTGAAAATTTTGTTGCTCTATTAATTGCTATAATTAATAGTCCCTCTGCAGCAGGATCAAGTGTTCCCAAGTGTCCTACTTTTTCAAAAGAAAAGGTCTTTTTTATTTCTTGAACAACAAAATTTGATGAGTCACCATCTCCTTTGTTAACTAAAAAAAAACCATTCATGGTTATTTGAGTGTCTCAAGTAGCTGTTCTATATTTTTAGAATATTCAATACTCTCATCAAACTTAAATATAATTTTAGGAACTCGTCTAATTTCAATACTTTTTGAAAGCTTAGATCTTATCATTCCAGATAATTTTTTAAGGAGTCTTTCCTCAATCATACTCTCATTCTTTTTTATAGATTTTCCAATGATTGTATAATAAAGATATGCTATTCCAATATCATCTGTGACCTTAACAGCAGTTATATTTAAGTTTTGAAATCTAGGATCTTTAACATCCTTGTTTAAAATAAGAGAGACCTCTCTTTTAAGTAAATCTGCAATTTTTTCAGACCTGTTAGATGCCATAAATTATTAAATTACTTGAGCTTCTTCCTTTCTGTCAAATACCTCAATTTTATCTCCAGCTTTTATATCTTTATAATTTTTAATTCCCATGCCACATTCATTACCATTTTTGACTTCATTAACATCCTCTTTAAATCTTCTTAATGAATTTAACTCGCCTTCAAAAATAACTATTTCATCTCTTAAAACTCTCACAGGCTTATTTCTTAAAACATTTCCCTCAATAACATTACAACCTGCTACTTGTCCAAATTTCGGTGAATTAAATACTTCTAATACTTCTGCTGTCCCTACAATAATTTCTTTTACAATTGGATCTAAAAGCCCGCTCATTCTAGCTTTGACATCATCTAGTAGTTCATAAATTATGCTGTGATAACTAAGTGGAATTGATTCGGATTCAATTATTTTTTTTGCAGTATTGTCAGCTCTTACATTAAAACCAATAATTATCGAGTCAACTGCCACAGCTAAATTTGCATCTGATTCGCCAATACCTCCAACACCACTAGAAACAATTTTTACTTTTGCTTTTTCATTGCTAAGCTCAAATAATGCAGAATTTATTGCTTCACATGTTCCTCCAACGTCGGTTTTAATAATTACATTAAGAACCTTCCTTTGTTCCTGTCCCAAAGTTTCAAAAAGATCGCCTACTGATTCATCTTTTTGTTTTAAAAGTTTTTTCTCTTTCTCTTTTATAACTCTAAACTCTGCGATTTCACGAGCTTGTTTTTCATTTTCCACAACCTGAAATTGATCTCCAGAAGTTGGAACACTATTTAATCCGAGTACTTCTACAGCCGCTGATGGTCCTGCTGTTTTAATTTTCTGGCCATCACTATTAACAATACTTTTAATTTTTCCTATTGTGTTTCCAGAAACAACCAAATCACCAACTTTGAGAGTTCCATTTTGAATAAGAAGTGTTGATACAGCTCCTCTAAATTTATCTAATTCTGATTCAATTACAACTCCTTGAGCTGCTCCTTCATAATGAGCTTTTAATTCAAGAAGTTCTGCCTCTAAAGAAATACTTTCTAAAAGTTCTTCAATGCCATCACCTTTTAGGGCTGATATTGGCTTCATCTGTATATTTCCACCCCAGTCTTCTGGTGTTAAGTCTTTGCTTGCCAAGTCACCTTTGACTTTTTCAATATCTGCGCCGTCTAAGTCAACTTTATTTATGGCAACTACAATCGAAACTCCTGCAGCCTTAGCATGATTAATTGCTTCTTCAGTTTGTGGCTTAATACCGTCATTTGCAGCCACTACTAAAACTACAATATCAGTGGTATTTGCACCTCTAGCTCGCATTGACGAGAAAGCAGCGTGACCAGGAGTATCAATAAAAGTTAGTCTTCCTTTTGAAGTCTCAACCTCATATGCACCTATATGTTGTGTTATACCTCCAGCTTCTCCATCTACAACTTTTGTTTTTCTTATAAAATCTAATAAAGTGGTTTTACCATGGTCAACGTGACCCATGACTGTGATTACTGCAGGTCTAGATTTGGCTTCATCATCATATTGAATTAAATTAGCCATATCTTCTTCTAAATTTTCTTCTTTAATTGCAATTCCATTATGTCCAATCTCCTCAACAACCAAAATTGCAGTTTCTTGATCAATAAAATCATTAATGTTTGCTACTACGCCTAAACTCATTAAATTTTTTACAACTTCACCACCTTTTACAGCCATGGATTTAGCTAGATCACCAACTTGAACAGTTTCTGGTACTTCTACATCTTTTTTTATAAATTCTTTTGGCGCTTCAAATTGATGTCTTGAATCATCTATGTTGCCTTCCTTTTTCTTGTAAGCATTTACAGCACTTGATAATTGATCTTTTAGGTTTATTGGATTAATTTGCTGAATGTCGTTTTTTTTAAATTTAGATTTTCTATTTTCTTGCTTTTGCTTGACTGCCTCTTTAAGTTGTTCTTCCCTTTTAATTTGTTGCTCTTTAAGCTGCTCAGATGCTGCTGCTCTTTTTGCCTCAATATTATCTGAGTAACTCTTCTTTGAAGAAGTCGATAAGGATGCTTTTCCTTTTGATGTAACTTTTACACCAGATTCTGAAGTCACAGATTTTGATGAAGCTGATTTTGCTCCTTTTAAGAATTTTAGTAAAGCTTGTTTATCAGCAGGTGTTATTTCATCTGATTCTTTGCTGTGGCTTAAGCCTGCTTTTTGCATTCTATCAATTAAAGCTTTATCACTAATCTTTAATGTTTTTGCGAAATCTTTAACTGTGATAGCCAATTTTTCTCCTATTTAAACCAATGCTCTCTTGCTTTCATAATCATTGATGAAGCTTCATCATTTGAAATATCTATAATATCTTTAAGCTCATCAATGGATAATTCTGCAAGATCGTCTTTATTTTTTATCCCTTTATTAGAAAGTTTTTGTATATTTTCATCATCAAGATTTAGGTCTGTTAATGATTCAATATTATCTTCTTCTTCAGAAACTGCCCCCATTGCCTCTAAAAGGGCTGCATCTTCAGCAGCTGATTTAATTCTATTAATCTCATCTTCGCTTTCAATAAAGCTTTTAAATATACTATTATTAGCATAAGCTACATCATCAAAAGACCCTAAACCAAGAGTTAAAATTTGCTCACCAACTTCATCTGTTACCTCGAGACTGTCTATAATTTTTGCAAGGAACTCTGTCTCATCTACTTTTATTTTTGCTTCAGCCTCTTCGTTACTAATAATATTAAGATCCCAACCAACTAATTTTGAAGCTAGTCTTATATTTTGACCTCTCGAACCAATAGCTAATGCAAGATTATCTTCGTTTACTGCAATTTCCATTGATCTTGAATCTTCGTCCATAACAATTGATTCAACCTTAGCTGGAGATAATGCATTGATTACTAATTGAGCAGGATTATCATCGTAGATAATAATGTCAATTCTTTCATTACCTAATTCAGATGAAACTGCTTGAACCCTTGAACCTCTCATGCCAACACAAGCTCCAACAGGATCAATTCTTCCATCATTTGTTTTTACTGCAATTTTTGATCTTGATCCAGCATCTCTTGCTACCCCACGAATTTCAATAACATCTTCATTTATCTCAGGAACCTCAATGCTAAATAATTCTGTAACCATTTCTGGGCATGATCTATTTAAAAGTAATTGAGGTCCTCTGCCTTCAATTTCAGTAATCTGCAATATTGCACGGATCCTATCATTAATTTTATATATCTCCCCTGGCATGAGCCTGTCTCTTGGGAGAAGTGCCTCAGCTTCTGGTGTAATATCAACAATAATATTATCTCGTGTAACTCTCTTAACAGATCCTGATACAAGCTTATTATTTTGAGACTTGAATTGATCAACAACTTTTTCTCTTTCAGCCTCTCGAACTTTTTGGAGCATTACCTGCCTTGCAGCCTGAGTCTCAATTCTTCCAAAAGAAATATTATCTTGTTTTAAGGTATATGTTTCGCCTATCTTTAATTTTGAATCATCTGATGTTACATGTGTCTCATGATGAAATTCCTCATCTTCTTTGTCAAAAACAATCCAATTTCTATGAGTCGAATATTCTCCAGTATCCCTGTCTATTTTTACCATCAAGTCGGCATCTTCATGAAAATGCCTTTGAGAGGCAGATGCAATTGCAACCTCAATTGCCTTAAAAATAATATCTTTATCTAAGCCTTTTTCTGTTGAAACAGAATCAACTACAGTTAAAATTTCATTACTTTGCATAATTATTTCCCTTCATTAAATTCTTAAAATTTGGTTTAAGTTTGCATAAATCTACATCATTAAAATTAAAATTCAATGTCTTGTTTTCAACCTTTAAAGAAAGTATATCTTCATAACATTTCGATAGTGTTCCAGAAAAATTTCTTTTTCCATTATGTAGCTCCTTAGACTTGAGTAACAAATCTTGACCAATATAGTCATTTAATTGGCCAATTTCAAAAAATTTTCTATCAATCCCTGGAGTTGAAACTTCTAAAATATAATTTTCTCCAAGGTTTAAATCAAGAGAAGGTTCATAATTTAAGTCTTTTGATATATTTTCACAGTCATTGATATCAACTCCATTTTCAGAGTCAATGAATATCCTTAAAGTAGTATTTTTCTTACCTCTTAAAATTTCAATTCCCCACAGAAAACAATCATTATCATTTATGACTGGTCTAACTATATTTTCAATATCTCTTTTCAACATATTTTTTATACAAAAAAAGGGCAATTGCCCCACAAAATTCTTCAAACTTTGGTAGCGGGGGCTGGATTTGAACCAACGACCTTCGGGTTATGAGCCCGACGAGCTACCAGACTGCTCCACCCCGCAACGCAGCGAACATGAAGTTTAT
>PBKO01000006.1 GCA_002721465.1 Gammaproteobacteria bacterium | reverse complement strand
ATCCAAATCCCATTAAACCTATTGGTATGCTACTAAAAAATAACATTAAAGCAATCAAGATAAATATCATCTCGCCTGCGTACAAGTTCCCAAAAAGCCTAAGGCCAAGGGAGACGGGCTTTGCAATAAAGTTAACCATTTCTAAAACAAAATTTACTGGTATTAAGTATTTACCAAAAGGATGAAGCGTAAGTTCTGCAATAAAAGCTTTAAAGCCTTTGACAGTAATGCTGTAATAAATGGTTAGTAGGAATATTCCAAAAGCCATTCCAAGAGTTATGTTTGGATCTGTTGTTGGGACTACTTTAAAATATAATGATTCAGGTCCTGTAATCCACTCAACCCCATCACCAGCAATAAGGTATGCTATGTGTCCAGCCAAAACTGGTAAAAAATCAACTGGAATTAAATCCATTAAATTCATTAATAGTATCCACACAAAAACTGTTAGTGCTAAAGGAGCTATAAGTGTATTTTTTACTGAGCCGAAAAGGGACTGAACATTATCTTCAACAAACTCTATGGACATCTCGACAAAGTTCTGAAGTCCGCTTGGGGCAGTGCTCGCATCTTGATTTCTTGAAATCGCCCTTCTAAACACAAAAACAAACAAAGACCCTAGTGCAATTGACCAAAATAATGAGTCGACATGAAATGCCCAAAAGCCCATTTGTTCTACTTTGTATGGGTCACAGGTCCAGCCACTTGGTGTTTTTCCACAAGTCAGATTTGTTAAATGGTGAGTTATATATGATTGTGTTGTGAGCTCTGATGCCATTTATAGTTGAGCCTCTTTTTTTGACATCGGATTAGATGGATTCACGGATAAGTTAAAAATAACAAACATTGCTAAAGAATATAAGAAAACCTCTGGTAAATAAATGCCAGATAGCATTAAAAAAGCTACAAACACCAACCATTTAGCTACCCAAATGTATCCGATTTTAATTACATGGTCCTTAATTTTGCTTCCAATTAAATACACGCACAAGATAGTAACCATATAACCCGCTGCCAAGAGAGCAAAATATATGTTCGCCACAGTTCCAATTATAAAAACTGTAGTGTTTAGCAGAAAGATTGGGTTAAGTTTTTGAATGGTGTTTTTCACACTTCCAGCTATAGGGTTAGTTAATTAAAAGTATTGGCGGAAATTATAGAAATTTATCTATTTATTAACAAGTTGTTTATTGTTTATTTTTTAGCTTCTGGATTATGGAATCCAGTTCATCCAGGGTTTTATAAAAAATAGAGACTTTGCCTGCTTTTTTATTTTTTGTATCTATTTGAATTTTATGACCAAAACTCTCGGACATTTCAACCTCAATATTTAAAGTATCTCTATCTTTTTCTTTATAAGTTTTTTTATTTTTTGATTTTGGTTTGATTAAGTTGCTAAGGTCTTTAACAGAAATTCCATTTTCACTAATTTTCTTTGCTAAGGCATCTGCTTCAGCTGGATCAAGGGATGCTAAAAGCTTGGCATGACCCCTATCTATCCTACCCTCTGAAAGCATATCAAGAACCAAATATGGTAGTGAGAGTATTCTTAATGAGTTTGCTATAGTGCTTCTTCCTTTTCCGGTTGATTTGGCAACATCTTCTTGTGTTAAACCAAACTCTCGCTTTAATCTATCAAAACCCCTCGCCTCCTCAACTGCGTTAAGGTCTTCTCTTTGTAGATTTTCTATAAGGGCTGAAATGAGTGCGTCTTGGTCTTGTTTCTGATCAACCAAACATGGAATTGTTTTGAGGCCTGCATTAATTGATGCTCTTAACCTTCTTTCCCCTGCTATAACCTCAAACTCATTTAAACCAAGCTCTCTGACTAAAATTGGTGATAGAACACCTTGATTTTTAATTGAGTTTGTTAGCTCAATAAGTTTTTCATTGTTAAAGTTGGATCTTGGTTGAAAGCGCCCAGGCTTTATTTTGTCCAGCTGAATCTCCTTAACTATTTTTTGTTTTGTATTGGTGTTACCAAGAAGAGCATCAAGACCTTTGTTTAGGGTTTTATCTTTATCAGGCATATTCTATTTTTCTAATTAGTTCTCCTGCCAAAGATAGGTATGCTTTCGCCCCATAAGAATCTGGTTTATATTTTATACCCGACATTCCATGACTTGGTGCCTCAGCCAATTTCACATTTCTAGGTATAAGAGTATTAAAAACAAGAGATGAAAAATGTTTTTCAAGCTCGTCTGACACTTCTTTTGCAAGATTGTTTCGCATATCAACCATTGTTCTAATAATACCAATTACTCTATTGGATGACATATTTTTGTTTGAAATGGTTTGAATGGTTTGCATTAAACCAGTAACTCCTTCTAAAGAATAATATTCACATTGAAGGGGTATAAGTGTTCCTGAGGCGCTGAAAAGCCCTTCAATTGTTAGTTGGTTAAGGGTTGGTGGTGTGTCAATAATTGTATAGTCAAACTGAAGATTAGACTCATTAATGCTTTTTAGCAAAAAACCCTGATTGTTATCATTTCTAATAGCTACCTCAAGGGCTATTAGCTCCTCGCCCCCAGGTATAACTTCATACTGATCTTTGGATTTATATATACAATTTTTTAAATCAACACCTTCAAAATAATGATTGTATAAAGTATTTAAATTGTCCTGAGTAATGCCAGCAGCAGTTGATGCGTTACCCTGTGGATCTAAATCTATTAATAAAATTTTTCTTTTTGTAGCAGCTAGGCTTGCTGCAAGGTTCACAGCTGTGGTTGTTTTGCCCACCCCGCCTTTTTGGTTTGCAATAGCAATTATCTTATTCATCTCATTTTTATAATTACCATGTTTCTTTCTATAATGTCATTTCTAAGATTGATTATTTCACACAAGTATTTGTTTTTGTTTAATAGTTTTATTTCTTTTTTAATTTTTTCATCTCTGCCTTTTAAAAGCAGAAAGCTTGTTGATTTTTTTGTGTTTGGTTTTGTTAGCTTTAAGATGTTCTCAATATCTGAGAAGGCTCTAGCGGCTATTAAGTCAAATTTTCCAAGGGTGTTGTTTTTGGTTATGTTTTTGTTGATAACAAACGCATTGTTTAATAAAAGCTTTTTTATAGTTTTTTTTAAGAAATAAGCTTTTTTCTTGTTTCTCTCTAGTAAAAAAATTTTATTTTTTTGTTTTATTATTGCTAAAAGGATTCCAGGAAACCCTCCACCACTTCCAAGGTCAAGCACTGTTTTGTTGGGTGTTATTTTTTTCACTAATGGAAAACAATCTATAACATCCCTCTCATAAACATCTTCTTTTGATTTTCTTACAAAAATATTATGAGTTTTGTTGAACTCTAATGCTTCTTCAATAAACGTTTGTATTTGTTTTTTTTGTTTTTTTGTTATGTCGGGTAGTTCTATCACTAAGCGTTTTGTTTTTTAAGCTCTTTCTTTTTTATTTGAATAAGGACCAGGTCTATGGCTGCCGGTGTTACGCCTTCTATCTGTTTGGCTGATCCAATTGTTTCCGGTTTAGATTTATTAAGCCTCTCTACTACTTCATTCGAAAGTCCTGATATTTCTTCAAAATTTAGATCTTTGGGTATTTTTTTTGCATTGTGTTTTTTTGTTTTTTCAATTTCTCTGTGTTGCTTTTTTATATAGCCCTCATACTTTATTTCTGTTTTTGCTCTATTAAAAAGCTCTGAGTTAGATTTGTTTGTTTTAAAAATTTTTTCTTTATCTACGTCATCTCTTTTTAATAAATAAATCAGGTCTTTTTTTTCTTTAAGAATGGTTTTATTGTTCTTTAAATTTGTAAATGTTTTGGTTTTTGTTTTTTTTAATACCTCTTGAACAAATTTGTAATATTTTTTTTCCTTGTTTAAAAAATCGTCGTGTCTTTTCTTTTTTACTAAGCCGAGGTTGTAAGCTTTAGATAAAAGCCTTTGTTCTGCGTTGTTTTGAGAGAGCATTAACCTGTGTTCTGCTCGACTTGTAAACATTCTATATGGTTCTGTAACGCCAAGATTGGTAAGGTCGCTAATTAAAACCCCTATATAGGCCTCGTTTCTCTCTAAGACAAAGTTTTCTTTTTTGGCAATAGATAAACAACAATTTATACCAGCAACCAGCCCTTGAGCAGCGGCTTCTTCATAGCCCGTGGTTCCGTTAATTTGTCCAGCAAGATAAAACCCTTTTAGAAATTTTGTTTCAAGTGTTGTTTTGAGGGATCTTGGGTCTATAAAATCATATTCAACTGCGTAACCATATTCTTCTATTGTTGCTTCTTCTAGCCCTTTAATTGAGGTTATAAATTCTTTTTGTGCTTTTTGGGGAAGGCTTGTTGATATGCCGTTTGGGTAAACAAGATCTTTGTTTATACCTTCTGGTTCTATGAAAATTTGATGGCTTTCTTTGTCTTTAAATTTATTAACCTTGTCCTCGATTGATGGGCAGTACCTAGGTCCTATTCCTGAAATATTTCCAGAGTACATTGCTGATAAGTGAGTGTTATCTTTTATTATTTTATGAGTATTTTTATTTGTTCGTGTTATGAAACAAGATAATTGTTTTTGGTGTTTTGAAGGATGGTTATATAAGGACATCCATGGTGTTGGCTTTTCTCCTGGTTGCTCTTCCATTAGTTCTGTTTTAATTGATGATAGTTTCAATCTTGCTGGTGTACCAGTTTTTAAGCGTCCCATTGGTAGTTGCATTTTATAAAGTCTTCTTGATAGGGGTATTGAGGAGTTTTCTCCCGACCTTCCCCCTTGCGTTATATCTTCCCCCGTGAACATTTTCCCATTTAGAAAAGTTCCCGTTGTTAAAATGACTTTTTTTGAATAGTGGTCTCCTGAATAAGTCTTTACACCTATCACAGAATTAGACTTTACAATAAGGTCAAGAACCTCACTTTCAAAAATTTTTATTTTTGTACCCTTTAGAATTTTTTGTATTGCTTTTTTATACAAATCTCTATCACACTGAACCCTTAAAGCTTGAACTGCATCCCCTTTTCTTGTGTTTAAAGTCCTATACTGAATACCGGACATGTCTGTAGCGATTGGCATGAGGCCTCCCATTGCATCAATCTCTCTTACCATGTGAGATTTGCCTAAGCCACCTATTGCTGGATTACAAGACATTTGCCCAATTGTTTCTTTTTTAAAAGTTATCAAAGCACAAGAGCAACCCATTCTTTCAACAGCATAAGCTGCTTCTACCCCAGCATGGCCTCCACCTACGACAATTACATCAAATTTATCCATAATAAATTAATTTATAATATCTATATTATATACTTTCTGTTATTTCTATTAGTTATACCTAAATTTGTTGATAAGTGCTTAAAAGCTTTTATTAGTATAAAAAAAGAACAACTTTAACTTATGTAAAAACCAATAACTAACCATTTAAAAAACACTGCATAAGGTGTTTATATAAAAGAAAAAAGTTTTTAAACAACAAGATATCTACAATATACAAACTATTTACCAATACAAAAAGAACTAAAAATGTCACCTAATAAAGAATCAGAATACTTTTTCCCAACTAATTGATCTAAACAAGACCTGGCAAGTTTTAGATCCTCAGCCGCAAGTTCAAAAGTATCTTGTTTTTTAATATTAATTAAGCTCTTTTTCAAACAAACCAAAGTTTCATTAAATAGGTTTTCATGACGATCTCGAACCATATAATGTAATCCCTTTTTATAGATATCACTTTCAACCCTGGAATTTATTAAATTTTTAAAATTTTCTAAACCTTCTCCAGTTTTTGCTGATACACAACAATCAAAGTTATTAGAATCTATATCATCAACATCTATTTTATTTTGTATTTTTACAAAACAACCAGAACCTACCAAATTTTCAAAAAAAGAAACCCTATCAAGATCCTTTCTTTCAAAAACACCAACAACCAAATCGGCTTTTTTAATTTCCTCAAATGATAACTCTATACCCTTTTTTTCAATTTCCTCACCCGCATCTCTAATACCAGCAGAATCAAAAACAGAAAAAACATTCGAATTAAAAAATACCTCTGACTCAATAATATCTCTTGTTGTTCCAGGGGAATGAGAAACAATCGCCCTGTCATAACCAACCAACAAATTAAACAAAGATGATTTACCAGAATTCACTGGACCAACAAACAACACCCTATTTTTACCTGTACCCCTTTTAATATTTATACAACTGTCAGTAAAGTTTTTAAATCTATCCAACAACAACTCCAAACCCTTATATAAATCTTTATCTATAAAATCCTCGTCTTCATCATTAAAATCAATTTCTCCTTCAACTCTCATTCTTATTTTATCTATCGCAACCGCGAACTCACAAACAGAAGAGGTAAGGCTTCCCATGACAGAAGAGCTTAACAAGGAAACACCTCGCTCATCAGTTAAGTCAATCAGATCAGCAACAGCCTCTGCCTCATTAAGACTAAGCTTATTATTTAAAAACGCCCTTTTCGTAAACTCACCTGGTGATGCCTCATCAAGACCAATTTGCCTCATAACCCCTACTAACTTAGAAATAATTGCTAGCCCACCATGAAAATGAATTTCTAGAGAATCTTCACCGGTATAACTCTTAGGGCCTTTAAAATAAATCAAACCAACCCTATCAATAAACTCTTCTTTGTAAACCAAATCTTTTAAATAAAAACGACCAGCCTTACAAACACCAAAACCAAAACAACTATTAACTATTTCAAAACACCCATCACCAGTGATTCTTAAAATACCTATAGCAGACTTTGCTGGAGGAGTAGCAAGAGCAAAAACAACCGACATGAGCTTCTAAAACAAACCCCTACATGCTTGGGGTTGATGAGCCCCCAGCAGCACCATGTTTTCTATATAACAAATATTGCTGTATCAACTGAACACCACTGTTAACAACAGTATAAAGACATAGGCCTGCCGGAAAGAAAACAAACATAACAGAAAACATTACCGGCATAAACTTCATAACCTGTGCCTGGGTAGGGTCCATCCCAACAGGCTGCGGATTCAACCGTTGAGTCATAAGCATTATAAGACCAAACAGAACTGGCATAATAAAATAAGGATCGGGTGCCGACAGATCAGTCCAAAAACCTAAAGGTGTGTGCCTAAGCTCAACCATTTCTCGTAAGGCAAAAAAGAAACCAATAAAAAACGGTATCTGAAGTGCCATTGGCAAACATCCACCCAATGGGTTGGCACCTTTTTCTCTCATAAGCTTCATAGTTTCTTGGCCCTGTTGCTGTTTATCATTTTTATATCTTTCTTTGATTTCATTAAGCTCTGGGGTAATTTTTCTTAAAGCAGCCATAGACTTAAAACTTTTGGCTGTAACAGGCCAAAAAACAAACTTAATCAACAAAGTAAAAACAACAATTGTTAACCCCCAGCTATTTAAATAACCATTCAACCAGTCCATAAAAGAAACCATAGGTTGGGACAAAAACCAAAACCAACCCATATCAATCGCTAGCTCTAAATTTTCAGACCTTTGCATTAAATCTTTTCTCACCTTTGGACCAACAAAAAGCCTATGCTTGTGACCATAAACCACGCCCCCATCAGCAGAGGATTCTACGGTATAACCCATTCTAAAAACCCCAGAATTTTCAGGAAGAACATAGTAGTTATAAATATAATCTTCAGAACCTAAAAGTGCTGCAAAAAAATACTTCTGAACAAACGCAATCCAACCAGACCTTGAAAGAGTTTCTTGAGGCTCATCAACGCCTCTTAATCGAGCGCTCGCATAGGCTTCATTCTCGGTACTAACAGCCACACCCTCATAAGAACTATTATTCATAGCTCCACCATCCAACCAATTTGTTTTTAAATCCAAGGCTCTTCCAGCGGTTCTATATAAGCCAGCATAAGGTTTGCCCCTTAGCCCGTTTGGATTGAAGTCCTCAATAGAAAGCTCATAGGCTTCAGGTAAAAAAGATATAGTTTTTTCATGCCCAGTTTCTCTGTCTACAAGCTTTACAAAATCTGCACCCTGACTTAAGAGGCTATAGCTTGATGGGGCGCCAGTAAAACCACTTTTAAAATAATAACTAAATGACGAGCTATTCGAGAAACCAAACACCCTAAAACCAAGCGACCCCTTAACATTTTCAACTGGATGCTCTAATAACCTAGTTTCAATAATAGCGCCAGTATTAGCATTAACAACAACAGAAAGCTTGTCATTTTCTATTTGAACAAGACCCTCACCCAAACCCAACCTTGAAGCTTCCGCAACCTGAAGATGGTCTGAAATAACCCTTGATCGTTGTTCAAGGTTCCACTCGTATAGCAAAACCATCGAAAGCAAGACAATTACTGATATGTATATTCCTCTAATATTCATTGCTCATTTGTTTTTTTTAAAAAGAAAGCCATGCCCTTTTTTATTTCATTTTTAGCTTGCACATATGATAACTCCCCAAATGGCCTAAATACAGAAAAAACTATATCGCCAGAAAACTTAGTGAGGACATCATCAGTCCTGTAAATTTCTCTTATCCTTCTTTTAACACTATTTCTGTCAACTGAAAGATTAAAATTTTTTTTTGAGATTGATATCTCTATATTTTTTGAGACAGAATTTTTTAAAAAAATTCTAAAATATCTTGAGGAATAGACACACTTCATACGCTGTATTCTAGGTCGAACAAATTAAAGTTATGCGCTTAAAACTTTTCTGCCTTTTTTTCTTCTGTTGGATAAAACGGCCCTTCCAGCCTTGGTGGACATCCTTGCGCGAAACCCATGAGTTCTTTTGCGTTTGAGATTGCTTGGTTGAAATGTTCGTTTCATAATATTAAATGTTTAAATTGGTGAGAATTATATCCGAATCCTTATCTAAAACCAGAAAAATCATAAGATTTTTAAACATTTTTTTATCTACAACTTATCCACAATAAATTCTTGCATTTATTCTGTAGATATCTTGTTAGTTTTTTAATAGACTATCAAATTAATAGGAGAAAATTACTTTGGAACTTTGGAACAAGTGCTCGGAAAAACTTGAAAAATCACTCTCACAAGACGACTTTAATACCTGGATTAGACCTTTAAGAGCAAACATTGATCAAGACACCTTGGAGGTTGTTGCTCCCAACAACTTCATTTTAGATTATATAGAAAAGAACTTTGCAAATGAAATAAAAGAAATACTTCAAAACCAAGAAAAAAGAGACATTAGTTTGGTATTTAAAACTCTAACAAAAGAAACATTTGTTGATAAATATAAGAATAAATCCTCAAATAAAGATATAAAGCTGGTTGAAACATATATTTTTGATAACTTTGTAGAGGGCAAATCTAATCATTTAGCCTTAGCAGCAGCTAAACAGGTCGCTGCAAACCCAAAGGGTGATTATAACCCTTTGTTTATTTATGGGGGTGTTGGGCTTGGCAAGACACATTTAATGCACGCTGTGGGCAATGAAATTTTAAAAAACGAGCCAAAAAAAAGAATAGTTTACGTTCACTCAGAAAAATTTGTGTCAGACATGGTTAAAGCCCTTCAATTGGGTGCGATGAATGAGTTTAAATCTTTCTACAGAAATGCTGATGCTTTATTAATAGATGACATTCAATTTTTTGCAGGCAAAGAACAGTCTCAAGAGGAGTTTTTTCATACATTTAATGCTCTTTTAGATAGAAATAACCAAATGATTCTTACATGCGATAAATATCCCAAAGAAATTGATGGTTTAGAAGAAAGACTAAAATCAAGGCTGGGTTGGGGATTGCCTGTGGTTATCGACCCTCCAGAACTTGAGACAAGAGCAGCAGTCTTGCTCAAAAAAGCATACTCAATGGGAGTTCCTCTTCCAAATGACTGTGCAATTTATATTGCACAAAGAATTAGATCCAATATAAGAGAGCTTGAGGGCGCATTAAAAAGAGTTGTTGCCAATGCAAGATTCACTAACCAGGATGTTGATTTGGCTCTTGTAAAAGATGCTTTAAAGGATTTATTTGTAATATCTGCAAAAATGGTAAGTATTGAAAACATTCAAAAAACAGTTGCAGAATATTACAATATTAGGCTTTCAGACTTATTGTCAAAAAGAAGAAGCAGGTCCATAACCAGACCAAGGCAAATGGCAATGGCCCTAACAAAAGAGCTAACAAATCATAGTCTGCCAGAAATAGGAGAGTCTTTTAATGGAAGAGATCATACAACCGTTATTCATGCATGTAAAAAAATTTCAGAACTTAGAAAAGAAAATCCGTCACATGAAGAAGACTATAGAAATTTAAATAGGGCGCTTACTAATTAATGGATTTCTATATATCAAAAGAAGAGATTGTAAAATCTTTAAATCTCACACTTGGTGTTGTTGAAAAGAGACAAACCCTTCCAATTTTATCAAATGTGCTTTTGGAGGTAGATGAGTCGTCGCTAAAACTAACAGCAACAGATCTTGAGAGTGAAATTTCAACCACATCAACTATATCTAGCTTTAAGAGTGGAGGAAAAACCACCGCACCCGCTAAAAAACTTAATGATTTATGCAGACTTTTACCAGATTTGAGTGAAATTCATTTATTTATGGATGGTGATGACCTTAAAATTGAGACAGATTCTGGAAAATACAACCTCTCAACACTGCCAAGTGAAGATTTTCCTGTTTTTGAATCAGAAGAAAGTCAATCTCAGATTAATATTTCATCAAAAAATCTTGGATCTTTGATTTCAAGAACTGCTTTTGCGATGGGCAACCAAGATTGGAGACATTATTTAAACGGTTTATTTCTTTTGATTGATGACAAAACAATAACCTCTGTTGCAACTGATGCTCATCGATTGGCTTTGGCTGACTCTGTTTTAAATGAAGCTTCTTCTGAAAGTATAAATGGAATTGTTCCTAGGAAATCAATCAATGAAATTTTGAAACTTGTAAATGATGAGTCTGAAAACGTAGTCATAAAACTTGGCCCTTCTTCAATAATGGTTGATGTTTCTGGAACAAAATTTATAAGCAAACTCATTGAGGGAAAGTTCCCTGATTATGAGCAAGTTATTCCATCAGGAGAAAGCTCTCTACTTATACTTGAAAAAAAAATATTTTCGGATAGCTTAAGCAGGGTAAGTGTTTTGTCAAGCGAGAAATATAAAGGAGTCAGGATTGTAGTAAAAAATAATTTAATTAACATTTCAGCAAATAATCCAGAAAAAGAACAGGGCGAAGAGAATATATCTTGTGAATATGGCGGGGAAGAGATTGATATAGCATTTAATGTAAATTATCTTCAAGAAATTTTGTCTACAATTAATACAGAGAAGGTTGAAATTAATTTCTTTGGGGCTGATAAAAGTTGTTTGATCACAGAGCCTGACAATGACAAAATAAAATATGTTGTTATGCCCTTGCTGATATAAATTGCCATTTACAAATTTATCAATTAAACATTTTAGGTGTTTTGAAAATCTTCAAATAGAACTTTCACCTGGTATAAATTTTTTTTACGGAGCAAATGGATCTGGTAAAACTAGTTTATTAGAATCTATCTATATTTTTTCCAGCGGCAAGTCATTCAAAAGCACTAACTTAAAATCACTTATCAACTATAACCATAATAAATTTTTGCTTGAAATTTACGACAACAGTAGAGGATATATCTCCAGTATTAAAAAGTCATCAGATGGACCGATATCAATCAAACTTAATAATAAAAAAATAACAACTAGTAATTTAGTAAGAGAATTCCCATGCATGGCAATTCACAACAACACATTTTCCTTTGCAAATGCATCTCCAGATTTTAGAAGAAAAATTTTAGACCGATCAATTTTTATTGCTGAGGAAGGATTTTCAAAAACCTGGTTTTCTTTCTATAGATCATTAAAACAGAGAAATAACCTGATAAAAAACAACCGTATATCAGATATTTATGCGTGGGATGTAAAAGTTTCAGAAGAAGGAGACATTCTAAATAATTACAGAGCCTCATTCTTTAATAAAACTCTTGAAGAGTTCAACAGAATAATTGAAACCTTGAGACCATTAAGTGTTTTTAACTTTTTTGATTCAATCTTAATTGAATTCTCCAAAGGCTGGGACAATCACAAAAAGCTTTCTGAAATATTAAATGATAACAAAGAAAAAGATATTCTTCGGAAAACTACAACACAAGGACCTCATAAAGCAGACATAAACTTTTTAATAAATAAACTTGATGCGAGACAAATATTATCAAGAGGTGAGCAAAAATTTTTTTCAATTTTATGGTGCTGCTCTCAGCATGAAGTTCTAAAGAAACACTACGATATTAAAGCTACCCTGCTCATAGATGATATTAAGTCTGAGCTTGATGATAAGACATTTAATTTACTTATAGAACTACTTAAGGCAAATGATAATCAAGTTATATTTTCCTGTATAGAAAATTGTTTTAGTAGTAAAATAGAACATGATTTCAATAATTTTAAAAAGTTCCACGTGGAACAATTAATATACAAATAATGGCAAAAAAATCTGATAAGGCCAAATACGATTCTTCCAATATTCAAGTTCTAAAAGGACTGGAGGCTGTTAAAAAAAGACCAGGGATGTACATTGGTGATACAGATGATGGCTCAGGATTACATCACATGGTTTTTGAGGTTCTCGATAATTGTATTGATGAAGCAATGGCTGGCCATTGCTCTGATATAAGTGTTGTTATTAATAAAGATCAGTCAGTAACTATTGAAGATAACGGAAGAGGAATTCCTGTTGATGTTCATAAGAAAGAAGGTGTTTCTGCTGCGCAACTAATTTTGACAACTCTTCATTCAGGTGGAAAATTTGATGACAATAGTTATAAAGTCTCAGGTGGACTTCATGGTGTTGGAGTGTCAGTAGTTAATGCCTTATCTAAAAAACTTATGCTCGAAGTTCACAGAGATGGAGGAAAATTTTTTCAAGAATATGTAGAAGGAAAACCAAAAGCAAAACTAAAAAAAATAAAGAGCTCAAGTAAGACTGGGACCAAGATAACTTTCTATCCATCAAAAGAAATTTTTGCTTCAACTAATTTTGAAATAGAAAAAATTTATAAAAGAATTCAGGAACTTTCATTTCTTAATGCTGGTGTTTCAATTAATGTTGAGGACAAAAGAAGTGGAAAAAGCAAAAAATTTAAGAACAACGGAGGCCTGTCAAGCTATGTAACACACCTAAAAGGAAGAAAACAAGTAGTTTCAGAAATTTTTGAATGCTCAGCAAAAGAAAGTGATGTAGGAGTTGAGATTGCCATGCAATGGGCTGATTCTTACTCTGAAAGTGTTTTATGTTATACCAACAACATTCCTCAAAAAGATGGTGGAACTCATTTAGCTGGCTTTAGAGGGAGTCTAACCAGAGTTCTTAAAGCGTTTATAAAAAAAGAAAATGCAAAGAAGACTCCAACTGATCTTTTAGGAGAAGATGTAAGAGAGGGATTAATAGCAATTATATCTGTAAAAGTACCAGATCCTAAATTTTCATCTCAAACTAAAGAAAAATTGGTATCTTCAGAGGTTGAATCAGTTGTGAGCACGGTTTTTAGTAAATATTTTAATGATTTTTTGCTAGAAAACCCAAAAGATGCAATGAGTATCGTGTCTAAGGTATCTGAAGCAGCCCTTGCAAGAGAGGCTGCAAGAAAAGCTCGAGAAATGACAAGAAGAAAGGGTGTTCTAGAAATAGCTGGGTTGCCTGGAAAATTAGCAGATTGCCAAGAAAAAGATCCCAAAGAGTCTGAAATATATATTGTTGAGGGAGATTCTGCGGGAGGATCTGCGAAACAAGGAAGAAATAGAAAAAATCAGGCAATATTACCCTTAAAAGGAAAGATTATTAATGTTGAAAAAGCAAGAATTGATAAAGTGCTAGGATCACAAGAGGTTGGAACACTTATAAAAGCGTTAGGTTGTGGAATTGGTAAGGACGATTTTGATATAAACAATCTTAGATATCATAGAATCATAATAATGACTGACGCAGATGTTGATGGATCTCACATCAGAACTCTATTATTAACTTTTTTCTATAGACAGATGTATGATATTGTCGATAAAGGGCATATATATATCGCACTTCCACCACTATACAAAATTACTAAAGGCAAAGAATTTATATACGCATCTGATGAAAAAGAAAAGGATGAGGCTATAAAAACCCTTTCAAAATCAGGAACTAGAGGCTTAGAAGTTCAAAGATATAAAGGTTTAGGTGAAATGAATCCAGAACAATTATGGACAACAACAATGGATCCCTTAAACAGGCGTATGATGAGAGTAGATGTTAAAGATGCACGTGACGCTGATGAGTCTTTTGAAATTCTCATGGGCGATGATGTTGAACCAAGAAGAGAATTTATTGATGCAAACGCACTCTCTGTTAAAGAATTAGATATTTAATTTATTTCATTAAAATTTAAATTTATCCATTCAAATACCTCTTGTGTTACCTTTTTTGGCTCTTTTCCATAAATAGGAGCACCAATTCTTAAAATAACAGTTCCTTTTTCTTTGGTAAACTTTTTATTTTTCCAAAATAATCCAGAATTATGGCATATAGGAACTATTGGTACATTATTTTGAACAGATATTAATCCACAGCTATTTGTAAATTTTTTTAATCCTTTTTCAGGTCTTGCTCTTGTACCTTCTGGAAATATTATTAAAGAAGTTCCATTTTTAAGCTTTTTAGCACTATCTTTTACTACTTTTTTAAGACTTGACACTTTTTGTGATCTTTTTAAGTGAATTGGTTTTAAACATGCTAAAGCCCATCCAAAAAAGGGTATGTAAAGCAACTCTTTCTTTATAATACTTGTTGTCGGAATACACAGGGTTTGTAAAAAAAATGATTCCCATGCACCCTGATGATTAGAGGCCAAAATACAAGGAGTCTTTGGCAAATTTTCAGAGCCTTCAACTTTCCAATTGACACCACATATTATTTTTAAACTATGCATTATAAAAAGCACCCAAATTGAAGTAATTTTCTGAAGTTGAGAGGTTGATATAAATGGAAATAAAAAAACAACAACTAACGAAGTTGGGATAAGACTAATATAGAGAATGCAGTTAAATAAAAGACTTCTTAATGTTTGTAATATCAAGACTTTATTTTATCAACACAAAAGTTTGACAGTTCATCAATTTTAATTCTAATTTGCTTCATAGTATCTCTATCTCTTAAAGTAACATCACTATTTTCTAGTGAATCAAAGTCAACAGTAATGCACATTGGTGTACCAATTTCATCATGTTTTCTATAGCTTTTTCCAATATTACCCGTATTTTCTAAAATAACTCTACCCATACCTAATTTTTGTAAGTTATTTTTAATATTTTTTGATAGCATAACGATATCATAATTATTCTTCTTTAGAGGTATAACTGCAATTTTTACAGGCGAAAGATGCGGCCTTAAACTAAGAACTACTCTAGTTTTACCATCATCTAAATCCTCGATTTTATATGCTTCATTGAGTATTGCCAAAAAGCCCCTTTCAACACCTGCAGATGGCTCAATAACATAAGGAATCTCCCAGTCGCCGTTATCATTTTGAATGGCTAATTTACTATTCGAGTCTTTATTCTTAATTACTTTAGACTTGATATTTAACTCATCCTGTTTTTTTGAATGTGATCCAAGATCAAAATCAGTTCTATTTGCTATTCCCTCAAGTTCCTCTAATCCATGAGGAAATTTATACATAATATCAATAGTTTTTTTTGAATAATGTGCTAATTCGTCATTAGGCACATCATAAAGCTCAATACTCTCCATGGGTACACCCTGATCACTCCACCAACTAAGTCTTTTTTGTACCCATGAACTATGAATATCCTCATCTGTTCCCGGCTTAACAAAGTACTCTAACTCCATTTGTTCAAACTCTCTTACTCTAAAAATAAAATTTCTAGGTGTTATCTCATTTCTAAAAGCTTTACCCATTTGAGCAATACCAAATGGAAGTGCCCTTGAGGTTGAATCCAATACGTTTTTAAAGTTAGTAAATATTTGTTGAGCTGTTTCAGGTCTTAAGTATGCAAAAGATTCACTATCATCGATCGGACCCACATTTGTCTTAAACATTAGGTTAAATTGTCTAGGCTCTGTTAAATCATCTTTTTTGCACATATCAGGCACCTGATCTGCCCTAAATCTGAGACCACAAGATTTACAATCAACCATTGGATCTGAGAAAGTATCTTCATGTCCTGAGTATTTTAAAACTAAAGGGTTTGTAAGAATTGAAGAATCAAGCCCTTCAATATCGTCATTTTCATATACCATGGACTCCCACCAAGCCCTTTTAATATTATTTTTTAACTCTACTCCAAGTGGTCCAAAATCATATACGCCTTGAAGACCCCCATAAATATCACTTGATTGATAAATAAATCCTCTTCTCTTGCACAATGCAACTAATTCATCCATGGTTTTTGCTGTCAAAGTCTTACTCCAAGTGTAAAAAGAAACAAATGTTTACTTATATATAATATATGCATACATATAAAATTAAAATTAAATATAAACTATAATAATTGATTATATCAAGGTTGTTATAATTAGTGCGATGAAATTACTTTTTTATTCGATTACTCTCTTTCCAAAGAGCTTCTTTGAATATTTAATTGATTTGTACATAGCTACAGGTTTTTTTAAACTTACTAAATCATACAAAATTACAAAAATTAATTTGCAGATTGCATTTCCTGACACTTCTCTTAAAGAGATAAATTTTATATCAAAGCTTAGCTATCGAGAAACTCTTATTTCAGGATTTGAAACAATGATTGCTTGGGGCAATAAAGATTTTCGATCCAATAAATATATATTCAAAATAGAAAATAATTTTTTATATAAATCTTTATCCGATAGTGGTCTTATTGCGGTAGCTATTCACAATAGAAGCGTTGACATGCTTCTTAAATGGATAAACTCTCAAACAACCACAGTTAGCTTATATAAAAAGATAAAACTTAAATTATTAAATAATTTTGTAATTAAACAAAGAGAATCTGGAAAATCAAAATGTTATGAAACAAATATTGCTGGTGTTAGAAGAATATATGAGGCTCTTAAAAACAAACAAATAGTGTGTTTTGCAGCCGACCAAGTTCCACAAAGAGGTTATGGTGAATATATTAAATTTTTTGGAAAAGAGGCATATACTACAACTTTAGTTCAATCATTAGCTTCAAAGACTTTGCTACCAGTTATATATTTCTATATGAATTCTAACAAACTTAATTTTCTTGAGGTTAAGATAGAACATTGTAATGATAATATATATAACAATAGTAAGCACATACTATTAATTAATAAAGATATAGAGAATATAATTAGTCAGAGGCCGATAGATTATTCTTGGGAGTATAAAAGATTTAAAAAAAGTAAAACAGTAAGCTCTGATCCATATAAAGATATTTAATTACTTTTCCCAAAACATTGGTGTAAGTAAAACTAAAAGTGTGAAAATTTCTAATCTTCCTAATAACATAGCAAAAGCTAATATTCCCTTAGAGAAGGATGTAATTTGTGAGTAGTTCTCAGAAACAGCACCAAGTCCAGGTCCAAGATTGTTAAGGCAAGCACCGACTGCTGAAAACGCAGATTCAAAGTCCAAACCACTTATTAGAATTCCTAACAACAAAATAACAAAAGAAATAATGTAAATAGAAAAAAACCCCCAGACTGAAGTTGCTACCTGATCATCTACATTTTTGGTTCCAATTTTTAAAGAAATCACTGAGTTTGGATGTATTATTGTCATAATATTCTTATAAGCGTGATTTATCATTATTAAAACTCGCCAAGATTTAACTCCGCCCCCTACTGAACCCGAACAAGCACCAACAAATGCACCAATTAAAAGCAAAAAACTTATAGAAAATGGCCAGCTACTCGTATCAGATATTGAAAAGCCAGTCGTTGTAATCATTGAAACGCTATGAAATGCAATTTGTCTAATATTTGCTCCAGACATATCAGAGAAAAAATTTATAATAAGAGCAATAATAAAAATTAGTAATAAAATTGAAGCAAAAAAACGAAGCTCTGGGTCATAAAAGTACTTTAACGGCTTACTTTTATAAATAGCGAAGTAATGTAAGGCAAAGCTAAATGATGACAATAACATGAACACCATACATATTAGTTCTATCGATATGCTATCAAAAAAGCCAATACTCTCATTATGTGTGGAAAATCCCCCAATCGCCACAGTAGACATCGAATGTGAAATTGAATCAAATACTGACATCCCATTGAAATAATATAAAACTGCACAAGCAATTGTAAGACCAAGATATATTAGCCATAGAGCCTGAGCTGTCTCTTTAATTCTTGGCGTCAGCCTTTGTTCACCCATTGCTCCAGGTACCTCAGTTTTATATATTTGTCCTCCACCAATGCCAAGAAGTGGCATAACCGCAATTGCAAGAACAATTAAACCCATTCCTCCCATCCACTGAAGTAGCTGCCTATAAAATAACAATGACTCTGGCAGAGCATCAATATTAGATATTACGGTGGCTCCTGTAGTTGTTATACCAGAAGTAGACTCAAATATTGAGTCAATAAAAGTCATTCCACTTAAATAAAAAGGAACTGAGCCTGCAAAAGATAAAACAATCCAAAATAATACTATTATCACGAAGCCATCTTTCTGTGAAAGATCATTGTCTTCACCTCTTGTCAGAAATACACCAACAATTCCAATTAAACTTACAATTGATAAAGTAGAAAGAAAAAGGCTTATAGCACCATCCTTATATATATATGAAACAATTATTGGAAAAACATAAGAAATACTAAAAAAAAGAATTAGTATGCTAAATAGATTTACTATTGATTTAAAGTTCATTATTTAGATTTAAATAAAATCTCAACTTCAGACATCATTTCTTTGTCTGCAAGAAAAACTATAAGGTTGTCATTAATACATAATTCAACTTTAGAGTTTGGCATTATTAATTCACCATGTCTTATAACTGCTCCAATTGAAACACCTTCTGGTAATGGAATATCCTTTAATGGCTTCCCAAACAAAGATGAGGTAAATTCATTTGCATGAACAACTCCCTCTATTGCTTCTGCACCAGTATCCATTTTCAATAAAACATCTTGAGTAACATCGCTTTCTCTTAAGTCTTGAAGTACAGATGAAACAGTTAATCTATATGGCGCAAGATATATATCAATAAAACCTGGAACTAATCCTAAGTAAGAAGGATTATTTAAAATTATCATTGTTTTCTTTGCACCCATTTTCTTAGCAAGAAGTGAAGACATTAAATTCGTTTCATCATCATCAGTAAGAGCGCAAAAAACATCTACATTTGCAATATTTTCACTTTTAAGAAGTTCCTCGTCGGTAGCAGAACCATTTAAGACAATAGTTCTATCTAATTTTTTGGCTAATTCGGTACACCTTGATTTATCAGAATCAATAAGTTTGGTTTTATAAGTATTTTCTAAGTCCTTTGCAAGAGAAAATCCAATCTTTCCGCCACCAATTATCATTATTCTGGAATATTCTTTTTCATCTTCACGAAACTCATTAACTATTTGATCAATGTTGTCAGATGAAGAGATAAAGTAGACCTCATCGCTTTCCCTTATTACAGTATCACCGTCAGGAACAAATGGTTTACCTTTTCTATAAATCGAAGCAACAAAGGCGTTTGTCTCAGGCATATCATCTTTTATGCCCTTAAGTTCTCTTCCTACAAGCTTTCCTTTCTTTTTAGCTTTTACGCAAACTAGATTTACCTTACCATCTGCAAAATTTTCTATTTGCTGGGCTCCGGGATGGATAATGAGTTCTTTAAGATGACTCATTACTTCATTTTCGGGACTTATGACAATATCAATAATATTTTCACCAAAAACATTCAGATCCTTAGAGTAAGAAGAGTTATTAAGTCTGCAAATAGTTTTATTTACTTTAAATTGTTTTTTAGCAACCTGACAGGCAATAATATTAACTTCATCATTTGAAGTAACAGCAATAACAATAGTATTTTTATCTGCTCCAGATTTTTTAATTATTTTTGGATCGGAAGCATGACCATGAACAGTCATAATGTCTAGTCTTTCTTCAAGCTCTGATAACGAACTTTTATCTTGATCAATAATAGCAATATCATAGCCATTGCTAATAAGTGCTCTTGCAAGACTAGCCCCAACACGCCCAGCACCTAATATAAGTACTTTCATAGTGTGTAAATTAAACCTCTTTTAGAATAATTCAAGAGTTATGTTGAATTTATTTTTTTACAAAAAAATCAAAGTATGAGTTAAAAGCATCTTGTGATGAAATAATTTTCTTGTTTGGAAACTGTAAGTTAGTAATTACTATCATGTAATCTATTGTATTTAATGTTATACCAGAAGGATCAATTTTAAATATCTCTCCTGGATTTCCCTCACTCTTACTATTAGATATATACATATCATGTATCTTTATTACTTTATTATTATGTACAAAAGATGTTCCGGGCCACTCTTCTAGAGCTCTAAATTTGTTAAATATATCTAAGCTAGTATCTTTAAAATCCACCAACGAATCTTTTTTAACAATCTTCGAACAATAGGATGCATCACTTTCGTTTTGTTTAATTAACTTATAATCGTTTTTTTGAAGACTATTTAAAACTCCATCTATTTTACTTATAGCAAGAGATGTTAACTTATTTTCTAACAATGTTTTTGTATCCTCATTATCAATTTTGACATCTGCTTTATATATCAATTCTCCAGCATCCATTCTTTCAATAATTTTCATAAATGAAATACCAGTCTTTTTATCTCCGTTAATAATTGCTGACTGAATAGGTGAGGCACCTCTATATTTTGGTAATAATGAAAAATGAATATTCATAGACATTATTTTTGGTATTTTTAACATTTCTTTTGGAAGAATATGACCATATGCTACAACCAATATTAAATCTATATTTGATCTGTCAAGTTCTTTGCTAATAAAGGCTTTATCAATGGTCTTTGGTTTTAGTGTTTTTATTGAGTGTTTCTTGGCAACTCTTGATACTGGAGTTTCATGTTTTTCAGTCCCTCTCTTACTTCTTTTGTTTGGTTGCGTTAAAACAGTACATACATTTAAATGTTTATTTTGAACAAGATGCTCTAATATTTCAGCAGATGTTGATGGCGATCCGGCAAATAAGATATTCATAATATTAATTAAATTCTCTTATTTTCTGTTATAATCTTTTATAATCTTTTTTCTAATCCTGTCTCTTTTCAAAGAGCTAATATAATCAACCATAAGTTTCCCCTCTAAATGATCAATTTCGTGCTGAATACATACAGTTAAAAGGCCCTCTGGCTCGTCATTATGCTCATTTCCGTCCAAATCTTGCCATTTTAAGTCTATTTTATCTGGTCTCGAAATAAGTTCGTTAAAGCCGGGTATTGATAAACAACCTTCTTCAAACTCATAAAGACTATGATTATCTAAGATTTTATAGGTAGGATTAATGAATACCCTAGGATCATCCTTATTTTCTGATAAATCCATTACAATTAACCTCAAATGTCGATCAACTTGTGTTGCCGCTAGACCTATTCCATTTGCATCATACATAGTATGAAGCATTGCTTCAGCAAGTTTTTTTAGACTTTTGTCGAATTTAGTTACTTTTTTGGCGACTTTTCTTAATCTAGGGTCTGGAAATATTAAAATTTTCAATTTTTCGGGCATAAATCTGTTTTTTTTATTATAATTGCGTGATTATAATCCAGTTAATAATTTAAGAGTATATAAATATGACAAATGAAAGCATTGATGTTGCAATAATAATGGGTTCTGACTCTGATTTGCCTGTAGTAGAGGCAATTTTCCCAATTTTAGACTCTTTTGGTGTTAAATTCACTAAAAATGTAATGTCTGCACACAGAACTCCACACGACGTAATGGAATTAATAAGAATTAGTGAAAAAAATGGCTGTAAGGTTTTTATTGCTGCTGCGGGTATGGCTGCGCACTTAGCGGGAGCTGTCGCTGCACATTCTATAAAGCCTGTTATTGGTATTCCTATTGAATCGGGTGGAATGGGAGGTATAGATTCATTATTATCAACCGCAATGATGCCTCCAGGTGTTCCAGTTGCCACAGTAGCAGTTGGAAAAAGTGGTGCTAAAAATAGTGCAATACTAGCTGTTCAAATCTTGGCTACTGCAGATGAAGAACTATCTCAAAAGTTAAAAGATTACAAAAAGAACATGAGAGATGAAGTTCTTGAAAAAGATAAAAATTTAAATTCTTAATTGAATACATATTCACTTGATTTAAATGCATCTATCGAGTGGGTAAGATCTGGTAAAATATTAGCACACCCAACTGAATCAATTTGGGGTCTAGGCTGCGACGCTTTTAACGAAGATGCTGTTGAAAATTTATTTAATTTAAAAAAAAGGAACAATAAAAAAAACTTTATTTTATTAGCCTCTTCTGTTGAATTCATTGAAAAGTATGTACATGATTTAAGTAAAGATGATAAAGATTTTTTAAATAAATACTGGCCAGGACCTTACACTTTTCTTTTCAATTACAGCAAAAATTTACCAAAGCATTTGCAAAACAGAACAGGCAAAATAGCAATAAGAGTAAGTGATCACTTACCTATAAAACTCTTGTTTAGAGGGCTTGATAATTTTTTTGTATCAACTTCAGCTAATTTATCTGGAGCAAAAAATATTAATGACCCTAATGAAGTATTAAACTTTTTTGATTATAAGGATCTTGCATATTATGATGCTGACCTAGGATCATTGAACAAACCATCAACTATCGTAGATCTTGAATCAAAAGAAATCATAAGAGATTAAATATGATTAAAAACTTAGAATCTAATTTTAAAAATATCCATACAAAAATAAAAAACTCTTTTACTGAGTTAGAAGAAAAAAATAATGTAAATATTTCTGATGATGTCTGGGAAAGACCAGAGGGCGGTGGGGGTAATACTTTTGTTCTTGATAATGGTAATTTTTTTAGCAACTGCGCAGTAAATTTTTCATCAATTTATGGAAAAGAACTTCCAAAGGCTGCTCTATCGACTAAAACAAATGTAAGCTCATCAAATGGTTATCAGGCTATGGGCGTTTCAGTCATTTCTCATCCAAATAATCCATATGTTCCAACAAGCCACATGAATGTGAGATTTTTTGGAATTTTAGGTAAAAATGATAATTTTGTTGACTGGTGGATAGGTGGAGGCTATGACTTGACGCCTTTTCTTCCATTTAGAGAGGATATAATTGAGTGGCATAGCTCTGCAAAACAACTTTTAGATGGTTACGACGAAGAATATTACAAAGTTTTTTCTGAAAATTGTAATAATTACTTTCAAATACCACATAGAAGTGAAAGAAGAGGGGTTGGCGGCATCTTTTTTGATAATTTTAGAGATTTTGATATTGAAAAAAGTATGATTTTTCTGAAGTCAATTGCAGAATGTTATTTAAATTCGTATTTAAAAATTGCAACAAATAGAAAAAATTATGAATTCAATGAAAGTGAAAAGAATTTCCAACTTATAAGAAGAGGAAGATACGCAGAATTTAATTTAATTTATGACAGAGGAACTGCTTTTGGCCTTCAATCTAAAGGAAGAATTGAATCAATTCTTTCTTCTTTACCAGCTGATGTAAAGTGGCAATATAAAAAAGATAAAGAATACAACGTCTTAGAGAACAAGCTATTAGATGTTATAAACAAGGATTGGAATGTCTAAATTATACAAATTAGGAGTGATTGGAAACCCGATAGAACATTCAATGTCACCTTTTATTCATTCAAGATTCGCAAGGTATGAAAATATAAGTCTTGAATATTTACCTTATAAGATCAATGAATCTGACTTTAATAAATTTGTTAAAGAATTCTTTTCAGACAAACATGCAAAAGGCTTGAATGTAACTCTCCCATATAAAAAGAAAGCAGCTAAAATAAATGGAGACATATCAAAAGAGGCTAAATATATTAATGCTGTTAATACGATAACTAATAATAAAAATAAACTTTCTTTGGACTCAACAGATGGCATTGGCTTTATTGATGATATAAATTCTAAAAAGTTTGATTTAGAAAATAAAAAAATCCTAATCATTGGTGCAGGAGCAGCTTCAGAGAGCGTTCTATACAAGGTTGCTAAAAGTAAAGTTAATGCGATAACTATTTTAAATAGAACTAAAGAGAAATCTGAAAAGCTTCAAAGAAAATATAGTAGTATTGTTCCAATATCTCTTGATGCTAATTCTGATTGTGAATTTGACTTAATCATTAATGGAAGCTCTGCAGGCTTAACAGGAAAGTTCAATCCAATTGACAATCTTAAATTTAATTCAGATGCTTTCTTCTATGATCTTAATTATTCCTTAACCTTAACTCCTTTTTGTAAATGGGCTATGAATCAATCTCCAAATGTTCATGACGGAATGGGAATGCTTGTTTATCAAGCTGCTCATTCATTTAAGATTTGGTTTGATTTATTCCCTGATACTAAAAAAGTTATTAAAGACATCGAGAGTATAAGAGAATGAAACGCTTTGTTCAGTTTATTGCAGGAGCAGTTTGTCCAGAATGCAAACAAATAGATACGATCGCTATAAATAAAAAGAATGATCAGATTTATTGCGTAAAGTGCGATTTTAAAGACAATAGACCTGAAGAAGTAACCAACATTAGTAAAAGTGAAATAAAGGTTGTTAACATAGAAGATTATAAAAATAAGTAAAAAACTCATAGAAATTCAAGCTTCTAGCAAGTATTATGAGTTTCCAAAAAAAACGAATATTTTTTGTTGTATTTATATAAATAGCTTATAATGCATTATAGTTATTTTTTATCATTAACAGCACATTAATTTAGAGGGATTAGATTTGTACAAATGTCTTAAAAATATGCACAATATTTTCTATATTTGCTTGCTAACTTTTGTAGCTCCTTCGGCTAGAGCTGATTGGTTTGCTCTGAATATGACAAGAGGTATTACTGATATAAGTAATGAGGTGTTTGAACTTCATATGCTTATATTTTGGATTTGCGTAGCTATTGGCGTGGCTGTATTTAGTGTCATGTTTTACTCTATGTACGCACACACTAAAAAGAAAAATCCAGTACCTGCAAAATTTCATGAAAATCATAAGCTTGAAATAGCTTGGACGATTATTCCATTCTTAATCTTAATTGCAATGGCAGTTCCAGCATCTAAAACATTAGTAAAGATATATGATGACACAGCAGGAGACATTAACATTCAAGTCACTGGTTATCAGTGGAAATGGCAATATCAGTATCTTGAGGATGATATTAGTTTTTTTGCTAATTTATCAACAGACTTAGACGAGATTTATAACCTTGTTCCAAAAGGTGAAAACTATTTACAGGAAGTTGATGAAATGGTCGTTATTCCTGCTGGTAAGAAAATACGTTTTCTAATTACTGCTAATGATGTTATTCACTCATGGTGGTTACCTGCATTCGCAATTAAGCAGGATGCAATTCCTGGATTTGTTAACACCGCGTGGACCATTGTCGAAGAGCCAGGAATCTACAGAGGCAGGTGCACAGAACTATGTGGTAAAAACCATGGTTTTATGCCCATTGTTGTTAAAGTAGTTGAGCAAGATGATTATGACGAATGGGTAATGAATAAAAGAAACGAGGCTATGAAGCTTGCAGAACTCACAACTAAAGATTGGACTGCTCAGGAGTTGGTTTCAAGAGGTCAAGAAATCTATGACGTAAACTGTGTAGCTTGTCATCAAGTCTCTGGACAAGGAATCACAGGAATATTTCCAGCTTTAGCAGGAAGTGACATAGTGATGAATGACAAAGAAAGAAATATTGAAATACTAATGGAAGGTGTTCAGGGAGCAGCCATGAATTCATTTAGCTACTTATCTGAGGTTGAGCTAGCATCTGTTATTACATATACCAGACAATCTTGGGGTAACGCTGAGAAGGGTGACGGAGAGATTGTAATACCAAAAGATATAGTAGATTACAAAGAACCNAAAATATAAAATAGGAATATATTATGAGTGCAGTTATAGAAAATCATCATGAAGATCATGATCATGGNCCAGCAAAAGGNATCACTAGATGGNTGTATACAACAAATCANAAAGATATAGGTACTNTNTANTTNTGGTTTAGTTTTGCAATGTTCCTTATNGGTGGNGCAATGGCAATGATNATAAGAGCTGAATTATTTCAGCCTGGNATGCAAATAGTAGAACCTGAGTTCTATAATCAAATGATNACACTGCACGGNTTGATAATGATATTTGGTGGAGTAATGCCTGCNTTCGTTGGNCTTGCAAATTGGTTNGTGCCAATGATGATTGGGGCACCAGANATGGCCTTACCAAGAATGAATAATTTAAGTTTCTGGATTTTACCATTTGCATTTTTAATATTACTTTCTTCTNTNTTTATGGAAGGAGGNGCNCCTAATTTTGGATGGACCTTCTATGCTCCACTNTCAACTACATATGCACCACCAAGCGTAACNTTCTTCATATTCTCNGTTCANATAATGGGAGCCTCATCGATTATGGGNGCCATTAANGTTGTTGTAACNATAATGAATATGAGAGCTCCNGGNGTTGGGCTTATGAAGATGCCACTATTTGTGTGGTCGTGGTTAATAACAGCATACTTATTAATTGCTGTCATGCCTGTTTTAGCTGGAGCTGTAACAATGATGTTGATGGATATCCATTTTGGAACTAGTTTTTTNAANGCTGCTGGAGGNGGAGATCCGGTATTATTTCANCATATATTNTGGTTTTTNGGACATCCAGAAGTTTANATAATGATACTTCCTGCATTTGGTATNGTNTCTCATATCATTGAAACNTTTTCAAGNAAACAATTATTTGGTTATTCATCAATGGTTTGGGCAATGCTATCAATTGCNATACTCTCATTCGTTGTTTGGGCACATCACATGTTTACAGTAGGACTGCCNTTNGCTGCTGAAATTTTCTTCATGTGGGCAACTATGCTGATTGCTGTTCCAACAGGAGTTAAAGTTTTTAATTGGGTTGCGACAATGTTTAGAGGATCACTCACATTTGAAACCCCAATGCTTTTTGCNATAGCATTTGTTGTTNTATTCACCATTGGCGGCTTATCAGGTCTAATGCTTGCAATAGTCCCAGCTGATTTCCANTACCATGATACTTATTTTGTTGTTGCTCACTTNCATTATGTATTAGTTCCAGGAGCAATATTNTCAATCATGGCTGCAGTATATTACTGGATACCTAAATGGTCTGGAAANATGTACGANGAAAGACTTGGAAAACTTCATTTCTGGTTATCATTTGTCGGAGTGAATGTTACATTCTTCCCACAACATTTTATTGGNCTAGCAGGAATGCCAAGAAGGTACCCTGACTACTCACTTCAATTTGCAGACTGGAANATGGTTTCAAGTGTTGGAGCGTTNTTGTTTGGNTTTTCTCAGCTNCTATTTTTATTTATTGTTTTGAAAACAGTTATGGGTGGTAAAAANGCCACAAGCCAAGTTTGGGATGGAGCAAGAGGNCTAGAGTGGACAGTNGCATCACCTGCTCCTTATCATACTTTTTCAACACCACCTAAGGTTGACTAATGAATANAGGAGCAAAAAAGACTCTTATAAAANTAGTTGTTGCTGTTCCTTTAATGTTTGCATTTGGTTTTGCNTTGGTNCCTTTGTATGATGTNTTTTGNGAAGTAACTGGACTTAANGGNAAGGTTTTTCAATCGGAACATTCTGATGACTTAATAGCAGAACAAGGTAGNCCACTTTCTCTCCAATTNATATCTACCAATAATGANAATATGCCATGGAANTTTGAGCCATCNNNAAAAGTACTAAAGATNGAAACAGGTAAATATTATACTGCGACCTTCTCTGTTAAAAATACCACTNACANAAAGATGACAGCNCAGGCAGTGCCGAGTGTTGCGCCNTCAAATGCAGCAGCCCATTTAAAGAAACTTGAATGTTTTTGTTTTGANAAACAGGAATTAATGCCTGGTGAGGAAGCGCTNCTCCCTGTTAAATTGCTTGTATCAAATGAACTACCGTCAAATATCAAGAACGTAATATTATCNTATACAATTTTNGATATCACTGACTANAACGATATTGAATTAGCNAGTAACCANATNGTAATGGAGTAAAAAATTGTGAGCGGAGGAAGTTATTATGTTCCAGATCAAAGNAGATTTCCTATATTNATGGCNTTCTCNTTGTTCCTTCTTGTTATGGGAGCCTCTAGNACAATAAATAACNTAGACGACCCTAACAGTAACTCTGCATACATNTTATACCTNGGTTTCGCATCCTTGTTTNTAACANTATTCTTTTGGTTTAGACAGGTTATAAAAGAGCACTTAGCAGGACTGGATTCNAATCANTTAAAACAGTCTTATGTTTATGGAATGGCATGGTTTATTTTCTCTGAGGTAATGTTTTTTGCAGCTTTCTTNGGNGCNTTNTTCTATGTNAGAACATTGGCTGTNCCATGGCTTGCAGGAGAAGGNTCNAAGGGAGCNGCTATTACTGCTATNGAANTATGGCCTGCNTTTGAATCAACNTGGCCAGTAATAACAACNCCAGATAATGGAGTTGAATATGAATTAGCTGAAAAGAGCATGGCATGGCCAGGATGGGATCATGCTTTAAAGTGGNTACCTNTGTGGAACACAATTGTTTTNCTTAGCTCNAGNGTAACNGTTCANTTNGCTCANCTCGGNCTTAAAAGTGGNAANAGAAAGAAATTTAATGTTTTANTNGGCGTGACAGTCTTCTTGGCTNTAATTTTTGTTGGTCTTCANGCAGCNGAATATTATGAGGCATANGCTCATTATGGCCTTACNNTAAATTCAGGTATNTATGGATCAACATTTTTTATGTTNACNGGGTTTCACGGCTTTCACGTTNTNATGGGTGGTATTATGCTAGCAATAATGTTGGCTAGATCTGTTTTNGCAGGACANTTTGAAGATCATGATCATTTTGGTTTTGAAGCAGCATCATGGTATTGGCACTTTGTTGATGTTGTTTGGGTAATGTTATTTTTGTTTGTCTATATCTTATAATTAAGAGNCTTCCCACGGCACNCTATTCCCTAGCTCACCCGTATANAGNCCAATTNCCACAAGTATGATTAACAAAGCTGCAAAAAANACTCTAAGNCCTAAAAAATATACNGTCCTTTTTCTACCNGTGTCACCTTTGTCGACNAGTAGAAAAAAAAGACCNCCTGCTAGTGATANAAGCAACAANGGTATTACTATATAAATGAGTGTAGTGATCATNACTGAATTTTAATGCATATATACNTGAATAGATATGAAAAGAAAAAAATTTAANCCAGGNGTNNGAATTACNATNTTCTTTNTCATATTTGCTNTTNTATTTTTNTCTTTNGGTATATGGCAAATAGAAAGAGGACAANCAAAAACACAAATAATGAGTGAATTTGAAAATAAATTAACNAAAGANCCNNTTTATTTAAATGCTGAATCNAAGAAATGGGATAGGGTATNAGTAAGCGGAAAATGGGAAAATAAAANACAATTATTAATCGATAATGTAATTCATCAAGGAATAGCTGGTTATAAAGTTCTTACACCTNTGAGAATTNATGAAACAAACAAACTTATTCTTNTTGATAGAGGATGGATTAAACAAAATANNTTTAGAGACCAANTACCTGATATTCAAATACCTGANGATTTTGAAAGNGTAANTGGNACATTAGAGCAACCAGAGNTNGGNCTAGTTTTGTCAGANGAGCTTATTTCNAATAATTGGCCAAAAATTTCACAAACAAAAAATGTTGAAGTAATTTCAAAAGCTTATACAGAGGAGATATTNCCAATGATCTTANTGGCNGATCCTTTGCTTAAAAATAGTCTAGAATATATTAAAATTACTCCAACAAACATGACGCCAATTAAACATTANGGATATTCATCACAATGGTTTTTNATGTTTATAGTTTTATGTTTTATGTATATCTGGTATGGATTAAGTAGAAATGCGAAATAAAATCTTTCTTGCTGCAATATTATTAACTCCNATATTGGTAGTAACNTTNTCCTCACTCTATTTTGTTATGGGTTTNTCACCCGATGGAACAAGAAATAATGGTTCTTTCTTNAAGAGCTANTTTGATTTCAATCAATTTAAAAATAATGAGGGTGAAACNGACCTAATTAGNTTTGAAGATGGTAAATGGNTTCTATCTGTGTATGTTACAAANGAAGAAAAAAGNAAGGAATCTATATATTTAATGAGACAGCTTAANGTTGCTCTNAATAGAGATATAAATAAACTAAAACGTGTTGTTTTTTATTCGAACAAACTTTTAGAGGATTATCTTGATGATGTTAAANAAGAATATTCNAGAATTGAACTTATCGAAGATAAAAATGGAGTATTNCTNAATGTTCTCCAAAGAAATTCAAGTTTGAATTTTAATAATGAGAANCCTATATTTGTAATTGATCCATATGGAAGGGCNGTAATGTATTTTNATCCTGGAACNGACCCAAAANTAATTTTAAAAGACTTAAAGGTGTTNATTTAATGAATAGTATNAANAACTTATCNTTTATTGGAATATGTATGGCGTTTGTGGTTATTGCTCTNGGAGCATGGACANGACTTGTAGATGCCGGACTCGGATGTCCTGACTGGCCTGGTTGCTATGGTTTTATTGTTTTTCCGACAAATGAAGCTGAAATNGCAATTGCAGAAAGTCGTTATCCATTATTTCCATATGATATTAATAAAGCTATACCTGAAGTTGTTCATAGGTANTTTGCNGCCGGNTTGGGNTTATTAGCAATTTTTTTAGTNTACTTNGCTTTTAAAAAAACAACNGATAAATNAATAAGAGGATGGTCNTTATTTTTNTTATTTTTTATATGCTGNCAAGGATTNTTTGGTTATNTGACTGTAAGNTTAAAATTACTCCCNATNATAGTNACNGCTCATCTNTTTGGNGGCTTCACCACACTNACTTTGCTTTATTTTATNTACCTCAAATCNANAAANTTTCAAATCTTTAGNCAGATNAATATTTCAAATTTAAAAATGATATCAGCTCTCGCATTTGTTGTTTTAGTTTTTCAAATTTTTCTNGGTGTTTGGACNAGCACAAATTATGCATCTTTAGCTTGTGCTGATTTTCCTACTTGTCAGGGTACTTATTTGCCTGAAATGGACTTTAAAAANGGGTTTAATTTNAATCAAGAAGTTGGNCCNAATTATCTTATATGGNNTNTTNGATAATCCTGCTNGAGTTGCAATTCATTANNNTCATNGANTNTCNGCNNTGNTNGTNACNTTTATNTTTNTNATACTGATGTCTAGACTATGGTTNTCTNANGCAGCNCCNNTNGCCTCAACNCTTGGCNTANTATTATTNACTCAAATNACACTNGGAATNATNAANGTNNTNTATGTGCTTGCCNNTATATGTTGCNATTNCNCATAATTTNGTNGCNGCCTGNTTNNTTCTNGCAACNTTCACNNTNAATTATNTNGCCTGGAAAAGATGACNCTTCTNAAAAGCTANTATNANCTTTGTAAGCCAAATGTTGTTTACATGATGCTTATCTGCGCTTTTGTAGGGATGCTTTTAGCCGAAGAATCAGTTAAATCTTTTAGCTACTTATTAGTTGCGTTAACAGGTATTGCTTTTTGTGCAGCATCTGCTGCAGCTATAAATCAAGTCATAGATAGGAAGACTGATGCATCTATGACCAGAACTGATCAAAGGCCCTTACCTCAAGGTGAGCTTTCAGTCACACATGCTTCTATATTCGCTTTAACAATAGGTGTATTGGGAGCTACGATTTTATTTTTATATGTAAATATTTTAACTATGGCCCTAACATTAGCATCTTTAATTGGTTATGCTTTTATTTATACGGTTTATTTAAAAAGGGCAACTCCCCAAAATATAGTCATTGGTGGTTTAGCAGGAGCAGCACCACCATTGTTGGGCTGGGCATCGATAACAAACTCCATTGATCCATATGCGTTATTACTTGTATTAATAATATTTGTTTGGACTCCGCCACATTTTTGGGCGCTTGCAATATATCGAAAGGATGAGTACGCAAAAGAGTCTATTCCAATGCTACCTGTAACTCATGGAGTAGTATTTACAAAGTTGCAGATAGTTTTATATACGATTATTTTGTATATAGTAAGCTTATTACCTTATGTAGTTTTAATGTCTGGAGAAATCTATCTTTTTTCGGCTTTAATTTTAAGTAGCATATTTTTATATTATTCAATTAATCTCTATTACAGTTCAGATATTGAAGATGCTATGAAAACTTTTCAATTTTCTATCTATTATATCTTCTTACTTTTTTTGGCTTTGTTAATAGATCACTACATAATCTCAATCTAATGACTATAAAAAAGAATCTATTAATAATTGCAATATTTATTTTGGTTGTTTTGACATTATTCATTAATAAATTAACCACTCCAAGGGTATTAAGTACAAATGAACTTCTTATTAATGGACTTTTTTTGTTTGAGAGCCCAAAAGAGATATCTAACTTTAGTTTTTTTAAAGAAAATGGTGACGAATTTACTAAATCTGATCTTCTTGGTAAATGGACCTTAATGTACTTTGGTTTTACAAAATGCCCTGATGAGTGCCCAACGACAATGTATCAAATGTCTAAATTAGTAAAAGTGCTAAGGGAAAAAGAATTCCCACTAGAAGATAAGCAATGGATATTAGTTACCATTGATCCTGAAAGAGATACCCCTAGTGATATTAATAAATATGCTAAAGGTTTTGACGACGCTTTTTTGGGAGTTTCTAATGTACGACCAATGTTGCTAAACCTTGCATCTCAATTGTCAGTTAATAATGTTATGCCAAGCAGCAATAATATGGATTACACTCATCTCGATAATCATGTTAATAATATTATTCTTTTAAATCCAGAGGGTGATTTTGCTGGTATTTTTAGGCCTCCATTTGACATATCAAGATTATCTTTGACATATCAATCAGTTACCCAGAATTAAGACTCAAAGTCTGTAATACCTTCAAGTGAAAACATCTTCCAGCCATCATCAGTTTTTTTAAATTCGTATAGGGTATTACCTGTGAATAAATTTTCATCATTTATATTAAATCTTGAATAAACAACATCAGCAATATAATAATTTTCTTTCTTTAAAATCTTAAGCGAGTCAATGGTGCTATATGCATAACCGGCTTGTATATTATCTTTAATGTCTTTATAAACTAATATAATTTGTAATTTATCTTCAGCAATGATGCCAAAATTTTTGAAATTTGTTGGCGGCTTAAAATGTGATGCAATTCCCTCAAAATCGTTTTCTATAAAGTCTTCGATATAAGCCTTGTAAACTTTTTCAATTTCTCTTTTATCTTTAAATGATGATTCGTTATATAAAAGGGCAATAACAAAAACTACAAGGCATATATTTATGGTCCACGGTACCCAATTCTTTTCATTAATCATATTTTTATTATTACTTTTCCCTTTGCCTTTCTATCTTTTAAATGAGCAATCGCTTTTGCACCTTCTTCAAGCGGGAAAGAGTCAGAAACTTCTGGTTTAATTTTTTCTTGGGAATGAAGGTCAAAAAGCTCTAGAAAGTTTTTTTTGTTTTCTTCTGGAAACATACCAACCCATGCACCCCAAAACACTCCCACAATCTTCATCCCTTTAAGCAAGGCAAGATTGATTGGTATTTTTGGTATTTCTCCAGCTGCAAAACCTATTACAAGATATCTCCCATCCCATGCTGTTGCACGAATACATGGCTCAGAGTATTTATCACCAACAGGATCATAAACAACATTTGCTCCTAAACCACCTGTTAATTCTTTAATTTTAGAAGATAATTCCTTTTGTTGATCTCTGTTAAGATCGCCAGTGGGATATATAAAACCTTCATCGGCTCCATGCTTTAAACATAGATCAACCTTTTCTTGAGTTGAAGCGGCAGCTATAACTTTTGCACCCATCGCTTTTCCTAATTCTACAGTTGCAAGACCAACTCCACCTGCTGCACCAAGAACTAGAAGAGTTTCACCTTCCTTAAGATCAGCTCTTTGTTTAAGAGCATATAATGATGTTCCGTATGTCATTGGGAGAGCGGCAGCTGTTTCAAAACTCATTGAATCAGGAATTTTTACAACTGAGTTTTTTGGGGCTAGTATTTTTTCTGAAAATGCACCTAAACCTGTCATTGCAAAGACTCTATCGCCAACCTTCAAATCTTCGACATTTTCACCAATAGAGACAATGGTTCCTGAACATTCTCCTCCTGGTGAGAAAGGTAATTCAGGCTGAAATTGATATAAGCCTTGTATCATTAAAACATCAGGAAAATTAACACTTGCTGCTTTATTTTCAATAATTACATGATCAGAGATGATTTGCGGATCTGAAACTTCTTTTATTTGAAGCTTATCTGGTGGGCCTAGCTCAACGCACTGTAATGATTTCATTCAATTACCTCAAAGGTTTTTATTATAGTTCTTAACAAAATCATTCATTTCAGTTTCTGTATTTGTTGGCATCTTAGTAAACTCCTCTAATGATGACTCTGATTCCTTTTTTATAATATCAAAATATTTACAATCAGAGGATACAAGTTCACTCATATTTTGTTTTGCTTTTACAAGGGAATCATTATGAAAACCACTTTCTGGTAGCAGACTTTTTTTCATTTTAATAATGCTAATAATTGATGATGTCATTTCATCACAGTTCACAAAAAAAGTTGCCAAATCTTTAAGATCATTAATTATGGATTTTGCTGCAGATCTAATGCTCACCTTTTTATTATTCACAACTATGGAAGTATTTTCATCTCGACCATTGTATAAAGCTTTTTTATCATTCTCATCAATTAGTTTTTTTTCTTCTGAGGCAATAGCCGGACTAGGCATAACTAAGCAATATATTAAAATAAGATCTAAAAATCTTATTTGATCTTTTGATATTCCTACAATATCAAATGGTGAAATATCTACTCCTCTAATTTCTAAATATTCTATTCCTAATTTTTTCAACATTTCATAGGGTCTTACACCATCAACAGAAGGTCGTTTTGGCCTTATCGAATCATAGAACTCATTTTCTATTTGAATAATTCCTGAAGATATTTGATGATAATCTCCACTATTATTTTTTAAACCCATACCCTCAAACTCAGGATATGGAGAGGTAATAGCAAACTTTATTTTTTCAAGAAAAGAGCTCAAAGAATTATATTTAATATCTAAGCTTTGTTGAGCCTTACTTTGATAACCAATATCACTCATTCTTAAGGATGTAGCAAATTCACTATATAAATCAGTATCATTTAAATTCTTGAGATTATGATTTCGACCTTTTACAAAGGATTTATCAACAACATTCGTTTGACCAAATTGAGTCAAAACGAACCAAAATATTCTTTTGAAATTTCTTATCAAGCCCAGATAAGCATCATCAATCGCGCTCTGATCATTATCATTAACTAATTTTTGGAGAGATTCTTTTTTTAAAGAAAAGTTGTAATGCATTCCAGAAACGCATTGCATTGTAGATCCATATCTTATTTTTAAGCCTCTTCTGTATACATGCTTAAGAAGCCCAATATTACTTTGATGGTAATAACCAAGATTAATTTCAGATTCATTTTTGATTACTGGAGGCATTGAAAAGGGCCAAAGCATTTCATCATTTTCTAAATTTTTAGCAGAAAATACATGCAGTGAATATAGAAAGTCATAAAGCTCATCTATGTCTTCAAAAGTTGGAGTAACAAGTTCTAATTGAGCTTCTGCAAAGTCGGTTGTTATGAATTTATTTGTTAAGGCAGACCCAAGAGAGTTTGGATGCGACTTTTTTGATATGTTTCCTTTAGTATCAATTCTAAAAAACTCTTTTTCAATACCTCTTTCAATTATTAGGTTATCAAAAAATCCAACATTTTTTAAATCATTAAGTTTTTTATTTAGTATTGCATTAGTCATTAAACCCTGGCCCAGCTTTAATTATTTCGGGTCTAACATTAAACTTTTCAAAATTCTCATTAAATTTTACAACCAATGCATTTAGATGTTCGTTATATGACTCTTTATCCTCCCAAGTATCTATAGGATTTAGAAGTTTTGCGTCAACACCATTAATATTAGTTGGTACAAAAAGATTGAGTCCTGGTATTTTTAATGTTTCAGCATTATCTAATTCACCATCTTGAATGGCATTTACAATCCTTCTGGTGGTTGGAATTTCAAATCTTGAGCCTTTGCCATACGGACCACCAGTCCAGCCTGTATTAACAAGAAAGACTTTTGAATTATATCCCTCAATTCTTTTAATTAATAAATCAGCATAAACATTTGCAGGCCTTGGAAAAAATGGTGCTCCAAAACACGTCGAGAAAGTTGATTCAATATCTGATCCGGACCCAACTTCAGTAGATCCAACTTTTGCAGTGTAACCACTTAAAAAATGATAAGCAGCAGCTTCCTTGGATAAAATTGAGACTGGTGGAATAATGCCTGTAAGATCACAAGTTAAAAAAATTACTGTTTTTGGTTGGCCTGAAGCATTATCTTTTATTGCTGAATCAATATGTGATCTAGGGTAACAGCATCTACCATTTTCAGATAATGAGGTATTTGAATAATCAGGATTATTATTCTCATCTAAAAAAACATTTTCTATTACACTTCCATTTTTAATTGCTTTGAATATGACTGGTTCATTTTCCTCAGTAAGGTTAATAGTTTTTGCATAACATCCACCCTCAAAATTAAAGACAGAGTCATTACTCCAGCCATGCTCATCATCACCTATTAAAGAACAACTAGGATCAGCAGATAAAGTTGTTTTTCCAGTCCCGGAAAGACCAAAAAACAGTGCAACTTCATTATTTTTGTTTACATTTGCTGAGCAATGCATTGGTAGAACATTTTTCTCTGGAAGTAAGAAATTTTGAACAGAAAACATAGATTTTTTCATTTCACCAGCGTACTTCATTCCCGCGATTATTACCTTTCTCTTTGCAAAATTTATAATTACACAACTTTCAGAATTAGTTCCATCTTCTTCAGGAATACATTCATAGTTTGCAGCACTAATAATTTGCCACTCTTGTTTTGATGATGGATTGAAATCATCTGTGCATACAAATATAAGCCTTGCAAATAATGAGTGCCACGCTGTCTCTGTAGTGACCTTGACTGGGAGATAATGCTCAACATGTGAACCAACGTGTACTTTGGAAATATAGCTATTTTTTTCAGCTAAATAAGTTTCAACCTTGTTCCAAAGTAAATCAAATTTATCTTCACTAAAAGGTTTATTGATTTCACCCCAATCAATCAGATGATCAGTGCTTGCTTCTTGAACAATGAATCTGTCATTAGGGCTTCTCCCTGTTCTTTGACCAGTTGAGGTTGAGAACGCACCATTACTAGCAATTACCCCTTCATTGTTATCAAGTGCAGTTTTTATAAGCTCTTCGTTACTTAACTCTAGAACTAGTGATGTATATGTTTGATCGCTCATTTATTTAAAGGATATTATAGGTATTTGGGGTGAGTTTTTATATATAAAGGAAGTATTATTATTTTACCTATATCTGAAATATATTTAATTATTTAAGTATATTAATGTAGCGTAGTAAATAATAATGTAATAAATTTGTCAATATTAATGAAAAAGTGTTTTAAATTAACTTTTTTATTAGTAGTTTTACTACAGTTATTATAAAAACTTAACGCTAATTATTCTTGAGAACGATAATAAAATAAATATTAGAAAAAATAATAAGCCCCACTCAGCAAAATTTAGCAAAAACCTCCAACCATCTTCTGCACAACTTGGGCCCCCACTTATTGTTTTTTTTAAAGCTTCGACAATACCAAAATATTCAATTTGTGTGCTCAATGGCATGCCGCATCCAGACAAACTTGAAAGACCTTCAACAGGCATATTTTGAATATATATTTGTCTTGAAGTAAGCAATGCTCCAAATACCGAAGAAATTATTATCAGCAGATTTCCAAATACTTTATGTTTAAAGAAAACTCCAAAAGTTGCTGATAAAGCAACTAGCCCAAAAATATATCTTGTTAAAATACACATTGGACAAGCTTGTAAATACATGAACTTATCCATAATGACTGCAAGCAGGACAATTGAAACAGATGAAATAGCAATAGCTAATTCAAAGTGATTAATATAAATTTTCCATAGGAAGTTTTTAATATTTTTATACATTTTTTTTTATTTTTTTCCATTATAGAAAAACAAGAGTCATAATACATTATATAAAAGACAAAGATGAAAGATAGAATATTTGTAATAGACGGGTCCTCATATCTATATAGAGCTTTTCATGCTATGCCCTCACTGACTACCTCAAGCGGAAAACCAACTGGCGCTGTCAAAGGAGTTACAAACATGCTCATAAATCTTAAAAAAGATAGTGAGGGATCGCCGATCATTATAGTTTTTGATGCAAAAGGGAAAACATTTAGGAATGAGATTTATTCTGAATATAAAGCAAACAGACCCCCTATGCCTGAGGAGTTAAGAGAGCAGCTTAAACCTGTTAAATCCATTTGCAAAGCTATAGGATTTCCTCTTATTGAGATAGAAGGAGTTGAGGCGGATGATGTAATTTCAACAATCGCATTACTTGCTAAAAAAGCTAAGTATAAGTGTGTTATTTCTTCACTAGACAAGGATTTAATGCAGCTTGTTGAAGATCCACATATAACCATGATGGACACTATGAAACACAAAATCTTCAATGAGGAGGGTGTATTTGAGAAATTTGGAGTAAAACCTAGTCAAATTCGAGATATGTTAGCTCTTGTCGGTGATGCCTCGGATAATATTCCTGGAATTCCAAAAGTAGGACAAAAAACTGCAGCTAAATGGCTTGCAGAATATGGAAATCTTGAAAATATTAAAAAAAATGCTGAATCAATAAAAGGTGTTGTTGGTGAAAATTTGAGAAATACTATCAATGATCTCGATAGGAATATTGAGTTAGTATCTCTGAAGCAAAATGTTGACTTAAGTATGAAATTTGAGGATCTTTTAGTTTTCTCACCAGACGATGAGAAATTAGAAGAAATTTTTTCTGAGTTAGAGTTTAAGGCGCTTGATAGTAAAAAAGAAAAAGAAATCCCAAAGGAAAAATCTAATTACGAAACAATATTAGATCAAAAAAGTCTTAAAGGTTGGATATCTAAGATTAACAACTGTGAAACCTTTGCAATTGACACCGAAACTGACTCTGTAAATACGGTTTCTGCAAATTTAATAGGAATATCTCTTGCTGTAACTGAAAAAGAAGGATGTTATATTCCAATCGCACATGATTACGAAGATTGTCCAAACCAGCTAGGTATTGATTATATTGTAAAAAATCTTGGACCAGTCATTGAAAAAAATCAAGAGAAAGCAATAGGGCAAAACCTTAAATTCGATATCCCTATATTAGAAAGACATGGAATTAAGATCACTAAATTTCATGCAGACACAATGTTAATGTCTTATGTATTAAACAGCACGGCAACTCGTCACGGAATGGACAGACTTGCAGATTATTATTTAAATTACTCGACAACAAAATATAGCGATGTTACCGGGACGGCATCAAAACAAATAAGTTTTTCAGAAGTTAGGTTAGACATTGCAACTAACTATGCTGCAGAAGATGCTGATATCACTCTAAGGCTTTATAACGTTCTTAAGCCACTTTTAAAAGAAAAGCCACTACAAGAAAAATTATTACATGATATTGAATATCCTCTAGTTAACGTTCTATCAAGAGTAGAACAAAATGGAGCAAAAATAGATAAAAAAAAGTTAGCTGAACATTCAAAAGAGCTTGGAGAAACCATCAATGATTTATCATCTAAGGCTTATAAAATTGCTGGAGAGGAATTCAATCTTGACTCACCAAAACAGTTACTTGAAATTCTTTATGAAAAACAAGGCTTACCAATTCTTAAGAAAACACCAAAAGGACAACCATCTACCAATGAAGACACACTTAAAAGACTTTCAGAAGAATATGAATTACCAAAAATCATTCTTCAATATAGAACACTGGCAAAATTAAAATCTACATATACAGATAGTTTAATAAATATAGAAAATCCGAAAACTCAACGAATCCATACTTCATACCAACAAGCAATAACCTCAACTGGCAGGCTATCTTCTACTGAACCAAACTTACAAAACATTCCAATTAAAACTGCTGAAGGAAGAAGAATTAGAGAAGCTTTTGTTCCTGAAAAGGGCAATGTTTTAATATCTGCAGATTATTCTCAAATTGAATTAAGAATAATGGCTCATTTATCTAAAGATAAAAATTTGACTCATGCTTTTAATAATAATATAGATGTTCACTCTTCGACAGCTGCAGAAGTGTTTGGTGTCTCTATCGATGATGTTACTCAAGATCAAAGAAGAAGTGCCAAGGCAATCAATTTTGGTTTGATGTACGGCATGTCTGCTTTTGGATTAACAAGGCAGCTAGGCATCCCAAGAGGAGAGGCACAAGAGTATCTCGATGCTTATTTTGCAAGATATACTGGAGTTAGAGATTATATGGATAATATTAAGGCTAAAGCAAAAGAAGATAAGTATGTTGAAACAATAATGGCAAGACGTCTCTATCTAAACGAAATTAATGCTGCAAATGGCTTAAGACGTCAAGCAGCTGAGAGAGCTGCTATTAATGCTCCGCTCCAAGGATCGGCAGCAGATATTATTAAAAAAGCTATGTTAGACATTGATGATCTCATTCTAAATGAGATGCCAGATGTCAAAATGATTATGCAAGTTCATGACGAATTGGTTTTTGAATGTCCAAAAGACAATGCTGAAACTGTTATGGAAAAAACTAAGGAGACCATGGAAAAAACAGTTAAATTAGAGATACCTTTAATTGCTGATGCAGCAATTGGTTTAAATTGGAATGAGGCTCACTAATTAAGTTTGGAAATAGTTCTATTAATTGGGACATATTGCATTTCTTCTGGAAGCAGAATTTTTATACCATATTCTTCTCTTAGATCTAAAATTTTCATTGAAAGATATTTTTCTGGCATCTTAAAAGGCCATTTCTTTTTCATCTTTAAAGCTTTGAATATTGTTTTTCTTTTAATGCTTCCAAGTTTCCAAAAAATCTTAAGAAAACCTAAGATACCAAATTCTTTATACAAGTTCTTATAGAGTTTTTTAATTTGAGGCAGTTTTTGATATCCCATTAAGTATCTCCACTCAAACTTAGTGCCCCAGAGTACCCATGTATCAAGAATAGACTCTTGTTCGATAGAAATATCGAGTCCAAAAATTACATGAGTACAATCGTGATCTCTAAGAAGAGTCCCTGAGCCAGCATTATCTTCAAAAATTTCTGTAGTTTCTGGGAAGGCTTTATAGTAACAATTTAACCCCTCTTGCAAGGTCAAGCTACAATTTTGATCTTGATATTCCAACATTATTTAATAAAGTTTAGTATTTCTCTAGAAAGCTTGTCAAAACCAATAATATCTTTAGAAGAAACAGCAACAGGATCTGATTCAGGTATTTGTTTTTTTATGAAAGATTTTGCTTTAGCAATATTATTATTTGAAAACTTATCGCTCTTAGTAAGCACTGGCAAAAAAGGAACTTTGAAATTTCTACAAAGATTTACCATTTCTATATCAATCTCTTTTAATGGATGTCTAATATCCATGAATATTATTACAGCGGCTAAAGCCTTTCTTTTTTGAAAATATTCTCCCAAAAGCGGCCCCCAATCTTTTTTCTTAGACTTGCTAGATTTTGCGAATCCATAACCAGGAAGGTCAAGTAACATTAATTCATCATTTACTTTAAAAAAGTTAATTTCTGTTGTTCTTCCAGGAGTCTTGCTTATCCTTGCAAGTTTTGGATTTTCAGATAGTGCATTTAAAGCACTTGATTTGCCAGCATTTGATCTTCCAGCAAGGAGAACTTCATTCCCAATATCTTCAGGAAGTTTAGAATAATTAGTAATCCCAAATAAAAACTCTGTTTTTTTGAATATATTTTTCATCATTACTGCTTAATAGATGGATAAGTTTATAATAATAATTAGTAATCACTAAATAAATTTTATGCGCTATCTAATTATTATTTTCTTAATCTCGTCTCAACTTTTCGCATTTGAGAATTTCTTATTTAAAGAAAATATAAAATTTAATGAAGGAGATTTATATTTTAAAAATTTTGAAACTTGTAAATTAGATAATACAGAAATAATCAATAAGTGCAGGATTGGCTATAGAATTTGGGGAAAATTAAACTCAGATGCTTCTAATATAATAGTTTTTCCAACTTGGCATAATGGCACAACAGAGAGCTTATATAAATATGGGTATATTGGTTCTGATGGAATTGTTGATTCTGATGATTATCTGGTAATTGCTATTGAGTCTTTTGGAAATGGTATATCTTCATCTCCATCAAATTCTGAAGACTTTCCTGAATTTTCTATAAAAGATATCGTGACATTTCAATATAGGCTTTTAAAAGAGGAATTTAATATTGATAACGTTCATGCAATTGTTGGAGTTTCTATGGGAGGACATATTACTTATGAATGGATGACGGAGTATCCAGACTTTGCTTCAAAATTTTTACCAATTGAAGGGGCACCCTGGCACACAAATTATGATATGTTGCTTTACGTAGCTAGAGAAAATGCATTGAACGGAGATTTTAGTAAAAATAGTGAAATTCTAAAGGCTACTAAAACTATAACAGCATTGGACGGCCTGATGCTTTGGACTCCTGATTATGTTGAAAGAGAATATGGAAATTTAGGATTTGATGACTGGTTTAATACACTTCAGAAGAGAGGCAATACAAGGGACTATCTTGTTAATAGGAAAAGTCAAAACGATGCCTTAATTTCTCATGATATTAGACAAGGTGGTGTTCTTACTCAAGATCAGATAAATCTCTTTAAAGATCTTGATATATTTTCTATAATTTTTACATCTGATCTAATGGTTCTGCCTCAACCTAATATAAGTTTTGCAAAAAGTGTAGGTTTTGATGTTCTGAGTATTGATGGTGATTGTGGTCATATGGGTCCAGAAATTGAATGCTACCAAGATCAAGTCAAAAAAGCCGTTGAGAAATTTCTAAGCAACTAAATTTTAATTAATTTTATAGGTTAATTTGTATACAACTTATATCAGCATTTATATAATACAGGCCATTAGACACACTTATTTTATCAATGAAGTATTTTTTAATATTATTTATATCTTTTAGCTTTACAAATGCTAGTTTTGCAGCCGAGGTTGGCTCAAAAGAAATAAAAATGCCAAAAACTTTCGTTCCCGGTGATCCAGAAAAAGGTTCTCAGCTTGTTGACTCATGCGCGGCATGTCATGGCCAAAATGGAGTAAGCATAAGCAGTGACTGGCCTAAATTAGCAGGCCAAAATCAAAGATATCTATATGAACAACTTAAGTATTTCAGAGATGGCGATAGGATGAACGCTTTAATGATGTCGGTTACACCGTATTTGCAATCTTTAGAGGATGAGGATTTGCTAGATATCGCAGCTTTTTTTGAACAATATTCAATTTCTGTTGGACAAGCAAAAAATGATGAAGAACTGCTTGAGCTTGGAACTCAATTATATAGATTTGGCAATATGAAGAAACAAATACCAGCATGTACAGCCTGCCATGCTGTATATGGACAAGGAAATAGCCTTGCAGGATATCCATCTGTTGCTGGCCAACAAATTGGATACTTAACATCATCTCTTAAAGCATATAGATCAAAGGAAAGAAATGCTGGTGAATCATCATTAATAATGCAGTCTATTTCTGAGAATCTATCTGATTATGAAATTGAGGCTTTAGCAAACTATATGCACGGATTATACAAATGAAATATTTTTTAAGACAAAATCTTGTAATACTATTACTAGCTATGTTTGCTTTAGATACCTCTGCTGAATATAGATTAGGAGTTGACTATAAAATCGTCGATAATCCTATGCCAGTAAAAAGAGATGGAATTGTAGAAGTTACAGAATCTTTTTGGTATGGATGCAAAGCTTGTTATTCATTTGAACCATCTATTAATGCATGGGCTGCCAAACAAAATAATGACGTAAAGTTGATTAAAATTCCGATAACCTGGGGAGGTATTCATCAACTGCATGCTTCTCTTTTTTATACCATTGAGGCTTTAAATCTCGACAAATCGACCCACACTGCAGTATTTGTTGCCATTCATAAAGAAGGAAATTTCCTTTCAAATCCAAAAGCTATTCAAGATTTTTTAGAAAAATTTGGTGTTGCTCCAGAGGTCTCAATTCAATATTTAAATTCATTCACAGTAAAACAGAGAGTTAATCGCGGTATGAAATATGGTAGACAACTCAAAATATCTGCAGTTCCAATGATAATTGTTGATGGAAAATATATTATAGAATCGAAAGGTTCATATGCCGACATGCTTAAAGTGGTTGATCATGTTGTTAAACTTCAAAAACCGTCTACTTAGTAGCTTATGAAAAATAAATATTTTTTAATTATTCTTCCGTTAATCTTTGCATTTACTTTCAACGGAAAAAAATATGACGAAGCGGTAAAGGAAAGATTATCACTAATTGTAAACATATGTTTAGAGGGAGAAGACTGTGGAAGCAGCTCACAATCAACAGGTATGGCAACTAATATGACCATGGCGACCTCAAGTGATGTCCTAAAAGTTGAACTTTCAGAGGGTTCTGAGCACATTGTCAAGATGCTTAATTCAGGAGATGGTGGGCAAATGATATTTGAACCAGCAGTTTTGAAAGTTTCCAAAGGCGACACTATACATTTTAAGGCTACAGATATGTCTCATAACTCTGCATCTATCGATGGGATGCTTCCTGACGGAGCAGCAGCTTGGTCAGGTGCAATGAATACTGATATATCTGTAACATTGGATACTGAAGGAATATATGTATATCAATGTGATCCACATGCGATGATGGCAATGATAGGTGTGATTCAGGTTGGAGAAGCAACAAATATGGATGACATCAAACAGGCATCAAATAGTTATAAGTCATCTTTTATTATGAATACAAATAGGATTGATGATTATTTGAATCAACTTTGATCCTTTTCAATTTTTGAAAGTCTATTTTCTAAATCTTTAATAATCCTTTCTAAATTTTCATATTTAGATTTTTTAATGTAACCACCTTTCTCAATAAGCTCATTTATGTGGGGCTGGATTTTTTTATCTAGATTTGTAAAAAGGTCACTTGGCATCATCTTTGATAGACCCTTCAATTCTTTTTCAATAATATTTTTAATTATCTTTGATAAATCTTTATCATCCATAGTATTTCTCTATTATCTCAGGAAGCCTTTTCCATGAACTGAATTCATCTGGTTTCTTAGAATCCTGTTCCCATTCGTTATTGTTGTTATTAAACCATAAAGTATTAATTCCAAGATTATTTGCTCCAATAATATCATTGATTTGATGGTCTCCAATGTGAAGCATTTCATCAAATTTTATTCCCCCTAACTTTTTAGATGCCTCATCAAAGTGACTTCGATTAGGCTTGTTATCTTTTGCCTCAAGTGAACTAATTGAAAATTTAAAGTACCTACCAATTTCAAATTTATAAATGTCAGCATTCCCATTAGTAAGAACACCTAATTCATATTTTTTTGAAAGAATCTTTAGCGAATCTTCAACACCGTCATAAAGTTTTATTAGATGTCTTTTATCAATAAAAATTTCAAATGCATCATTTACAATTTGATTTCTTAAGCTGCTTGGTCTTATATGCTTTAATTTTTCTTTAAAGATTTCTTTTCTGAGCTTTCCAATATCCCATTCAATGCTCTCATCTTTTTTTATTAATTCTTTTCTGAGATTCAGGAAGTCATTTAGATCTCCCCATTTAATTTTTCCAACTCTTTCTTCTATCCACTTTCTTGTTTCTATTTCTGCATTAATGATGGTAGGACGATTATCCCAAAGGGTATCATCCAAATCAAAAGTGATCATTTTTATCTTATTCATTTTTTTGCTCTGGGATGAGATTGATCATATATTTTTACTAAGTGTTGATAATCAAGTTTAGTATAAATTTGAGTTGTTGAAAGAGAGCTGTGTCCGAGCAATTCTTGAATTGTTCTTAAGTCACCACTTGATTCAAGCATATGAGTTGCAAAGCTATGCCTTAGCATATGAGGGTGTATTGGTGCCAAACCTTGTTTAAGAGCCATTTTTCTTAAACGCAATTGAACGCTTCTTATGCTTATTCGTTTTCCTCTTAAATTTAAAAATAAAGCATCGGTACTGTTAATAATTTTATTTCTTTCAATCAGCCATTCGTTTATTGCACTTTTGGCATATTTGCCAACTGGAACAAGCCTAGTTTTTGCACCTTTACCAAGGATTCTTAAAAAACTCATATCTTCTTCAAAGTCATTCAAGTTTATATTTATTGTCTCAGAAACTCTCAAACCCGAGGAATAAATAAGTTCAATAATGGCAAGATCTCTAATATCAATTACAGATGTAGGCTTGAACTTCAAAAGTTGTTCAACATCTTCAGGGGATAAAACTTCTGGTAAATTATTTGGTATTTTTGGAGCGGTTATAAGTTCAAATGGAGATGAATTTACAACATTATTTTTTTTTAAGAATTTAAAGAAGCCTTTTGCAGAGGATATATGTCTTTGTATGCTCCTAGGATTGATATTTTTAGTAAAGAGATCACCAATCCAAGCCGAACATATATCATCAGTTATTTCAGAGTATTTGGATATATTTAGTCTCTCAACGAAATCAGAAAATTTTTTTAAATCTCTTAGATATGAGTTAGCAGTATTATTTGAAAGATTTTTGACTTGTGAAATAAAGTTAATGTATTCGTTAATGTCGTTAATGACAAAACCTTTTTTATTCATATTCTAGATTGCAAGTTTTCTCTCTAAGATATCCCTTATATATTCAATAAAAGTTGTATCTTCATCCCCAAGATATCTTGTTCTATCAAAACTTCCTAGTTTTAAAAGGCCTATCTCATCTTTTAGAACTACCGTAGCAACAACAATAGACTCTATTTTTTTTTCTTCAAAAAGAAATTTAATTTTTTCTTTTGAAAAGGAACCACAATGGATTGAGCCCTTATGGAAGGTTAGTTGCGTACTATTCTCTAGTTCGTCTATTTCTTTATTTTTGTAAAATTCTAAAGCACAACTATCAATCTTAAATTCATCTCGAAATGTCTCGGTTACTGTATTAATAATCTTGTCTTTTGTATCTGAACTCAAAATTTTTAATATAAGCTTTTTTGATTTATTAAATAAATCTTCATTTACTGATGCCGTTTCCATAAAAGATGATATGAGATCAATTAAATTGTTATGCTCAACTCGGAGTTTTTTAACTTGTCTCTCAAGGATGGAAGATGCGCTGCTTGAAGTATCTTTAAATTTTAATTCACTGACAAGTGATTCTCTTGATTCAAAAAAATCAAGATTATCTAGTAGAAATAGTTCAACTTCCTTAGGATCTAAATTTTTATTCAATTATATTTCCCTGATATATAAATTCAGAAGGCCCTTGCATTAAAATATATTTATCCATATTCTTAAACTCAAGTACACCACCATGAGATTTTACCTTTAATTTCTTCTTACCTTCTAAAAAATTATTTGCTAAACATAACGCAGCAGAACCACATGACAAAGTCTCACCGACACCATTTTCATATGTCCTTATTTGAAAAAGGTTATTTTTAGTTATTTCAAATATGGAAAGGTTCATTGATTCTTTTTTAATAATATTTTTAAGATTGTCATACAGATCATTTAAATCAGTTCTTTTGATTGATCCCATATCAATAAGAATGTGATTATTGCCAATATTTGATAAAAAGAAATCTGGACCAATTTTTTTTTGTATTTTATTAGATATAACTTTGTTATTAAGTTCATTGGGCCTGTCTATTATTACAGAAACGTCATTACTATCTTCGGGCGAGCATAAAATACTTTTAAATTTAGTTTGAAGGTTGATCTGTGAATTAGGAAAAAATTTATTCTTCCAAATGTATGAAGCAGCACATCTTATTCCATTGAGACACATCCCTGCCTCTGACCCATCGCAATTAAAGAATTTAACATAAAAATCATATTCGCCTTTTGTAGGTAATCCAATATAAATTAATTGATCAAAACCAATACCCTGATTTCTATTAGATATTTTTTGTATAAAAGTCTTAGTAATCTTTAAAGGATTTTCTATAGAGTTAATTAAAACAAAGTCGTTTCCATTTCCATGCCATTTTTCAAAATTAATCATTATTTATGATTTCATTTTTAATGAGATCATCAAACGATTCTCTTTTCCGAATCACACAATGTTTATTCCCATTTACTAAAACTTCAGCACATCTCATTCTAGAGTTATAGTTTGATGACATAACAAATCCATAAGCACCTGCTGTTTTAATTGCCAAAAAATCATTTTCTGAGGCATAAATTTTATGATCTTTTATGATTATGTCAGATGATTCACAAACAGGACCAACTATAGTCCAGTTTTTTTCCTCATTTTGAGTTTGACTAACATTCCAGACATCATGTTTTGCTTTATATAAAGAAGGCCTCAATAAATCGTTCATTGCAGCATCGACTATTAAGAAATCATCTTTGATATATTCAACTTTAGTTAATAGCACACCAGCATTTCCAGATATACTTCTTCCAGGTTCAAGTATAATTTTTTCATCCCTATCTTTAAATTCATCTTCGATTAACGAGATTAAGTTTTCTGCAGATGGAACAATATCATCTATATATGTAATGCCTAGGCCGCCGCCTAAATCTAAAAACTCTAAATCAATACCCGTTTTATTGATTTTGTCTGCTAGATTAATAATAGCTCTGGCAGTTAACTTATAATTTTCAATATCAAGTACTTGAGAACCAATATGACAAGCAAGGCCAATTAAATTTAAGTTACTAGAATTATTTATAAAGTCACATAACTTGAGTACAAAATTTTCAGAAGATATTCCAAATTTGTCACCTTTTCTGCCAGTTGTAATATAGTCATGGCCACCTGAATCAATTTCTGGATTAAATCTTATTGCAACACTAACTTTTTTCTTAAGTTTAGATGCAATACTTTCTATTCTATGAAGTTCTGATTCTGATTCAATATTAAAAGATAATATTCCATTATTAATTCCTTCGATAATTTCTGTTTCAGACTTTCCAACACCTGAAAAGATAATTTTGTTAGGATCTGCACCAACATGAAGAACTCTCATCAGTTCTCCATATGAAACAATATCAAACCCACACTCTTTATCATTTAAAATTTTGAGTATTGCTAAGTTATTCAATGATTTTACTGAAAAGCAAATGAGGCTATTTTTATTTTTAAAAGACTGTTGATATAAATCAATATTTTGTTCAAGCGTTCTTCTTGAGTAAACGTATGTAGGAGTTCCATACTCATTAGCAATGTCTTGCAGATTAACGTCTTCACAAAATAGAGAAGAATTTTTATATGAGAAACAATCCATTTTAGATTTTTTAAAAAATTAAAGGTCCCTTCACTCCACAACCAATTAAGAATATGAGTAAAAAAAGGCTTAAAAATATATTTACGTTATTCACAGGGCATATTATGGGCAATAACACCCATAATTTGAACTTTTAAAGTTTAATATTTATAACTTTCTTCTTTAAATGGACCGTCTTGAGGAACATTTATGTAGTCTGCTTGATCTTTGGTAAGCTTTGTTACCATTCCACCAAAACCAGCAACCATGAGACTAGCAACTTCTTCATCAAGTTTTTTTGGAAGAACTTCTACAGTTATCATTTCAGATCTTTTATCCGCATCATTTATATTTGCAAACCCTTGCTTGAATAAATGAATTTGAGCAAGTACCTGATTTGCAAATGATCCATCCATAATTCTACTTGGATGACCTGTGGCATTTCCTAGATTTACCAATCTACCTTCAGCTAAGAGAATTATATAATCTTTGCTGGACAGGTCAGGAGTTCCATCAGGAGAGGTATCTCTGAATACTCTGTGAACTTGAGGTTTGATCTCATCCCAGTAGAAATTTTCACGCATGTATGCTGTATCAATTTCATTATCAAAATGACCAATGTTGCACACGACAGCTGTATTTTTGACAGTACTTAACATTGCAGAATCACAGACATTTACATTACCAGTTGTTGTAACTATTAAATCAGTATCACCCATCACAGCCAGATTAATATCATCAGGATTTCTAGTTACTACTCCATCTTTATAACAAGATACAACTGAAAAACCATCCATGCATGCTTGCATAGCACAAATTGGATCAGACTCAACGACACTTACAATCATACCTTCTTGTGCAAGACTTGCAGCCGAACCTTTGCCAACGTCACCGTAACCGATTACAAGACCTTTTTTTCCAGATAACAACATATCAGTACCTCTTTTAAGAGCATCATTGAGACTGTGCCTACAACCATACTTATTATCATTTTTAGCTTTTGTTACTGAATCATTTACATTGATCGCTGGTATTTTTAATTCTCCTTTTTCAAGCATTTCTTTAAGTCTATGAACACCAGTTGTTGTTTCTTCAGAAACACCATGAATTGTTTCTAGCATATCTGGAAATTTTTCATGGACCATAGACGTAAGGTCACTTCCATCATCAAGTATCATATTTGCATCCCATGGTGCGCCATCTTTGCATATAGTTTGTTCAATACACCACTCATACTCTTCATCTGTTTCACCTTTCCAAGCAAATGTTGGAATGCCTTTAGCTGCCATTGCAGCAGCAGCATGATCTTGAGTTGAGAAGATATTGCATGAAGACCATCTTAACTCTGCTCCAAGATCTACCAAAGTTTCCATTAAAACAGCAGTTTGAATTGTCATATGAATACAACCCATGATTTTAGCACTGGCTAAAGGTTGCTCAGATCTATATTTTTCTCTTAATGCCATAAGTGCAGGCATTTCATTCTCAGCAAGAGAAATTTCTCTTCTACCAAATTCTGCTAAATTAATATCAGCTACTTTATAGTCGTTTTCCATATTATTTCCTTATTTTTAAAGTTTTATTGTGAAATTTCTGAAGCTTTATCAGTTTTTTCCCATGAAAGATCTATATCTGTCCTTCCAAAATGTCCATACGCTGCTGTTGGAAGGTAAATTGGTCTCTTAAGATCAAGCATATTAATAAGACTTTTGGGTCTAAGATCAAATTTATCTTCAACAATTTTTTCAATAGCTTCTTTGGATATTTTCTCACTATTAAAAGTATTTACATTTATTGACGTTGGCTTAGCAACTCCAATTGCATATGATACTTGAATTTCGCAATAATCTGCTAAACCAGCTGCAACAATGTTCTTTGCTACATATCTAGCTGCATAAGCTGCAGATCTATCTACTTTTGATGGATCTTTGCCCGAAAAAGCACCACCACCATGTCTAGCCATGCCTCCATAAGTATCAACAATAATTTTTCGACCTGTTAGTCCACAATCTCCGACTGGACCTCCAATTACAAATTTTCCTGTCGGATTTATATAAATTTTTGTTGAGTCCAAGATCCATTCCTCTGGAACAATTGGCTTTATGACCTTTTCCATAATTTCATGCTTAATTTCATCTTGGCTAACATCTTCATCATGTTGTGTAGATAAAACAATTGCTGATAAACCTTCTATTGTTTTACCATCATCAGAATAAATTGCACTTACTTGACTCTTTGCATCTGGTCGCAGCCAAGTTAACTCATTACTTTTCATTACATCAGACTGCTTTTTTACCAATCTATGAGAGAGATCAATAGGAAGTGGCATCAATGAGTCAGTTTCAGTGCATGCGTAACCAAACATTAGCCCTTGATCTCCTGCTCCTTGTTCAAGATTTTCGCCTTCTCCCTCAGTTACACCTTGAGAAATATCTGGTGATTGTTCAAAAACTAAATTTGTGAATTCGCATGTGTCACCATTAAAACCATATTCATCAGTGTTGTAGCCAATATCGTTAATTGTTTTTCTGACAACTGGCTCAAGATCTGGACTTCCAAGAGATGTTATCTCACCCGCTATGTAAACCATATTATTTTTAATCATTGTTTCACATGCAACCCTGCTATTTGGATCTTCTGTCAGATATGCATCTAAAACAGCATCTGAAATTTGATCACAAACCTTATCTGGATGTCCTGCAGATACTGACTCTGATGTAAAAATGTAACTCATAATTCTTCTCCCCGAAATTTGTACCGTGTTGACTTAAGTTTAATGCTTTGCACGCTCTACCATTCTATATCAAAAAATGATTTTTTATCTATGCTTTTGCCCACAAAAACATTATTATCCTAAAAAGCAATTGGGGAAAATTAATTTGCATCAATCAGATCCTATAAACGCACTAAGATTTTTGTCAATCGATGCAGTTCAAAAAGCAAACAGTGGACATCCAGGTATGCCAATGGGTATGGCAGAAATAGCTACTGCTTTATGGAAAAATCATCTTAAACACAACCCCTTAAATCCAACTTGGTTTAATAGAGATAGGTTCGTTCTATCTAATGGGCATGGATCGATGCTTTTATATAGTTTGCTTCATTTAACAGGTTATAAATTGTCAATTGAAGATATAAAGAATTTTAGGCAGCTTAAATCAAAAACACCTGGCCATCCTGAATATGACATAGATATTGGAGTTGAAACAACTACAGGCCCGTTAGGTCAAGGCATTGCAAATGCAGTTGGGATGGCAATATCTGAAAAAATATTATCAGCACAGTTTAACAAAGATGATATAAAACCTATTGATCATTTTACCTATGCTTTTCTTGGAGACGGTTGTTTAATGGAAGGAGTTTCACATGAAGCTTGTTCATTTGCAGGCACACATAATCTTGGCAAATTAATTTGTTTCTATGACCAAAATGGAATTTCTATAGATGGAGAAATACATAATTGGTTTACAGATGAATCTGTAAAAAGATTTGATAGCTATGGTTGGCAAACAATTTGTGTAGATGGGCACAATATTGAAGAAGTCAATGATGCAATTTATAAAGCAAAAGAAGAACTTAATAAACCTACAATGATTTTTTGTAAGACAACGATTGGTTTTGGTGCACCTAATAAATCAGGAACAGCTGATGTTCACGGTGCTCCCCTTGGTGAAGATGAAATTAAAAACACTAGAGAGGCTCTTGATTGGAAATACCCTCCTTTTGAAGTATCAAACGATATTTATAAGTTTTGGGATTCGAAAGATACAGGCGCTGATGTTAACTCAAAATGGGATAATCTTATTGAAAGTTATACAGAAAAATATCCTAAAGAAGCATCAGAATTACATCGAAGAATTAATGGAGATGCTCCGAATAATTTTGAAACAATTTTCAAAGAATTTTTAGATGAATGCAACTTAAATGATTCTTCAATGGCTACAAGAAAAGCCTCTAAAGTATGCCTAGATTTCTTTGTAAAAGAAATGCCAGAACTGATTGGTGGATCAGCAGATCTAACACCATCAAATAATACCTTCTCTGCGTCTAGCAAAACATTCTCAAATGAGAACCCCTCAGGTAACCATATTAATTATGGAGTTAGAGAGTTTGGCATGTCTGCAATTATGAATGGAATGGTTTTGCATGGTGGGATAAAGCCATATGGAGCGACCTTTTTGGTTTTCACTGATTATGCTAGAAATGCTGTAAGACTATCCGCTCTAATGGGACTACCAAATATTTTTGTGTACACTCATGATTCAGTCGCACTTGGAGAAGATGGACCAACTCATCAACCAATTGAACATATGGTAACCTTGAGATCGACGCCAAACCTAAACAACTGGAGACCAGCCGATCTTGTTGAGACAGCCATTGCTTGGAAAAATGCAGTTGATTCAAAAACAACACCAACCTGTTTAATTTTTAGTAGACAGGGAACTTCAGCAATTCAACGAACACAGGAGCATATATCTTCGATTCAATTTGGTGGATATTTACTGGAAGAGGATAATGATCATAAAATAACTATTGTTGCTTCTGGAAGTGAGGTACAGCTAGCCTTAGATGCTGCAGAAGAACTTAATAATAGCTCAATTAGTACAAATGTAGTATCAATGCCGTCTTTGGATATTTTTTTAGAACAAAGTGAGGAATATAAAAACAAAATCATTGATCCAAATAAGCCAGTTCTTGTTGTGGAATGCGGCCATCCAAATTCATGGTTCAGGATTTTAAATAGAAACGATAAGGTTATTGGAATAGAAAGTTTTGGAGAATCTGCTCCAGGCAATGAACTTCTTGAGCATTTTGGATTTACAAAGCAGAATGTTATTGAGAAAGCAAAATCATTAATTAATGATTAATTTATCATCTTTAAATATAAACAATAAAAATTTAGTTATAAGAGTGGATATGAATGTACCCATTAAAGACGGTGTTATATTAGATTCAACGAGAATAAAAGCATGTTTACCCACAATTAACTATGCTCTCAAAAAAAATGCAAAAGTATTGCTGATTAGTCATTTAGGTCGACCAATTGAAGGGAAATTTGAAGAAAAACTTTCACTCAAACCCGTAGCAGAATCTTTAAGTAAAATTATTAATTTGTCTTGTGAGCTAATCGAAAATCTCGAAGCAAAGGATATTTTTAAAGGCAAATCTAATCTTCAAGTTCTTGAGAATATAAGATTTTTTAAAGGCGAGAAAGATAACTGCCCTGATTTGGGTTCTAAACTGGCAAATTTAGGTGATTTATATGTATTTGATGCATTTGGAACTGCGCACAGAAAACAAGCTTCCACTTATGCAGCAATTGAAAAAGCCTCAAATGCTTGTGCAGGCCTATTATTAGAAAAAGAAAATAAATATTTAACACAGGCTTTAAATAATTTTGATAAGCCATTTATTGCTGTTGTTGGCGGGGCTAAAGTTTCTTCAAAGCTTAAATTATTAAAACATATTAATTCAGTTGCAGATCATATTATTGTTGGTGGAGGTATCGCAAATACTTTTCTAAAGGCTGCAGGATTCAATATTGGTAAATCTTTATTTGAAGACTCTATGATAAGCATTGCTAAAGAAATATTAGAATCTGAAAAAATAGTCTTACCTAAAAATGTTGTCACATCTTCATCATTTGAGGGTGAAAATATAAGTGGAAAATCAATTCTTGAAATAACTAAAGATGAAATGATCTTGGATTTAGATATAGATCAAGATACCCTTTCTTTAATAAATAAGTCAAAGACAATTCTTTGGAATGGACCAATGGGCGTTTTTGAAAATAATTTTTTTGAAAAAGGAACAAAGGATTTGTCAAGAGCAATAGCAAAAGCAAAAGCGTTCTCGTTAGCCGGAGGAGGCGAGACACTCACCGCAATTAATAAATATATAAATTCAGATGATGTATCATATTGTTCAACAGGTGGAGGGGCATTTTTAGAATTTATGGAGGGTAAGGTTTTACCCTCAATTAAAGTTTTAAATTCAAAAGAAATTGGGAGTTAGAAATGGAATTTAATAATATTGAAGAAATAGCAAAATTTATTGTTGCTGATGGAAAAGGCATTTTGGCTGCAGATGAAAGCAACCCTACATGTGGCAAAAGATTTGATTCTATAGATGTTGATTCAACAGAAGAAAATAGAAGAGACTATAGAGAGATGCTTTTTAGAGCAAAAGGAATGAAAGAAAATATCGGAGGAGTAATTTTATTTGATGAAACTATAAGGCAACAAGCAGTAGATGGAACTTTGCTCAGAGACGTTATCTCTAATCAAGGTGCCCTTCCAGGAATCAAGGTGGATAAAGGGCTTCAGCCAATTGAAGACTGTCCAGGTGAAACTGTTACGGTTGGATTAGATGGTTTAGATGAAAGATTAAAAGAATATTCAAAAATGGGAGCTAAATTTACAAAATGGAGAGCTGTTATCAACATTGGAGAAGATATTCCTACAGACAAATGTATTGATGCGAATATGCAAGCTCTTACTGATTATGCATATTGTGCTCAACAAAATGGAATGGTTCCTATTGTCGAGCCTGAAGTATTAATGGATGGCGATCATACTATTGATGATTGCTACAAAGCTACCGATCGTTCTTTAAGATCTTTATTTACNNATCTACAAAAAGGAGGAGTNAATATAAAAGGNACCTTNTTAAAACCAAATATGGTCACGTCTGGAAAGAATTGTGCAAATCAAGCTGGAATTGAAGAGGTTGCNAAGAAAACNTTAGAATGTTTAANTTCTAATGTTCCTNATGAACTTCCTGGCNTTACATTTTTATCAGGTGGACAGTCAGATATTTTAGCTACAGCGCATTTAGATTTGATGAATAAGATTGGTGGTTTTTCTTGGAAATTAAGTTTTTCATATGGGAGAGCTCTTCAAGCACCNGCATTAAAAGCTTGGGGAGGAAAACCAGAGAATNTTTTTATTTCTCAAGATGAACTATCTCACAGAGCAAAAATGAATAAGCTTGCTTCTCTTGGTCAGTGGCAAGAAGAACTAGAAGATGTATAAAATTTGCTAGCNACCATTCAAATAGTNTCAAAAGCTGAAGTGNTTATTGAAGGCAATAGTTTTTCCTCTATAAAAAANGGNATCTTAATATTTGTNTGTATTGAGCAAAATGATAATTCAACCGCNGTAANAGAAATGGTTAGTAGAATCATTAATTTTAGAATGCTTGAAGGACCAAANGGAGCAATATCAAGATCTTTAAAAGAATCTAGTGAGGAAGTTTTAATTGTCAGTCAATTTACATTAGCAGCCATAACTGATGGTGGTAATAAGCCAAGTTTCCATAAGGCTGCAAAACCTAGTGAAGCTAAATTGCTGTATGATGAATTTGTTACAACATTTAGTAAATTATTTTCNAGAGTGAAAACAGGTAAGTTTGGAGCNTANATGGACATCAGTATTACNAACAAAGGACCAGTGACTTTTAATTTTAANACTTAATAACATGAAAAATATTTCAATTTTTTGTGGTGCTCATAGAGGCAAGGATCCTCAATATACAGAAGCTGCCAAAANTGTTGCAGAGTGTATTGCAAAAAAAGGGATAAATNTGGTTTTCGGTGGTGGTAATGTTGGATTAATGAAAGTTATTTCTGATACAGCTCTTGATCATGGTGTTGAGGTTTTAGGAATATCACTAAAATCATTACACTCATTGGAACTTGCAAATCCAAGATTAGAAAAAATTCATATTGCTGATACCTTGCTAGATCGAAAGGAACAATTTATGTCGAGATCAGATGCGTTTATTGTTTTGCCTGGAGGAGTAGGCTCTCTTGATGAGCTAGCAGAAATAATGGCAAATAATCAATTAGGGATTATAAATAAACCACTCGGAATCTTAAATACAAACGGTTATTACGATGATCTACTAAAATGGTTTAACAAAGCAGTAAATGAGGGGTTTATTTCTTCTGCAAACTTAAAAGAGCTATTAGTAAGCGATTCACCAGAAGAATTAGTTAATATGATTGTAAATCATCGAAGGCCTGAAGATGAAAATTGGAAAGAAAGGCTAGGATTCTAAACTTTGATTGCTGAAGAATTTCGCGTAGTTGCTGTTGTATATTTAGCTGTCCTCGCACCTTTAATAATATATTTTTTAAATAAACACAAAATTCCAGACTGGGTTCCATCCTTCTATATTGTAGGAGTTATTGTGTGTTCTTTAGGTTGGGAGTTGTGGTTTACNTATGGATGGATTGATGGAGATCCTGTAGATAGCAGAAGATCAGAAGTTTTAAATAATTGGTTACCAAAAAATATTAATTGGTTATTGAATTCAATGGCAGATGCTGGAACCGTTTTAATAGGAGGTGTTTGGCTAATGTGGATTTCTCATAAAAAAAACTCCAAAGTTTTTACACAATGGAATTGGAGTGCATTTTGTATTCTAATGATTTGGTGTATTGGTCAAAATATCTTAGTTGAAATGTTTCTCTATCATGATCAATTAGCAGAAGACAAGCCTTTATCATGGGCTCCGCTATCTCCTTTTGGATCATACTTTAATCCTTTATTATTTGAATTTAATAGTCGAACTATCATGCTCCAAACTCAGATTCCGTGGATGATCTTGCCCTGGTTTTTTTATAGAACTCTTATAAATCTGAATCGATTGTAATTTATTTTTTTGCAAGAATAATACCAATTTCAAATAAGACCCACATAGGAATTGCTAAAAATAATTGAGAAAAAATATCAGGAGGGGTTAATAACATTCCAATTATTAAGAATAAAATAATCAAATAAGGCCTTGCTTTAATTAAACTGTTTCTAGTGGCAAAACCACTTTTAACTAATAAAATAGTTGCAACTGGAATTTCAAAAGCAACTCCAAAAGCAAAAACAAGTTTAAAAATAAAACTGAGGTATTGACTTATATCAGTCATAATTATTATAGATTCTGGAGCCATCCCAATAAAAAATTTAAAAATTATTGGACAAACAATGAAAAAAGCAAAGCTAGCGCCACTAAAGAAAAGAATAATTGTTGAAAATAAGAGAGGTCCTGTGAAAGTCCTTTCATTGCTATAAAGGCCTGGTGATATAAACATCCATATTTGATAGAACAGCCATGGCATAGAAAATAACATAGCTATATATAAAGTAAGTTTTATTGGTGCCATAAAAGGAGAAGCCACTTCAGTAGCTATCATTGTTGCTCCGTCAGGAAGAAGGTTTATTAGTGGCGCTGCTACAAATGAATATATCTCTGCTGAAAAGGGAATACCTAAAATAGACAAAAAAACAAAGAAAATAATAACCTTTAACAATCTTGCTCTTAGTTCTAAAAAGTGACTGATAACTGTTTCTTTAGTCATTTTTTATTTTTTTCTAACTCTTCCATCTTAATTTCATTAAAAACATCTTTTTTTATTTCATCTGCACCAATATCATTCTCAATATCTTTTTTGAAATTTATAAGTTTAGCTTCTACTCTCTTATAAGTTTTAAGTATTTTTTTTATTAGCTCAGGTAATCTTTTGGGACCAATTATGATGATCCCTAATATAAAAATAATTAGAATTTCAAGAAAGCCGATTTGAAACAATTTTAGTCTTCTTTTTCTTCAGATTTTTCGTCTTTGACTGATTTTTTAAAGCTTTTAATAGCAGATCCTACATCAGAACCTAAAGATCTTAACTTACCACTCCCAAAGATTAATAAAACAACAACTAAGATTATTAGTAATTGCCAAATACTTATTCCACCAAAGCCCATAATTTCTCCTATGAAATCATTATTACAACAGCTGCAGAAACTATTATAACAATACCAATTACTCTAATGAGATATTTTTGATTAGATAATTGATCCTCTAAGCTTTTAATCTTATTNCTGTCAACTTGCCTATTTTTAGAATAACTCCTTATTTCATCTAAAGCTTCATATACAATCCCTGGAACTTCAGAGGCCTTAAATAATAAGTCCTCTTTATTCTCAATTATGTAATCTTTCAATTTGAGAGGATTAAATTGTTCTGCTAACCAGTTATCCAGATATGGTTCTGCAATTCCCCAGAAATCTAATTCTGGATAAATCTGACGGCCCATGCCTTCGATATGAATGAGAGTCTTTTGAAGTAATACTAAAGAGGTTTGAAGTGACAATCCATACTCTCTGGTACTTTGAAAAAGGTAAAGAAGTAGTTTACCAAATTCAATTTCTGATAACGGTCTTTCAAATATGGGCTCACAGCAAGCCCTGAGCGTATTTTCAAGCTCAATAGTATTAGTATCTGGATTTACCCAATTAGAGGATATAAACAAGTTAGCTAGAGATTTATAATTTTGTTTTAAAACTGCTTGCAACATTCTTGCTAAGATATATCTTTCATCGTTTGAAAGTGAGCCACTAATAGCACAATCAATTGCAATATATCCAGGATTGTCTGGGTTTTTTTTTGAAACAAAAATATTCCCAGGATGCATATCAGCATGAAAGAAATTATCCCTAAATACTTGATTTAGAAAAATCATTACACCATTTTCTGCTAACAACTTTTTATTGATGCCATAGTGTTCAATTTGTTTTATATCTGTGCATGGAATTCCATCAATTTTTTCAAGCACCATAATGTTCGAAGTAGTTAAATCCCAATATACTTCAGGTATGTATAGCTCATTTGAGTGAAGAAAATTCTTTCTTGTTAGATTTGTATTAGATGCCTCAAGTCTTAAATCTAATTCTTTAAGAATAGTCGCCTCATAATCTCTTATTACTTCGTTTGGTTTTAATCTGTAGCTATCCTTATAAAGATAGGAAAATACTTTTGCTGAAGCTTTTAGAAGACGAAGATTTTTTTTTACNTTTCTTCGNATATTTGGTCGTAGAACCTTAATTACTACCTCGGNTCCATTTTTTAATTTTGCTGTNTGAACTTGTGCCAACGAAGCGGCAGCCAAAGGTTTTTCGTCAAATGAATCAAAAATATTTTCTATTNNATCTCCAAGCTCTTTTTCAACAATTTGCTTAAACACTGAAACNTTAAATGGTTTACANCTATCAGTAAGGCTTTCTAACTCTTTAGCAGTTTTAAAGTCTAATATATCAGTCCTTGTTGANAGNAATTGTCCAAATTTTGTAAAGATAGGACCAAGAGACTCTAAATANACTGCTAATTTCTTTCCGTTAGGTTTGAAAAATATGCCTTTTTGAACACCTATAAGAGACATTCTTANTAACTCAAATAAAATAATTANAAAATTCATTGACTGTTATATNCCTCTAGCCTATCAATCCTTATAGATATNTCTCTGAGTTGCTTTCGTATTTCTCTATGTTTAACATCTTGGTATACCTCATTNGAGCTATAAAGTCTTTTCACAATAGCANAAGTAAANATGGCNGGTAAATTNCCAAAATATTTATCGATGAGNTAGATTAAATCAANATCAGATTTATANAAAGCATTAAAAAGCACNATAGCAATTTCTGTGTTTCCAAATATTATGTTTTTATTNATTTTTCCAGTAGCAANTATTTTNAANAAATCTATAAGAGATNCTTTAATTTCAAAATCATAAATATTTTCATTAAAATTAATATAAGAATTTTCACCATTTATAGTTATATAGATANCNTGNTGTCCCTTGATGTTTAAAAAAAAAGTNAATGGTGATATCTCACGAAGCGTTTTTTTTAAATTCGGAGAGGATTCTTCTATACTTTTGAAAAGTTTATCAAAACTTTTTTTGATGTTAATCATTGTATGCGACATGAATTGATACTACACCATTAAGCAAGTTATAAAATTTACAATCTTTAAAGCCTGATTCTATAATCATATTTTTTAGAAGTTCTTGATCTGGATGCATTCTTATTGACTCAGCTAAATATTGATAACTATCGGAATCATTTGCAAGAAGTGACCCTAGTTTAGGAAGTATATTAAAAGAATACCAATCATAAACTTTTGAAAAAAATGGATTAACGGGTTTAGAAAACTCAAGCACTAACAATTTACCATTTTTTTTTAAGCTCCTTCTCATTTCTTTAATACCCTTTTCTTTATTAGTAAAATTTCTTAAACCAAAACCTATGGTAATGAGATCAAATGCTTTATTTTTGAAAGGTAATTGCTCGCCATTTAATTGGCAAAATTTACAACTAGAACTGAAACTCTCATTAATCGCTCTATTTCTACCTTCGTTCAACATATCGTAGTTAATATCAGTCATAAAAATAGTTGTTTCTGGATATTCTTTAGAAATAAGCTTAGGTATATCTCCAGTTCCACTTGCTATATCAAGAATTACATCATTTTTTCCGATTGCAGCGAGTTCAACTAATATTCTTTTCCAAAGTCTATGCATACCAAAAGACATTGCATCATTCATTAAGTCATAATTTTCTGAAACAGAAGTAAATACCTCTCCAACAAATTTACTCTTTTCTGACTCTTGGACTTCTTTAAATCCAAAATGAGTTTTTTTATTCATTCTTTACTCGTCTCTAAATTTTATAAAATTATTGTATCTACTTTTGCTTAGAACGCCATCTTCTAAGCCTTTGATTACATTACAACCTTCGTTATTAATATGATTACAATTATTAAATTTACAACCTTTGGATAATTCTAAAATTTCTTTAAACCCATATATAATTTTTTTTGCAGGATATTCAAGTATCTCAATGTCACGCATGCCTGGTGAGTCAATGATTTTTGTATCACCTGATATCTCATATAAAGACGAAACTGAAGTGGTATGAACACCCTGATCATTAGATAAGTTATTAGTTTTAAGATTCTCGCCTATTATTTTTGAAGTAAGCGTTGATTTACCGGCTCCAGAATTACCGACAAAAAGTACAGATTTATTTTTAATATAATTTTTTAACTCCTCAAGATTATCCTCATATTTAGCTGAGATGTTAATTATCTTCATATTAATTTTCTTATAGATATTTATTTTTTCTATGTAGGCACTGTCACACCCCATATCATTTTTATTATTCACAATAAACGATTTAATATTTGAGAGTTTTGTCTTTAGAATCCATTTATCTATAAATTCTGAAGATGTATTTGGTTTAGGTGACATTAATAATCCAACATGCGTAATATTGGCTGCAAAAAAATTTTCTTTATTACGATACTTCTTTGATAAAACAGTGGATCTTGTCTTAATCTTTAAAATTTTTCCGAGTAATTTTTTACTATCTTGGATTATTTCTACTTCGACATTATCACCAACAACAACATTCTTTATTGCTAAACACTCTAATTCAAATGCATGTGTCTTTACTAAACAACTATTTGAGTAAAACTTTGTCACTTGCCCAGTTTGAACTTTTTTCATAATAAGAACAAAATACACTAAACAGGTAAATATAAGAAGAGATGAAAACATTACAATCAAGAGATAATTTAATTTGGATTGATCTTGAGATGACTGGCCTAGATCCGAATAATGAAAAAATTATTGAAATTGCTACATTGATAACTGATTCTGATTTAAATATTATTGCTGAAGGACCTAATTTAATTATTTCTCAGTCCAATGAACTATTAGATGGTATGGATGAATGGAATCAAAAACAACATGGGTCTTCTGGATTAACGGAACAAGTAAAAAAAAGCGATATAACTGAACAAATAGCAGAGATTGAAACATTAGAATTTATTTCTAAATATGTTGGAGAAAAAGTATCTCCAATGTGCGGAAATACTGTGTCTCACGATAGAAGGTTTTTATCAAAATATATGCCGAGGCTTGAAGCATATTTTAACTACAGACATATTGATGTTTCTTCTTTCAAAGAAGTTGCTGTCAGATGGATGAATGAAGCACAAGTTTATGAAAAAAAGGGATCACATAGAGCTTTAGGAGATATTTTAGAATCAGTTGAGGAATTAAGATTTTATAAAAAAATTTTTATGCCAGATTAAATCAATCTTTGCTATTCGAGGGTTGAATGTTTAATGGAAATTGAGTTACCTGCCCTTTATTTTCTTTAATTCTTGCTTCTCCAGTCTCATTAACCTCATCAATACGAATAATTGAATTAATAGGTATATAGCTTCTATCAACTTTTGAGAACTCATTCTTTAATTTTTCAGAACTAGGATCGACTACTAGCTGTTTGTCTTTATTGAAGATATACTCTTCCACCTCGATGAAACCATACATATCGCTTTGATAAATTTGTTTAGCAAAAACTTCATAAATTTCCCCAAGTTGAATGAAAATTATCTTGTAAACACTTTTTGATTTCATGATACTTATTATATGGGAACTAAATGTGAGAATAAAAGTTATATAAACATATTAAGATGACAAAAAAATTATTTATCAAAACTCACGGATGTCAGATGAATGAGTATGATTCTGCAAAAATGTTTGACTTGCTTGAGGAAAAAGAAAATTTTGAATTAGCGAAATCTGAGGATGAGGCTGATTTATTGATATTAAATACATGCTCAATAAGAGAAAAAGCTCAAGAAAAGGTATTCCATCAAATTGGTAGGTGGAGAAAAATAAAAGAAAAAAATCCAAATTTGAAGATAGCAATAGGAGGCTGTGTCGCATCTCAGGAAGGAGAAAAAATCATTAAAAGAGCTCCAGCAGTTGATATAGTTTTTGGTCCTCAGACTCTCCACAAGTTACCAGAGTTATACAACAAAAAAGAAAAAACTAATTTGAATCAAATTGATATTTCCTTTCCCAAACTAGAAAAATTTAGTCATATACCAGTTCAAGGAACAGGAGAGCCCTCCGCTTTTGTCTCTATAATAGAAGGATGTAATAAATATTGCTCATTCTGTGTTGTACCAAAAACTAGAGGACATGAGGTTTCAAGAACTATTGAAGACATATTGAATGAAATATCAGTGCTTGCAGACAATGGAACAAGAGAAATTCATCTGCTAGGGCAGAATGTAAATAATTTCAAAGGAACTTTCAAAGGGGAAAAATCATCTTTGGCTAGACTTATTGAACTGACAGCCAAGATAGAAAATATTGAGAGAATAAGATATACAACCAGTCATCCTCATGAATTTAAAGATGACTTAGTTGAGGTTTATGACAAAGTTCCGCAACTTGTAAGTCATGTTCATCTTCCTGTTCAAAGTGGGTCAGATAGAATTTTAAAATTAATGAGACGAAGATATAACATTGAAAAATATCTCAATTTGGTAGAGAGAATTAGAGATGTTAGACCTAGCATGAGTTTCTCATCTGACTTCATAGTAGGATTCCCTGGTGAAACTGATGTAGATTTTCAAAAAACAATGGAACTTATAAATGAAGTAAAGTTTGATGAATCATTTAGTTTTATTTATAGTCCAAGACCTAATACAACCGCATCAGATATGGCTGATGATGTTACAAAGGACGAAAAGAAAAAAAGACTTAACATCCTTCAAGATAGGCTAAATCAATTGTCATTTGGCTTTAGTAGAAAAAAAGTTGGCTCTATACAAAATTGTCTTGTGTATGGACAGTCAAAAAGAGATCCAGGACAACTTCAAGGAAGAACAATTTGCAATAGAATTGTCAACTTTCCTTCAAATGATATTGATTTAGTAGGTCGATTGATTAATATTAATATAAAAGAAGCTTTACCTAATTGTTTAAGAGGCAACATACATAATTAATGTCAAAAAATTCTGCTTTAACCAACTTTGAATTAAATCCACCAGATGCAAACATAATGGTTAGATTTGTTGGCGAGTTAAATGAGAACCTTAAATTTATTGAAAAAACTTTCAATGTAAAAATTTTCCAAAACGGGAATCAGGTTAAAATTAAAGGATCAAAAAGAGATATTACTCTTTCAGAAGATGCTTTAAAAAGACTATATGCTACAGCTGGCCAAGGTATAGAAATAACAAAAGAAACACTTCATCTTTGTATTCAGGATTTAAATATGGAAAAAGATAGTCATGAGATAGTTATTAAAACACCAAAAAAAAGCATTATTCCGAGAAGTAGAAACCAAAAAATATTTTTAAATAATATTACTGAGAATGAAATAAACTTTGGAATTGGGCCTGCAGGAACAGGCAAAACCTATCTAGCTGTGGCAGCAGCAGTTGATGCACTTCTCAAAGAAAAAGTTGATAGGATTATTCTTATAAGACCAGCTGTTGAAGCGGGAGAAAAACTTGGTTTTTTACCTGGAGATCTTTCGCAGAAAGTTGATCCATATTTACGCCCTCTCTACGACGCCTTGTATGAAATGCTTGGCATAGAAAAAACAGAAAAATTTTTAATTAGAGGAATAATAGAAATTGCTCCTTTAGCTTATATGAGAGGGAGAACACTTAATAATTCCTTTATTATTGTTGATGAAAGTCAAAATACTACAAAAGAGCAAATGAAAATGATTTTAACAAGAATGGGATTTGGTTCAAATCTTGTTATCAATGGAGATTTGACTCAAGTAGATTTATCAAAAAACATTAAATCAGGTTTATCTCATGCCATAGAAGTCATTAATGGCACTGATGGTATAGGATTTACTACATTTGAATCAGTTGATGTCGTAAGACACCCTCTTGTAAAAAAAATAATAGATGCTTACAAATTCTATCAAGATAAATGGGTTGCTAAGTGAGTTTGAACATTTCAATGTCAAATAGTTACTGCTTAGATAAAAATTTAGAAAATAAATTAATCAGAGCTTTTGAATATTTATGTTCCAAAGAAGAAATTTCTAATTCCTCTATCAATTTAAGAATTTTAAATGATAACGAAATGACAAAATTGAATAAAAAATTTAGAAAAAAAAATAAATCTACTAATGTGCTATCTTTTACAAATGAAGATATTTCAAAGTCTCTTACAGGAAATCTTGGTGACATTGCAGTTAGCTATGAATTTTTAGAAGAAGAGTCAAAACAATTAAATAAAAATTTTGATGATCATATTATTCACATGTTAATTCATGGCGTATATCATATATTAGGTCTTGATCATGAAAATGATGCAACCGCTAATAAAATGGAGAATAAAGAAATAGAATTGCTAAAAGAATTAAATATTAAAAATCCATATTAATGAATCAAAAACTAAATAACGAAGAATCTAAACCTCCCTCGAAAATTTTAAATAAATTAAAAAAATACTTTAGAAATCCTTTTTTTATAAAAACACAAAGTATTTCTGAGGTAACAGATTTTCTTAAAGATGCTGCAGATCAAAATATTATTGATAGAGAGGCTGAGTCAATCGCAAGTAAAGCAATAAGATTAGGTAACATAACTGTGAAAGAAATCATGATTCCAAAAGTTGACATGGTCACAATTCAAATTGCAGAAAATTCTACTGAAATAATAAATAAGATTATTGATTCTGGACACTCAAGATATCCAGTTCTTGGCAATGAAAGAAATGAAGTTGAAGGCATATTGTTAGCAAAAGATATTTTGCCAAAGCTATTTAAAGAATCCTTGGATTTTAACTTAAATGAAATGCTCAGAGATCCAAACGTAGTTCCTGAGACAAAAAAAGCTGATTCTTTATTAGAGGAGTTTAAGAAAGATAGATCACATATGGCAGTTGTGATTGATGAATACGGTGAAATATCTGGATTAATAACTATTGAAGATATTTTAGAAGAGTTAGTAGGAGAAATTGAAGATGAACATGACTTTGAAGAGGAAGAAATAATTGAGATTTCTAATGATAGTTATATTGTTGACTCAAAGATCGAATTAGAAGAGTTTATAAGCTTCTTCAAACTTAAAACAGATCCACTCACTATAGATGCTGAAACTTTAGGTGGTTTATTCATCTCTAAATTTGGAGTGCTTCCAAAAATTGGTGACAAAATAAAACTTGAAAAACTGAGTATAGAAGTTTCAGATACAGATAATAGAAGAATAAAGAAATTAGCCGTTACAAAAAATAAATGAAATTAAGTAATACCTTGTATCCATTTCTTTTTGGACTCATAGGTATATTTGCTTTTTCACCCTTCTCAATTAAGTTTCTTATATTCATATCTTACATCTATTTAATTAAGGTCATACTTTATAAAGAGAGAAACGCATTAACAAAACTATTTTGTTGGGGTTTAGGACATTGGGGTTTTGGAATGTCATGGTTAATAGTGAGTATTTACTATTATGGAGAAGTTCATTTAATAGTATCATTACTCATTTTTAGTTTATTAGTCATATTACTAACTTTTGTATTTACTATTCCTCTTTTGCTAACTAATATTTTAATATCAAGTTTAAAAATTAAAGCAAAACTAACGAAAACAATATTGGTATCTGGAATATTTCTTCTTATAGAATTCTCAAGATACTTCTTTTTAAATGGTGTTCCATGGCTAATTCCTGGGAATATATTTCTAGATACTATTACTCAAAGTACTTATTCTGTATTTGGTGTATCTTTTGCTTCATTACTAATTTATTTAATTTGCTCAATCATAGTTCAATATAATAAAAGCAAAATTACTGCCATAGCATTAGGTTTTTTATTTATTTCTTTGATACCTCAAAATAGTAATATCATTATTAATAATGGTATTTTTGTTACTGCAATCCAGCCCTCATCAAATCCTTTTTTTAAGTATAAAAAAGATTATTATCAAAAGATCGAGAAAAATTTACTAACATTAATCAACCAAAGTTCTCAAAGTTCAAAATTAATTGTTCTTCCTGAGGCTGAACTGCCCTATCATGATAAGTCTGAGAAATTTAATAGTTTTATATCAAAAATTAATAATAAAGAAAAATTATTGCTTGGAACATGGCATTATGATGAAAATAAACTTTTTAATGCTTTTTTGAATGTAAAAAGTGATAAAGTCTACAAAAAAATACATTTAGTGCCATTTGGCGAATATATTCCATTTTTTAAATCATTAAGAGGTTTAATCGATTTTTTTAATTTACCTATGTCAAATGTAGATCATGGTTCAAAAAATCAAAATAAAATAACTGTTTTGAATGGTCTAGAAGTGTCTACACCTATATGTTTTGACATAGCTTTTCCAAGAACAGTTCGATTAATGAACAAAAGTTCACTTTTTATGATAAATATTTCAAACGATACTTGGTTTGGAGAATCGATTGGACCATATCATCACTTAAGTATTGCTAGAATAAGATCTATTGAAAATAATAGATGGACTTTAAGAGCTACAAATAATGGATTCTCAGCAATAATTTCAAATAAAGGAACAATTGTTGATAAATTAGAAAAAGGTGATTCAAATATACTTGAGGGCTATATTGATTTGATAAATAAAAGTAGTTTTTATAATAAAATTGGTTATATTTTTTCTTATTTAATATTATTAATTTTAATTTCTTCAATTATAATTAGGTTCTTATGGTTAAAATTATAAAAAAGATAACATTTCTTTCGTTAGTGACCTTGTTTTGCACACAGATTTATTCAAATAGCTATGAAATTGTTATCGATGTTTCTGAGCAAAGACTATATCTTAAGCAATTCTCTAAGGTTGTGGAAAGTTTTCCGATTTCAACTTCAAAATATGGGGAGGGCAGCACTGAAAATTCATTTAAAACTCCTTTAGGCTCCCATGAGATCAAAGAGAAAATAGGTGATAATGTGCTTGTAAATACTATATTTGTGGCAAGAAATAATACTGGAAAAGTAGCAAATATTATTAAAAACCCTATAAATACAGAAAGTGACCATGTCACGTCAAGAATTTTATGGCTCAATGGCCTTGAGAGTGGCATTAATAATGGTTCAGGTGTTGACTCATACTCGAGATATATATACATTCACGGTACACATGAAGAAGGTCTCATTGGACAAAAAGCATCTCATGGATGCATAAGAATGTTTAATAATGACATTGTGTATCTATACGATATTGTAGAAAAAGGAACAAAAGTCTATATAAGAGCCTAAGTTTACTTTATTTTAAAAATTATTAGCAACTGAGGACATTTCAAAGTCTAATTTTTCTTTCCGGTCTTCTTTTTTTGGTGCTTCGCCTAACTGTTCTCCATTTTTTGCTAATTTAATAAGCAGTTCACTTGGATTATAGGCATCATTACCGGTAATTTCCTTATATTTATTTAGCTTTTCTAAAACTTTATCTAATCCTATTGCATTAGCATGGTGCATTGGACCACCTCTCCATATAGGGAAACCATAACCATTAATGTAGACAACATCTATATCGGCGGCTCTTTGTGCTACTCCCTCTGATAATATATCTGCTCCTTCGTTAATTAATGCTAATGTACATCTATCAATAATTTCTTCATCTGATATTTCTCTTCGTGTAAAACCATTTTCAGAAGAGATTTTTTCATAAATAGCTTCATTTTCAGGAGCTGGATTTGGTGCTCTAGATCCTTCTGAATAATTATAGTAGCCCGCTGAACTTTTTTGCCCGTACCTATCTTGTTCACATAATTCATCACCAATCTTAGCGTGTAATGGAGATTCTTTTCCACCAAGTTTTCTAGCTCTCCATCCCAAGTCCAAACCAACTAAGTCCATCATCCTAAATGGACCCATGTTTAATCCAAAAGATTCTAAAGCTTGATCAATTTGATGGGGAAGGGCGCCTTCCAAAAGTAACATATTAGCTTGAGCTGTATATCTAAACAACATTCTGTTTCCTATAAAACCCGGAGCATTTAAAGAAACAACCGCAGCCTTCTTAAGCTTTTTACCAATAGCCATTACTGTTGCTAGAGTTTCATCAGATGTTTGTGCTCCTCTAACTACTTCTAATAATCTCATAATATTAGCAGGACTAAAAAAGTGAGTACCTACTACTAGATCAGGCCTATTTGTAACTGATGCAATCGAATCTATATCCAAACCAGAAGTATTACTAGCAAGTATCGCCCCTTCTTTTACATGTTCATCGAGAGACTTAAAAATCTTATGTTTTAACTCTAGATTTTCATATACAGCCTCTATAACAATGTCGCAATCTGATAGATCTTTATAATCCAAACTTGAGGAAATCAATCCAAACACTTTATCTTTTTGTTCAGCAGTTAATTTTCCTCTATTAACCATAAAGTCATAATTTTTTTCGATAACTGAAAGTCCTCTTTTGATGTTTTCCTCATCTTGATCAATTATGTGAACTGGGATACCTGCATTTGCAAAACACATTGATATTCCCCCACCCATCGTACCTGAACCAATAATTCCAGCTTTTTTAATATCCATTATTTTTGTTTCTTTCGGCAGATCTGAAATTTTAGATGCTGCTCTTTCACCAAAGAAAATATGTATCATTGCCTCTCTTTGTGGATGCATTAAGCACTCAAGAAAATATTCACTTTCTTTCCTTAATCCCTCGTCAAAATCATCAATATTTATTGCAGATTCAACACACTTAATTATTTGTCCTGGTGCAAATTGTCCCTTTCTTGTTTTGGCTGCCATTGCCTGAGCTTCCAACAATATGTTATCGCTTCCTCTTGCATTGATAACTTTTTCATTGAAATCTCTAACTTTTGGATGGTGTTCAGTGTTTTTTGATACTTCTTTTATAAATTCTATAGAATCATCAACAATATTCTCTGAAATTTTGTCAATAATTCCCATATCTAAAGCTTTTTTGGCCGATATATGCATGCCTGAAAGCATCATTTTGAGTGCCTCAGCAGGTCCAGCCAGCCTTGGAAGTCTTTGAGTTCCTCCACCACCTGGCAAAAGGCCTAAATTTACCTCAGGTAAGCCAACAATAGCCTGAGAATCAGCTATTCTATAATTACAACATAATGCTGTTTCTAAACCTCCACCCAGCGCTAGACCATTTATTGCTGCAACTACTGGTTTAGTGCAGAACTCAAGCTTTTTAAACATTTCATTTAATGTTTTTCCTTCAATTTGACCGCCAAATTCAGAAATATCAGCACCTGCTATAAATGCTCGTCCATTTCCAGTAAGAACAACACCTATGACTGAATCATCTTCCTGTGCTTTTATGATACTTTCATATACTCCTGTTCTGATACCATCACTTAATGGATTAACTGGCGGGTTATCAACAGTAAGTATCGCAATATTTTCCTTTATTTCGTATAAAACTGTACCTTTCAAAGCATTTCTCCGTTATTTGTAATTGAAAATTCATTATACATAAAAAAATTGCAATTATTTTATAAATTGTATTGATAATTAATTATAAGTATATATAATATTTCTTGTCAGCACTCCTCTCCCCTATTAAATATACTGCTGACACTCTGGAAAATATGGAGGGTTAATACCCTCCATCTCTTACTAAGTTGATTATGAAGACATTTAAAGATAGTTTTGAAGTACTCTTTTTAATATCAGTTTTTGTAACTTCACTTTCCGCAATTACTCCTATTACTTAAGTTATAATAGCTCCCATGAAAAAATTTCTGTTTTGCTTACTTTTTTTGTTTACTGGACACAGTGTTGCTTGTTCAGATTTACTTAATACAAACATGAGAATCTTAGATTCTGCAGATGAAGTTAACTTATGTGAATATGACGATAAAGTAGTTTTAATTGTTAATGTTGCAAGCAGATGTGGATATACATATCAATATGCATCCCTTCAATCATTGTATGAAAAATATCGTGAAGAAGGATTTGTTATCTTAGGAGTTCCTTCAAGAGATTTCATGCAAGAATATTCAGATGAAACTGATGTAGCAGAGTTTTGCTCAACAGAGTATGGTGTAAATTTTCCTATGTTTGCGACGTCGAAAGTAAGAGGCAAAAAAGCAAGCCCTTTATATAAAAAGTTATATGCTGAAAGCGGTCAATATCCTTCCTGGAACTTTAATAAGTATTTATTATCCAAAGATGGCAAATTTGTCTCATCATTTGGTTCCTCAGTGAAACCAGACTCAGATGAGCTTATTAATGAAATAGAAAAACTTTTATAATTTTCTAGTCAGAAACCAAAATCACGTCAGGTTTATTAATAGCAAAAATTCCATTGTCAACAACTCCAGCAATAGAGTTTATATTTTTTTCTAAATCAACTGGATTAGTTATCTTTAATGAATGAATGTCAATTATTTGATTACCTTGGTCCGTAATAAAATTTTCTCTATATTTAGGTATACCACCCATAGCTAATAGCTTCCTTGATACCAAACTTCTGCTTTCTGGAATGACCTCAACTGGAAGAGGGAAATCACCAAGCTCAGCCACCAATTTAGATTTGTCGACAATACATATAAACTCATTTGCAGCGGATGCAACAATTTTTTCTCGAGTGTGAGCGCCACCACCGCCTTTTATAAGAAATTGCTCATCTGAAACTTCATCTGCTCCATCAATATAAAACTCAATTTCATTCACATCATTTAAATTTAAAACTCGTATTGAATTTTCAATCAATAATTTAGATGTTGCTTCAGAGCTTGAAACAGCGCCATAGAAATAATTTTTGTAATCAGCCAATTCATCTATGAAATAATTCACAGTTGAGCCTGTTCCTATTCCAAGAACCATATTGTTTGTTAGTTTATTTTTGATAAGTGACATTGCTTTTTTTGCAACACTTATCTTTGAGGCGCTCATACAGTTATAATACTAGAAAAATAATGAATGCAATTTAAATTGAGACAAAAAATAAAAAAAACTGGAAATTTTAGATACTCAAAAAAGTATTTAAAGCTTATTGAAAACGCAAAAGTTTATGATGTGGCAATAGACTCGCCAACAACTCACGCAGCAAATCTATCATTTAAAGAAAAAAATAATATTTATTTAAAGAGAGAAGACCTCCAACCTATTTTTTCTTTTAAGAATAGGGGAGCTTACAACAAAATTGCAAATCTTTCAGATAAACAAAAATCTCAAGGGATAATTGCTGCCTCAGCAGGGAATCATGCCCAAGGTGTTGCATTGGCTTGTAGAAAACTAAAAATTAAATGTAACATTGTCATGCCTATTACTGCTGCTGAAAATAAAATAAATGCTGTTAAAAGGTTAGGAGCAAAACTAACTCTTTACGGTGAAAACTTATCTGAAGCATTGATTAAAGCTAGTGTCTTATGTAAAAAAAATAATTATACTTTTGTTCATCCATTTGATGACCCATACACAATCGCTGGACAAGGAACAATTGGAAAAGAAATTTTAGAAGATGATATAAATTATGATGCTTTATTTATACCGGTTGGAGGGGGCGGTCTTCTTGCTGGGATATCTGCTTGGATTAGACAAAATAAAAAAAATATTAAGATTATTGGAGTTGAAGTAGATGACTCTGCATGTCTGACAGAAGCATTGAAGTCTAATAAGCGCGTTCTTCTAAAAAAAGTTGGATTGTTTGCTGATGGCGTTGCCGTTTCAAGGGTAGGTAAAAATAATTTTGATGTCATAAAAGAATGCGTTGATGAAGTAATGACAGTGACAATTGATGAAGTATGCGCAGCTGTAAAAGATATTTTTGAGGATACAAGAGTTTTATCAGAACCATCAGGTGCAGTTGCTTTAGCGGGTCTTAAAATAGCAGCTAAGAGACTAAAAAATAAAAACTTATTAGCGATAAGCTCAGGATCAAATGTAAACTTCCAAAAGTTGGGATACATTGTTGAGAGATCCGAACTTGGTGAAAATAGAGAAAAAATACTGAGTATAAGGATTCCGGAATCTCCAGGGAGCTTTTTAAAACTTTCAAAGGTATTTGGCAAATTATCTGTAACAGAGTTCAATTATCGTAAATCAGGTGATAAAGATGCATATGTTTTGGTAGGGATTAGAACTTCATCTGAAAAAAGTTTTATATCCCTTAAGAAGAAATTAAAAAAGCTTAACTATAAATTTTCCGACTATACCAATAACAAAATATCTAACGATCATTTAAGACACATGGTGGGAGGCAGAGTAAATAATTCACATGATTCAACAAATTTCGAAAGAATATTTAACGGCGAGTTTCCAGAAAAACCAGGGGCATTGCTTGATTTCCTTAAAAGCTTTGGTAATAAATGGAATATTTCGTTATTTCATTACCGAAATATAGGCTCAGCATACGGAAATATTCTAATAGGAATCGAAGATCATAATAAAAACAAATCTCTTTTGATAAAGCATTTATCAAAATGTGGAACTATTTTTAAAGAAGAAAGTAACAATAAAGCATATTTAGACTTTTTAAAATAATTTAATATTTCAATCTAAATTTTAAAGAAAAAATTTCATTACTAGGGTTTTCCCAAGGCTGTTGAAAGATATCTGACATATTTATTTGATCATCATCCTCATACATATCACCACCTTTAGTATAAACAAGATAAATATTTGAAAGTGGTGCAATTTCATATTTATATCTTATTTGGAAAGATGCCACACCCCTCAGAAAAGGTGAGACCTCTTCTTCGTTTTTAAACAGATATCCACCTGAGTCAACCTTAAGGCTTATTGGATTTTTTGCTTTTAGTGCAACGAATTGGCTTTTTAATCTAATTTCATGTTTATTACCTCTAAACCAATTCATATTGATAGATACTGTTTTTTGACCCAAGTCATATGCAGCAAGTTTATTTTCACTTTGCCATTTCAACCACTCGTCCTCTTTTTTATATCTTAGTTCTAACTTAAACAATAGATTATCATTAGGAAAAACAGATCCAGCAAGTTTAAAAAATTTCTTTGACAAACCTTTCGAGTCCCAATTTTTATATGCTCCACCTTCCTCAAGAGTCATTCTCCAATCATATGTCCAGTATTTATAATTTATTGCTTCACTGTCTAATGTGATACTTGTTTTATCTCTTATTTTTACAAATGGATATAAGGTATTCTTTCTGGTAATTGTAGTATTTTTACCAGAAGTTATGTGTTTAAAATTCAATTTGAATTTAGACGTATCTTTAAATGTAATTTCATTTTTTTGTTCAAAGCTTATTGGGTTTGAATTGCCATTTGTATCTGCGTCATAGTTAATATCAATTCCAAAATCAATAAGGTCATATTTTGAATTATTTTTAAAATCTACCTTTTGAATATTATGCCCAATTCCAATATGGAACCAGTCGCTTCTCTGGAGATATCCAAAATCATTTAAATTAAAATCTTCATCAAAATATAAAATGCTTGCAGTATTTCTTGATAATGAGTCTGGCTTATATATGTATTGAGATCTAATACCTTTTCCATTTACTCCATCTTTCTCTGAAATAAGAATATCTGTAAGCACTCTTAATTTACTTGAAACTTGGTTTAAATAGTCAATTACATTTACAGTACTTTTGGAGTTTTTAGCCTCATCATTTACATGAGTAATCATGTGCCCAAAAGTTTGATTCACATTTTTTTTCTTTGATCTCAATGCGGTAAACTCTCTTCCTATTGAATAATCTTCGTCTGATTCTTTAGCAGAAAAAACACCTAGTTCAAGCGTATCTATTTTTTGTGTGAATCTAAGAGCAAAATCTATGTCAGTAAAACTTCTCTTTGAATTATTACAATCATCTGTATTTTCTTGAGCCTCACAATCATAACTTGGAGATGAGCCAATTCTTCTTGTATTAATGACACTGTATCTATCATAATTACTTATATTAAATAAAGACTGATTTTCATTAAAGAAAGCTCTTTTTTCAGAATAAAAAGTCTCTTGAGCAGAAAAGTTAATGATTACATCATCACTTTCAGCCTGACCAAAATCAGGATTTAAAGTCATATTAATTTGACTTCCTTTACCAGAGTTATAAAAGAGTTCTGCACCGATGTTGCTTTCTTCAAGATCAGTAATAGTATTATTATTTGCAGCAAGATATGGAAAGAAGTTAAGTTTAGATTTTGTATAATTGTCTATTTCCAAGCTATCTAGATTTTCAAAATAATTTGATCTCATTGCCATCGTTCCTGCAGAACTTGTCCATGATTTTTCATTTGCTCTGTATCTAAGAGCTGTATAGTTAATTTTCCTTTTCCCTCCTTCAACATTTTTCATCAAGGTAAGGTTCCAGGGCAGATAAAATTCAGAAACCCAATAAGTATCATATTTTTTTGTTTTAGCTATCCAGTCTCCATCCCAGTCTTTTTTAAAAGCTCCAGATTGAATTTTAATTGCATCAAAAAGTGAATCTCCCAGAGTGACTGCAATGATAAATGCCTTTTGACCATCTCCATCAAAGTCAATGTTAATTGAATTTTTTTCACTCAAAGATGTCATTTCATCTCTCATGGCTTTTCGTGATCGCATAGTTAATGGATCTTGAAAATTTTTAAAACCCACATAAATACCTTCTTCATTTGAAAAAATATAGGCAATTGTTTCACCTTTGTATTTTTTTAATGTGAATGGTTGTGTTTCATAGAATTCATCAATGGTGTGCGCATCCTGCCACTCAGGCTCGCTTAGATCCCCATCAATAATTATAGATCCGCCCAAAAGAGAGAATGAAATTAGAAATAAAAATGGATATTTAAGCATATAGTTGAGGCGCATTTTATATGGTACTAAAACCTATGTATACGTTCTTCAGTAATAACACAATCATATTTTATATCATGCGGTTCACCAAAGCTTTCAGTATATATTTGATACTCATACCCAATGCCAAATATTATTGGTTTTTCAAAAACCTTTTCTAATGCTCGATCAAAATATCCGCCACCATAACCAAGCCTAAAACCATCTTTATCAACACTCAAAAAAGGAATAATAAGTAAATCAAATTGATCTAAATGGAGATAGTTGTTGCTGTCTGATTCCAAAATACCATATTTATTTGGTAATAGATTATGTTTCTCATTGAAATCATTAAAGGCCATTTTTTTATTAGGAAAAATTTTAGGAAGATATAAATCAATGCTCTTTTTTTTTAGTTCTTTCACTACAATATCTAGATTTATCTCAAATTTATATGGACTGTAAACAAGAACATTTTTCAAGTTAAGAAAGCTTAGCTCTTCCGTTAAGGTATTTTGAATTAATGAGCTAGAGTCAAGTATAAAATTTTTTTTGAGTTTCTTTGAGGCAGAAAGATAAGATTTTCTTAATTTATTTTTCATAACCTCAATTTGAATACAAACCAGATCACCGCTATGTATTTTACCTGAACCGAAAGTTCAGGTGGTGAATATCTTATCAGATCAGGCTTCCCTTATTAGGTATTGCTCAACAATGATAGTGGAATATCACCTTAAAAATAGTATCGGTTCAAATTTATAAATACATTAGCGAATGAACCAGAATGTCATAAAAGTATAAATGAGATCATAAGCAATATAAAGCTTATTTTGAGAAGGCCTTTTCTATCTTGTTAATAAGCTTAGAATAATCAACTGTATCAGACTTTCCAGAATCTTCTTTTGAGCTAAGTTGTTTATTTGCAAGAGTCAATCCAGCAATTATTAGAGCATTATTTTTATCTTTAATACCCTCAAGTTCATTATTCAATAGTTCAGCAGCCTTAATAAGATTATTTTTTTCTTTTGGAGGACATGAAATTGTGAGATCTCTTCCAAAGATTCTTAGTGATAATGTTTCTGTTTTAGCTGTCATTAGATTTTCTTATCTCTTTAAGCAAACTTTTAATTTCTTTTTTATGAAGCACTTTATCTTTTTTCCATTCGCGCTCTCTTTTAATGTAAAAGTCAATTATTCCTTTTTGTTCATTAAATCTTTTTATAAGCAAATCTAATTTTTTTTCAAATTCTTTAGATAACTTTTTTTCGGATTCAGGCATTTTTATAGTTTAATTCTTGTTTGCTTAATTGGAAAGTTTGTTTAATAAAAGTAAAATACGACGATGGAAAATACAATTTACAAAAATAGAAGAGATGGGTTAAGTGAATTAATGGAAAATAACTCAGTTCTTTTAATACCCGGCGCAGATTTGCAATACAGAAATGCAGATTCTAGTTATCCTTTTAGACAAGATAGTAGTTTTTATTATTTTTCAGGATTTTGTGAGTCTTCTTCTCTAATTGCAATTGTAAAAAATCAGAACAAGATAAATTCAATAATTTTTGTACCTCCAAAGGATAAGCTAAAAGAAATTTGGGATGGCTATAGAGCAGGACCGATTGGAGCAGTTAAAGACTACTTATTTGATAAGGCTTTTGACAATAATCAGATTGATTCAATGCTGCCAGATATCCTAAGTGGTTCAAAACAAGTTATGTACCCTATTGGAAAGAAAGCTGGATTTGATCAAAAAGTTATAGATTGGACCACTGAGGCAAGTTCAAAAGATAGGCATAGCAAGTCTATAAATATCTTTGATGCTAGCTCAATGATCGGCAATTTAAGATTAATAAAAGATAATCATGAAATTGAACTTATAAGAAAAGCCTGTGATATATCTGCAGATGCCCATATTCACGCGATGAAAAACGTTAAGGGTGGAGATAATGAACAATCAATTGAAAGCTTATATATTCATGAGTTTTCAAAAAAGGGTGCAAGATATCCTGCTTACAATCCAATTGTTGCTGGTGGTGAAAATGCTTGCGTATTACATTATGTTGAGAACAATAAGGATCTAAATAATTCTGATTTAATTCTTGTCGATGCTGGCTGTGAATTTGAAATGTATGCTGCTGATATAACAAGAACATTTCCAATTAGCGGTAAATTTTCTGAGGAACAGCTAAAGATTTATGAAGTTGTTTTAGAAGCAATGAATGCTGCAATTGATGAAGTAAAGGAAGGAAACAGTGTAATGAGACCTCAAGAGGCTTCAGAAAAAGTTATTACAAAAGGATTAACAAAACTTGGTTTATTAGAAGGAGATGTAGATGAACTTCATGCATCTGGTGCATATAAAGATTTTTATATGCATAAAATTGGTCATTGGTTGGGACTCGACGTTCATGATGCAGGTGATTACGTAGAGGGCGATGACTTTATGAAATTTAAACCTGGCATGATTACAACAATTGAACCAGGTATATACATCAGTAGCTCAATGGATGTTGATGATAAGTGGAAAGGTATTGGGGTCAGGATTGAAGATGATATTCTTGTAACCAAAGATGGAAATGAAAACCTTACAAAAAAAGTTCCATCTGATCCTAAAGAGATTGAGTCATTAATGTCTTAATATTGTGAAAACAATAGTTACTATTTCTGGAGGGGGGATAATTGGAAATTATATTTCATCCAAGTTGCACAGCCACAACATTGATTCGCTTGTAATAGAAAAGCTTAATAAATCTAATCAAGTAAAAGAAAATATAAGAACTCTTACTCTAAATCAGGCATCAAAGAAATTATTGGATGAAATAGGTATAAATGTTAATTGTGCCGAAATCAAACAAATCTTTGTTAATGATGGAGAAGGTTCTGGAAAAATAAATTTTTCATCTGATGAAATAGGCAGTGATAATTTATCTTATGTAGTTTTTTTTAATGATCTTCAGCAAGCATTGCAACAAAAGACCTTGGAAAGAACTATATTTGAAAATGAAATAAAAAAAATTATTAGTGGCGAATCTCTTAAAAACTCCGAGGTTATTCTCTCAAATAACCAAAGCATTTTAACTAAGTTCGTAGCAGGTTGTGATGGAAGAAACTCAAAGGTTGCAAAGATTGGAAAATTCAAAGAGATTAATAATTCCTACAATCAAACGGCTGCAACCTTTACGGTAACTGCAAGTGATCTAGAAAAAACGAGTGCGTATCAAATTTTTTCTGAGAAGGGTATATTTGCCATTATGCCAGTACCAAAATGCTCAGGAAAATTAACACATACTGTTGTTTGGTCAATAGATAATAAAAGATTAAAGGATACTGATATTGAAAGTTATGTTATTGATAATATTAATTACTTTGAAAATAAATTAGGCACTAAAATAAAAATTTTTTCAAAAATCCTTAGCTTCAATCTTATTAATCATCATTATCAAAACTATGTATCTGACTCAATGGTACTAATTGGAGACGCAGCTCATTCAATTCATCCATTGGCTGGTCAAGGCATTAATTTAGGATTTGCGGATGCTCAAGTTTTTTGTGAAGAAATTATAAAAGGATTCGAAAGAAGTCATGAACCAGATCAAAAACTTGTTCTCAAAAAGTATGAAATTAAAAGAAAAAGCCTCAATCTTGCAATGCTCAAATCTATGGATTTATTTGTGAATACATTTAACTCAAATAATCTTTATACAAAGCTTATAAGAAATATTGGACTATCTTCAGTCAATAAAAATAATTTTCTTAAAAGATTGTTTATCAATCACGCAGCTGGCAATAATAAGATATAATTTTCTTGCACACCTTAAAATCTTAATTTACTGAGGTTAAAAATGAAAAAACTTTCGATAATACTATCTCTATTTATTTTAATTTCGTGTGCTAAAAAGTCAGAAGATGAACTTACTATATTTACTTCTAGGCAACCACAACTTCTTGAACCAATACTTGAGGAATTCTATCAAGATACAGGCATAAAGGTGAGTTTGCTGTCCGGAAATGCTCAGGTTTTAATGGAAAGAATATCTGTAGAGGGAAAAGATTCAAAGGCAGATATATTTATGACAGTTGATGCTGGAGTTCTGTGGCAGGCAGCCGAAAGAAATATTTTTAGCGAAGTTGATTCAAGTATTTTAAATACAAATATTCCTGATTATTTAAGAGATGCTAATAATCAGTGGTTCGGTTTTTCAAAAAGAGCAAGAACAATAGTGTTCTCAGATGATCAATATTCCGCATCAGACTTTTCTACTTATGAGGATTTATCAGACCCCAAATGGAAAGGTAAATTATGCTTAAGAACTTCAAAAAAAGTTTATAACAGATCACTTATAGCAAGTATGATTGATTCATATGGTTTTGAAAAAACTAAATCTGTAGTATCAGGTTGGGTTTCAAATCTAGCCACTGAGGTCTTTTCAAATGATACTAGCGCTCTGAAAGCGGTATCAAGCGGTCAATGCGGAGTAACAATCGTAAATACATATTATTTAGCAAGATTATTGGATGATCCTCAATATGATAATCTGAGACTTTTTTGGGCTAACCAAAAAAACAGAGGGGTTCATGTAAACATTTCTGGAGCAGGAATTGTAAAGACTTCTAACAATAAGGAGAATGCTATTAAGTTGCTTGAATACTTTTCATCCAAAAAAGCACAGGAATTTTATGCTTCTGCTGTAAAAGAATACCCAGTGGTTGATGGCTCCAAAATTAATGAAGCTATTATAAGTTGGGGCACTTTTGTTGAGGATAATATAAATGTAAGTAAACTTGGATCTCTTCAAAAGGAAGCAGTTTTTTTAGCACAAGAGGCTGGATACAAATAACCCTATACTTTTTCGCCTCGACCTCTAATTTCTTTTAAAACTTGACTGATGCCTTTTTTATCAATGATTCGCATGCCCTTAGCAGAAACCTTTAAGTTAACAAATCTGTTCTCAGATTCAACCCAAAACTTATGGGTATGAAGGTTAGGAAAAAACTTACGTTTAGTCCTGTTCTTAGCATGAGAAACATTATTCCCAGATTGTGGTATTTTTCCTGTAACTTGACATTTTTTACTCATAGAATCGCGATTTTATAGAACAGAACAACACTTATCAATACTATAATCAATAATATATGAAAGAAATTTTTATTTTGAGGCATGCAAAGTCCTCATGGAATAACATAAACCTCTCTGATTTTGAAAGACCACTTGCAAAGCGAGGTATTAATGATGCTAATACAATGTGTGACTATCTTAGTAAAAATAGTTTTTCAGTGGATAAAGTTTTATGCAGCAATGCGACTAGAACAAAAGAAACACTCGATATAATTTCAGACGGTATTGAATTTGAAATTTCAGATGCTAGATACACTGATGATTTATATTTTAAAGGTCTAGATAAAATATTAGGTTACCTAAGAAAAATTGATGAAGAAACGAAAAGCATCTTAATTATTGGACACAATCCTACCCTTCATTTTCTTATAGAAACTCTAACAAAAGAACATATTCATAAATTTGCAACTTGCAACATGGCAATAATTAATTTTAATAATAATTGGAAGAATCTTAGTGAGGGTGAATGTAAGTTAGAATTAATAATAAAACCCAAGGAAATAAAACTTTGATAAACGTAAAAATAAAAATAATAAGCCCATTAATAGGAAAAGAGATACCACTACCAAAATATGAAACAGTTGGATCAGCAGGACTTGACCTTCGCGCATGCATTGAAAATAAACTTACTTTAGAACCAGGAAAAACAGAAATGATAACAATTGGCTTTGCTATGTATCTCGAGGATAATAATCTATCTGCGCTTGTTATTCCTAGATCTGGTTTGGGATCAAAATATGGAATAGTTCTTGGTAATCTCGTTGGTTTAATTGATTCAGACTATCAAGGTGAACTTATGGTGCCAGCTTGGAATAGATCTGATAGTAAATTTGAAATAAAACCAGGTGACAGAATAGCTCAAATGATAATAGTTCCAATATTACAAGCGGAATTTGAGATAGTCGAAGAATTTAAAGTATCGTCAAGAGGGGATAAAGGATTTGGGAGCTCTGGAATTAATTAATTATACTAACTCTTTTTTCCAAATCTTTCTTCAAATTTTTGAACCCTACCGCCGGTATCAATAATTTTTTGTTTACCAGTATAGAAGGGGTGTGAAGCAGAGGAAATTTCAACAGTATAATAGGGATAAGTTTTTCCATCTTCCCATTCTTTGGTTTTATCTGTTTTAAGTGTTGAATTAATTATGAAATATTCGTCTACACTAATATCATGGAATAAAACTTCACGGTATTCAGGATGTATATCTTTTTTCATAATAAAATCAAATTAGGATGAGAACTATAGCAAAAATAAACCCCATTTCAATTAAAAAATGAATATTTTTTACTATGATATAGCTGTTGGATTGCCAATAAGACAGTGTTTTACCTATAAATCCAATAATGATATAAAAAAAGGCACCAGGGTAATTGTTCCTTTTGGTAATAAAACATTGGTTGGAATAGTAGTAAAGAAATTATCTAAGACTAAATCATTAGAAGGGTTAAAAGATATAATCTCAATACCTGATGATTGCGCTTGCTTTGACAAATCAATTTTTGAAACAATTTTATGGGCAGCAGATTATTATCATCACCCTATTGGGGAAGTATTCCTATCTTTTATACCAACTTTGCTTAGAAAAAAAAACGACAAAATTATAAGCACGTCAAATGGAGAGTCTGAATATGGAATAAATAAGGATGATAAGAACTTTAAACTTACTAAAGAGCAGAGTGTCAATCTATCTAAGTTAAATAAAATTGAAAAATTTAGTCCCTCTTTGATTTATGGAGTTACTGGCTCTGGTAAAACAGAGATATATTTACAATTGGCTGAAAAATTTCTCAAAGAAAATAAATCTATCTTGATTTTAGTACCTGAAATAAATCTAATACCTCAGCTCTTAAAAAGATTAAAGAATCGATTTAAAGGTGAAATCGGGATATATCATTCAAGACAAACTCCTAATCAAAGATTAAGAGTTTGGTTAGGATCAAAATTTGGAGAAATAAAAGTTGTTGTTGGAACTAGATCTTCAGTTTTGATTCCATTAAAAAATTTAGGAGCGATAATAATTGATGAAGAGCATGACCACTCATACAAACAAGCCGATGGATTCAGATTTTCAGGAAAAGATTTAGCAATAAAAAGAGCACAATTAGAAAAAATACCTGTTTTCCTCGGTTCTGCTACACCATCATTGCAAACACTTAAGCTTGTAAAAGATAAAAAATATAAGAAATTTGATCTGCTTAGGAGAGTAGATGGTAAAAAACCTCCAAAGTTAATTCCATTAGACATAAGCGATTCACCCTTACTTGGAGGATTAGCAGTCCAAACAATAGGCATTATCGAAACTGCAATAAATAGAGGAGAACAAGTTTTAATATTTATAAATAGAAGAGGTTTTGCACCATTATATGAATGTGATAATTGTGGTTGGGTGGCTAAATGCTCATCATGCGAATCAAATTTAGTTTTTCATAAATCAAAAAATAGATTGATTTGTCATAAATGTGAATCTGTATATGCAGTCAATGATAATTGTCCTGATTGTCAGTCAATTGAAATAAGTACTTTTGGGACTGGCACTGAAAGAGTTGAGGAGGTGCTCAGGAGTACTTTTAAGAAAGCTCCAATCATCAGAATGGACTATGACTCAACTAGGCTTAAGGGGTCAATAGAAGCAATCTATGAAAAAGCTAATGAGAGTAAGGAAGCAATACTTGTGGGAACACAAATGTTATCAAAAGGACATGATTTTCCAAAGGTAACTTTATGTGTGATTCTAAACGCTGATGGAGGCTTGTTAAGCCCAGAAATAAATGCTGTTGAGAAAATTTCACAACAATTAATTCAGGTGTCTGGAAGAGCTGGAAGAAATAACAATCTTGCAAAAGTCGTTATTCAGACTAGATACCCAAATGATCTAAATTTAAAACAAATTAAGACTGGTGATTATCAGTTAGTTGCAGACCAGTGCCTCAAAAATAATAAAGCTATTGGGATGCCTCCTTATTCAACCATATCAATGCTAAGAGCTACTTCTCCGAATCATCAAAGTTGTCATAAATTTCTAGAGAAAGTAAGCAACCTTTTAGATAACAAAAAAAGTATTACTATTATTGGGCCACTTCCCTCAATTCCTTTAAAAATAAAAGGAAACACAAGGAATCATTTGATTATAAAAACAAATACCAAAACTTATTTAAATAAAGTTCTTAAATTTTTAACAAATGAAATTCAAGCCTGGCCTGAGACAAAAAAGGTAAAGTGGAGTTATGACATTGACCCACATGACATGTCTTAAATCTCTATATTTCTATTTTGATTATTTGATTTGGGTATATGGGCTTGTTTTTAAGATTGTTTAAATTATTTATAGAATCGACTGTAACGCCAAATCTGATAGCAACTTCTGACAAAACATCTCCCTTCTGAATTTCATAATTTAGATAATTAGAATAGTTTTCTAAAACAGATCCTGAGACTGGATCTTCTTTAAAATAATTATGTATACCAAGAAATATTGATCTAGCTATCATTCTTCTACCTGCTTTAGTTTTAAGTCTTTTTGCATCTTCAGGATTTGTTATAAATCCTGATTCAACTAATACAGAGGGTATATCGACAGATTTAAGTACTCTGAAATCAGCATACTCTACATTTTGTTTGTGAATCTTTGTGAATGGATCTCTTTTTAGTTGATCTAGTATTTTGGTTCCTAATATCTTGCTCTGATCAATCTTCTTCTTGTAGGTATCAGGATAAAGATCTCTTGCAGCGTCTTCATTGAAATCATAAGTTTTTAAATTTTTAATTTGAGCTTGAATTCTACTTCTTTCTTTATCCGATAGATTTCTTGCAACACTGCTAGATGATTCTTCTGACCATATAAAGACTGATGCGCCTTTAACAGATGAAAGTCTAAATCCGTCAGCATGGATTGAAACAAATGCATCTGCACCATACCTTCTTGCATTTTGATATCTGTCATTAAGACTAACGGTACTATCATCATCTCTAATTAATACTGCCTGATATCCTTCCGTATCTCGTAGAGTCCTCTCCAGTTCTTTTGCTATTAAAAGAGTTATATCTTTCTCTAAAACATTATTGCTACTTACCGCACCAGGATCTTTACCTCCGTGGCCAGCATCGATGGCAACAACAATATCTCTAATATTATTTTTTAAGTTTTTGTTTTTTTTAATTTTAATTTTTAATAATATACCTCCATCTGTTTTTTCCTGAGTAGGTTTACTCCAAGCAACATATTCATATAAATCAATAACAATTCTAGTTAAGTCTTCTTTTGATGAAGCTCTAATTTGTTTAATGGGGTAGTTATATTTTTTCTGAACATCTGATTTTAAATCACTCTGATAAACATCAATAACAATTCTTGAAGGATCAACAAGTGAATATGATTTTATAAAAGATACTTTACTTAAAAGAAAAGATATTTCTGTAGATTCACTATCAGAATTTTTTACTTCGAAGAATGAAATTTCATTTGCATATGTTAGTGATGAGAGAGCTAATAAAAGTAATGAGAATTTATTCATAATATTTAATTAGATCTGAGAATAGCTCACTGTTATTATTTAATAATACTTTTCTTTTTCCCTCAAAGTGTTCAAAAGATATCTTTAAATCAAAATCTCTTTTTGAAACAAGCTTTTGAGGCCATTCAATAATTATAATTTTTTTTGAGTGCGTTTTTCTATCTAAATTAAAAATATGAATATCTTCAGGTTCGCTGGTTCTATAAAGATCAATATGTAAGAAAATTGAGTCTACTAAATCATATTCTTCACATAGAGTATAAGTTGGACTTTTCACCATCCCAATCCAACCTGAATTAACAATTATCGATCTAGTAAGAAAAGTTTTTCCAGTTCCGAGGTCTCCTTCTAGATGCAGCTCAATTGAAGGCTCATCTAATTTAACGATTTCATAAGCAATTCTTTTACCGAGCTCGCTAGTATCAGCTTCATTATTTAAGATAATTTCTATCATTTATTTAATAACTCTCTACAAATTGGTATCAATGATGAAGCATTTAATCCAAGTTCGCCTATATTCTCTTTAAAAATTAATCCTGCCCTGGCATGAACAGCAACTGCAAGCATACATGCATCGATAGTAGATAAATTTTGTGCAATTAGTGCAAGTAATAGACCTGCAAGAACATCTCCTGTTCCTCCCGAGGCAAGTTCTGGGCCACCTTCATTACATACAAGAACAGCAGAGTCACTTTTTGAATATATTACAGTTCTATAACCTTTAAGAATTACATCTGCATTGAAGATCTTTGATATTTCTTTAGCAGCCTTAGGCCTATTTTTTTGTATCTCATTATTAGTAGTTTTTAAAAGTTTAGCAGCCTCTCCAGGATGAGGCGTTAGTATTAATTTACTATGATTAACAAATGAATTTTTATCTAACAAGGATAAAAAATTTAAAGCACCAGCATCTAATATAAGACCATTTTTAAAATTATATTGATAAAATTTTTTAAAAAATTTCTCTGACCAGTTATCCTCTCCAAGTCCAGGACCACATAAAGCAATTTTATTATCATCTTGCTGAGTATTATTTTTTTCACTAGAAACCATAACCTCAGGATTTCTCTCTAAGCTTGCTTGGATATTTTCTGGATGCGTAACTAGTGTTACAAGACCAGCACCACAAAAGACACAAGCTTCAGAGGATAAAATGCCAGCACCACCCATACCTTTTGTACCCGCAATTATTAACACTTTTCCATAGTCACCCTTATGTGAGTTAACTAATCTATTAGGAACTTTTTGAACGAGAGTATCAATATTGAATTCTTTCATTATTTTATTGTTTATCGATTATTACTCCTAACCGATCCGATCTAAAAGAGCCTAAATATATTTTGTTTTCAAATGGAACTGCGATAGTAGGAAGACCAAATACTGTTTTACTATATGAAAACTTATTTTTAATCATCAAAGTATCTTCATCGAGTTCAAAAATTGAAAAGGGAGCCGAGCAAGCTTTTCCTACTTCACAGTCTCTTAAATCATTTGGCTGAGAGTCAAGAGAAGTAACCCAAATTGAATTATTGCTTATGTAAGGATTATCTGGAGACTCAATCGAAAAACTTTCTATTTCTTTATTTGCAATTAAATCAAATTTAGAAATCTTATCGCCTTTATTATAATTTATGTATATAACTTGTTTTTTTTCATCCAAAGCAATTCCATTTGGGCCACTTCCATCCGTATTTTGAATTTTTTTAAATATATTTCTATCCCACTCCACAAGATATCCAGTATTTTTCTTTAATAGAGCTGCAATCAACCATCTTGATAATGTTATGTCTCTCCCATACATATGAGATGCATAAAATGTTCCATCTTTTTTAAGACTTATATCATTAAAATAATACTTTTCTGGAACATTAATACATCCTCTCCATATCATTCCCCATTCATTATTTTCATTTACAAGCTCAAACATTTCTATTGTCTCTTTAGGATAATGACTGATAACACCAATTTGATATTGCTGATCATTCCTCATGACAAGATCAATTCCATGAGGCCCATATTTTTGTGATTCTGATCTAGTACAAAATTTATCACCCCAGGTATTTTCTGCAATTTTAATATTTGGAACTAATTTTTTGCTAGATTTTATTTCTAACAACGAAAAGTAACCTGATTTTTCATCCTCATAAGGTTTGACTCCTCCAAATTCAGATATGAAAAGGAATTTATCATCTGGAGTGATTACTATATCTTCTGGGTTTTTAAAGCCACAAACTACAGAAATATCTTTATCTGAAATACATTCAGATATATCTTTTTTTGGCCCGATATAATCATTTAAGACAATCAGAATACCTATGAATGCTAAAAACACAGATGTAGGTATAGAAAGTTTGTAATAATTCCTAAAATATGAACTTATTAATTTTTTAACTATGTTTGGAAAAATTAAGGTGAAGATTCCTCTTAATAATAAAATGCATCCAAGTACAAAAGTTGTAAGAGTCCAGACCCTTTCAAACCACAATTCATAATTTGAAGAAATACCAATGAGCAATAACCCTATAATCATTGACAGAGAACCAATAACTCTAAGATTTTCTTTCTGTAATATTTTTGAAAATAAATATTTAGTAATTGGTTTGCATAAAATCAAACCGGCTAATGCAATACAGAAAAAGAAGTAAAAATAATTCATATTTTGTTATCAAAATAGTTCCTTTTTGATTATATCAATAATCTCAACTGGCTTGTCTAAAGGCACATGGTGAGCAGCACCTTTTACTTCTTTAAATGTCATAATATCCGAATACATTAGTTTAATATTTTTAAGAATATTACCTGACATAAGAAGACTATCCGAACCATGGATAAACAAGGCTGGGCAAGAAAATGAAAATTTGTAACCAAATAATCTCTCAAGACTATTAAACATATTATCATCAAACTTCCAACGCCAACCCTTTTCAGTATCTTTTACAGAGTATTCAGCAATATATCTAAGAAACCATTCATTTAAGCATTCTTGACTTGGCATTAATCTGAACCTTTTAAGAATAGTATTTTTATCTGGATAATATTTTATTTTTCTTAATGGCCCCCCTTGATGTTCATCCGGATTGTAATCGGGAGGCCTTATAAATGTATCAATCATCACCAACTTCGCAATCAAGTCTTTTTTTTCTGACGCAACATAAGCCGCAACTTGTCCTCCTAAAGAATGACCAACTATATATACGTTTGATATTCGCCTCTTATTTTTTTGCTCTTCAATAATTTTAATTACACATTTACCAAAGTCTTTAATACTATATTTTTGCCTAAAGCTTGAATCACCCATACCTGGAAGATCAATGGCAATAACGTTTGAGAAATCAGTAAAACTTGGTGCAATAGGGTCCCACCATTTTTTATGTGCGCCAGTACCATGAATAAATATAATGAGATTTTCTGTATTAGATTTTGCTGACCATTCAGAATAAGAAATCTTACCCTTGTTATCTTCTATAGTATTTTCAATACCAATTTCATTAATGGCTTTTAAAAACCAATCAGGTGCATTTGAGATATCATTAGTAAGATTGTCAGTGATTTTCATAAAGAGTATTCTAAGCCATATAACAGAAATTTATGAATAATAATTTAACTCCAGCATCAACAGTTCTTGTCTTAAGAGATAATAATAATTTAATGGAAGTATTAATGGTCAAAAGATCAAAGAAACCTCCATTTGAAAATTTGTATGTTTTCCCTGGAGGAAAAATAGATGAAAACGATTTATTAGATGATCTTGAATCATATACCGATGGATTAGATGATAAGTCTGCATCTGATTTATTAGGTCTCAAAAAAGATGGTCTCAGTTTTTGGATAGCATCTATTAGAGAATGTTTTGAAGAAGTTGGGATTTTTCTTGCTACAAGAAGATCAGGAGAGAAGTTATTATTAGATGATAAAGAAAAATTAAAATTTAAAGAATATAGAAAATTATTAATTGAAAACAAAACTAATCTTTTCTCAATATGCAAAAAAGAAGATTTAATTTTATCCACATCAAATTTAGCTCCTCTGTCTCATTGGATTACTCCTAAGATTGAAGCAAGAAGATTTGACACTAGATTCTTCATTGCATATTTGCCAGATAATCAAATTGTAGAGCATGACGGCTTTGAGATTACGAAAAGCTTATGGATTAATCCAAGCAAAGCAGTAAAAATGGCATTTAATGGTGAAATGCAGATGATAATGCCTACTATAAAAAATTTACAAACATGTGAAGATTTTGATGATTCAACACAAATGTTAAATACTTATAAAAAATTTACCAATAAAGATATACCACCAATTCTTCCTAAATTTTTCAAAAAGAATGGTAATTGGGTAGGATTATTACCTGATGATGAGGGATACGAGGATCATTAATGGATAGCATTAAGAAAATCACTGCTCCAAATGGAGGTATATTTACTGGGAAAGGGACTAATACATATTTAGTAGGACAGGACGATATTACTTTAATTGATCCTGGGCCAAATATTCAAGAACATGTTGAAAATATTCTTTTAGAGGGCGATGGAAAAATAAATAGGATATTAGTTACTCATACTCATACAGATCATTCTCCTGCAGCTTTACCAATTTCAAAAGAACTTAATATTCCTATGTATGGTCGATTGGTTGATGGGAAATCAGATTGGGAAGATAAAAGCTTTGTTCCGGATAATGTTCTCAGCCATGGTGACACTATTGAAACAAGTGAATATTCACTCGAAGTAATCCATACCCCTGGACATGCTAGCAATCACCTATGTTTTTATTTAACTCAAACGAAATGTCTTTTTACTGGTGATCATATTATGGATGGTTCGACTGTTGTAATTGCGCCTCCAGATGGCAATATGGCAGCATATTTAAGCTCTCTTGAATTACTTAAAAATTACGATATTGAAAACTTCGCCCCAGGACATGGAAATTATATGGATAATCCTTATAAAACCATTGATTCAATCATCAGACATAGGCTAGCAAGAGAGTCGAAAGTGATGAGAAATATAGAGGCTAATCAAAATCTCACTATAGATGAATTATTACCAATAGTTTATTCGGATATTCATGATTCTTTGTATCCAATAGCAAAAATGAGTTTATTGGCACATCTAATAAAATTGGTCAGCGATAAGAAAATTAATTTAAATGAAGGAAATTACTCTTCGTCATGATCTGGATCCTCATTTTTATCTTTCTTCTTGAAAAGTTTTTCCAGTTTCTCAAAATTAAAATCATTTTCATCACTATTTACAACAACTATGCCTTTTTTCTTTTTTAAATAAATTTGTATTTTATTTTCATCTTTATTGTTAGCTCTTTTAACAGCTATCTTGGTTAATTCAGACTCCATACAATTTGCATCTGAAGATACGGTTTGATACCTTCCATCTTCATTATTTGGATGTGGTTGATGATTCATAGGTTTTTGCAAGCATGTAAGACTTGCTCTGCTAAATGATGGATCATCTGCTCCAATAATTTTATCAAAATCACCTTCTGGAACTGACATACAACTGGTAAATAAAATTATTGTGGATGTGAGTAATGTATATTTCATATACTTTGCCTATTATCAATAAGGTCATTAATTACTGATGGTTCTGCAAGTGTAGTTGTATCTCCGAGATTATCCATATCACCATCAGCAATTTTTCTAAGTATTCTTCTCATTATTTTACCAGATCGAGTTTTCGGAAGTGCTGGGGCATTTTGTAGTAGATCAGGTTTTGCTATAGGCCCAATTTCATTTGCAACAAACTTTATGAGTTCATCCCTCAAAATTTTATCAAAAGTTTCTCCTTTCATGAGAGTGACAAAAGCATATATTCCTTGACCTTTTATAGGATGTTCAATTCCTACTACGGCCGCTTCGGCAACTTTTTGATGAAGAACCAAGGCACTTTCAATTTCAGCAGTTCCCAATCTATGACCTGAAACATTTAATACATCGTCAACACGACCAGTAATCCAATAATACCCATCTTGATCCTTTCGGGCGCCATCTCCAGTAAAATAAATATCTTCGTAAGTTTCAAAATAAGTAGAAATCATTCTTTCATGGTTTCCATATACTGTTCTAATCTGACTAGGCCATGAGCGCTCAATTACCAAGTTTCCTGAACCCTCACCAATGATACCTTTTCCTTTATCATCATATAGAGATGGCTTAATTCCAAAAAAGGGAAGGGTAGCTGAACCAGGTTTGGTTGGAGTTACTCCAGCAATTGGTGATATAAGAATCGATCCAGTTTCTGTTTGCCACCAAGTATCAATGACATCACATGAACTTTTACCAACAATATCAAAATACCATTGCCACGCCTCAGGATTAATAGGCTCTCCAACTGTACCCAAAACTCTGAGATTATCCCTTTTAGTTTTTAAGACAGGTTCATTTCCATAAGCCATTAAAGCTCTAATTGCTGTGGGTGCCGTATAAAAAACACTTACACTGTATTTATCACATATTTGCCAGCATCTTGAAGCATCTGGATAAGTCGGTATTCCCTCAAACATAATAGTTGTTGAACCGTTTGAAAGAGGCCCATAAAGAATATAAGTATGCCCAGTAATCCAACCAACATCTGCAGTACACCAATAGATATCTGAATCACTTATACCAAATAAATACTTAAAACTTACATGAGCACCTAAAAGATATCCAGCAGTTGTATGTAACACCCCTTTTGGTTTTCCAGTTGAGCCAGAGGTATATAAGATGAATAATGGATCCTCAGAATCCATAGGCTCCGGATCACAGGTATCTGATACCTTTTCTTTTAGTTCTTCGTACCAAAGATCTTTATCTGGATTCCAAGCAATACTATCTCCAGTTCTTTTTATAATTAATGTATTTTTTATATTTGGACAATTTTGAACAGCTTCATCAACATTTTTTTTAAGAGGGATTTTTTTACCGCCTCTTATACCCATATCAGCAGTAATTACTAGTTCACAATTTGCATCTAAAATTCTGTCTTTCAAAGATTCTGATGAAAATCCCCCAAATACAACAGAATGAATTGCCCCAATTCTTGTACAGGCAAGCATTGCAAAAGCAGCCTCAGGTATCATGGGCATATACAAACATACTTTTGAACCCTTAGAAATCCCAATTGATTTTAAAACATTAGAAAACTTACATACTTCAATATGAAGTTCTCGAAAAGTGAATTTCTTTGATTCATTTGGATCATCACCCTCCCAAATAAGAGCTATCTTTTCAGCAGAATCCTCAAGGTGCCTATCGATACAATTTAGGCTAATATTTGTTTTCCCACCTTCAAACCATTTTGTATTTGCAAATTTTTTATTATGCACTTTGTCAAAATTCTCAATCCACGAAATATTCTCTAAAGCAAGAGTTTGAAAAAATTTTTTAGGATTTTCTATAGATTCTTTATAAAGTCTTTCATACTCTTCAATATTTTTAATGTGAGGATTTTCTGATAATGGATTGTATTTATCAGAAGACACGATGATGAGCTAGATTATTGAAGGTTGAGGATTTACAAAATTTTTACCTTTTGGATTAGACATAATCATTGTAATGAGCTCTTCGTAGTCCTTTTCATTTGATTCTAGGTTAATGTCAGCTGCATTAATTATTAAAAGTGGTGCTGATTTATAATCTAAGAAAAACCTTGAATAAGCATTATTTAGCTTGTGAAGATATTCAATGGTCAAGTACTGCTCGTTAATATTGCCTCTTTTGATTATTCTTTCTTTTAGGATTTCAATAGGCGCTTGAAGGTAAATAACCAAATCAGGTGTTGGTGCATCTAAAGTTATATGTTCATATACTTTATTGTATAGATTTATTTCTTCATTCGATAAAGTAACTTCAGCAAACAATCTATCTTTTTCGATTAAAAAATCAGCTACACGGACATTCTCAAACAAACTTCTTTGTTTTAAATCTTGTATTTGTTGCATTCTTTGAAATAGAAAAAATAATTGAGTAGCTAAAGCTGACTGACTAGGATTCCTATAGAAATTTTTTAAAAATGGATTTTCAGCTGGCTGCTCTAGGAATGCATCATAATTAAAAGTTTTAGCTATTTTGTTAGCTAATGTTGTCTTTCCAACACCAATAGGTCCCTCAATAGCAATGTATTTTGGTAGGAGTATTTCGTTTAAAGCTGCCTTCATTAAAATAACAATATCTTACTAATAGATTATATTAACTCTTTAGAGAAACCAAATGTTTTAAAGGATTCTTTTTCTTTTTTATTTTTTAAATCCTCAATCAAATCCTTTCTAAGAGAGTCATTGTTTTTTTGAAAATCTGTCCACCATTTACCTAAACGCATTTGCTTCTCAGATACCTTTTCTCTAATAAGTAACAAATCATACGCCGCTCTAAATCTTGGATGTTTCAGCGTCTTATAAGGTTGTTTGCCAATTCGGCTATGAAGTTTTAATTGAAGAACCCATATATCTTTTATGTAGGAGTGAAATTTTCTTGGGACAGCAGTTAAATTTTGCTGGTTTCTTAATATTTTATCCATACCTCTAAAAAATTTTCTTAAATTTATTTGGTTATTGCTTTTACATGACTCAATAACAACAGGCCAAAGAAGAGCAGCTATTAAAAATCCAGGTGTAACTGACTGATTATTTAAATATCTTTTATCAGTATTCTTTAGTGATTCCTGAATAAGCTTATCTGAGAATTGATTGTGATTAATTCCAGTTAATAGCAAATATTTGTTTAGGCCAAAAATTGATAACTTATTAAAATTTTTTTCAGCATAACCATAAAGAAATATTTTGCAGAATTCATCAAATAATCTTGCATTTGAAATATTCGCCAATAAATGCCCTTTTTTGTAAATAGCTTCTTTTATTTGATTATCGATTTTAAAACTTAATTTATTACTAAATCTTATTGCTCTTAGGCATCTAACAGGATCTTCAGCAAACCTCTTTTGTGGATCACCAATAGAAACTACTAAACCTTTATTAATATGCTGCAGGCCATTATTGTTATCTTCAATTTTTTTTGAGGAAGGGCAGTAATAAAGAGCATTTATTGTAAAGTCTCTTCTATGAGTGTCTTGCTCTAATGTTCCCCAAATATTGTCACGAATTATTTTTCCAGACTCATCTTTAACAAGGTTGCTATCATTATCTGTGGTTTCACCAGATCTAAAAGTAGCAACTTCAATCAGTTCAGATCTATCAAAAATATGAACTAATTTAAATCTCTTCCCAATAATTCTTGATGCTTTAAAGATTTTTTTTATTTCAATTGGAGTTGCACTAGTTGCGATATCAAAATCTTTTGGGCTCAAACCACACAAAAGGTCACGTACACATCCTCCAACAAGGTATGCTTCGAAGTTATTTCTGTTCAACTTTTCTACAATTGAGATAGCGAAATTACTGATTTTTTTGTTATCTATCAAAATTATGATTTGATAAGAAAGGGTGACTATCCACTAAGCTGTTTTTCTTTGATTTCATCTAATGTCTTACAATCGATGCAATGCGTCGCAGTAGGCCTTGCCTCAAGTCTTTTCACACCAATTTCGTCACCGCATGACTCACACCATCCGTATTCATCATTTTTAATTTGTTCAATTGAAATACCAATTTTGTTGATAAGCTTTCTTTCTCTGTCTCTAGTTCGAAGCTCAAACGCAAATTCTTCCTCTTGAGATGCTCTATCAATAGGATCTGCATATGTTTCACCTTTAGTTCTAAGATGATCAAAGGTTTTCTGCATTTCTTCTTTCAAGTGTTCTTTCCACAACAACAATACAGCTATAAAATGTTTTCGCATTGCTGCACTCATATATTTTTCATTTTTCTTTGATTTATATGGCGCTATCTTTGATTTATTGTTAGCGATTGTAGCAACATTACTTTTCTTAACAATTTTTTTTGGGGCAGTCTTTTTCTTTGCAACAGGTTCTTTTGATTGAACCTTTTTAACAGGCTTTTTTTTTGTTGGTATTTTAGTAACTTTTTTTGTTGCCATTTAATTAAGAAAAATATAAGGATGAAAAAATATCAGATAGTAGAAAAATAAGCTAGCTTTTTTTTAATTTATTTAATACTTCAGCATATCCATCTTTAGTTAACCTTGGTCCAAAAGTCTCAACAACCTTAGAGGATGCGAAATTACTGAAATCAGAACATTCAGCTAAACCGTAACCTTTAAGATAAGCATGCATGAATGAGCCTGCAAACATGTCGCCAGCACCATTTGTATCAATTGGATTTATTTCAACAGCAGGAGAAACTATTGCTTCACCATCTTTTATGACAATACTTCCTTTAGATCCAACTGTAATTGCAATCATATATGATGAGTTTTTAAAAAAATTAATTGCCTCTTCAAGATTTTCTTTACCTGAAAAAGCAATAGCCTCATCATCATTGCAAAAAATCATATCTATGCCATAGTTTTCAATTTTTTCAAATTTATCTTTAAAACCCATTACGATGCCTGCATCTGAAAGTGACAAAGCTTTTAAAATCTTAGAATCTTTAATATTATCTAGAACAGAAGTTACAGCATTAAAGTTTTCATCACTTGTTACCATATACCCCTCAATATAGAATATTTTAGAGTTTCTAATAGCATCAAAATTAATGTCTAACGGACCTAAAGATGCACTTATTCCAAGCATACTACTCATAGTTCTTTTTGCATCCGGAGTAACAAATATTAAACATTTGCCTGTTGGTAAGTCAGATTCTTCTTTGCTGAATCCAATGTGTTCTACACCAGCAACTTTTAAACTTTCAATATATTTTTGGCCATCTTCATCATCAGATACTCTACATAAATGGTGACAAATAGAGCCATAATTTGAAGCGGCAACTAGAGAATTTGTAGCAGAACCTCCACAATCTGAAACCGACTCTACATTCATTTCTTTTAATTTATCAACAATTGGAGATTGTTCTTCAGATGAAGTAAGTGTCATTGAGTCAGCCTCTAAACCAATTTCTTTTAAGAAATCATGTTCAACCATATATTGTGTATCTACTAAGGCGTTGCCAATTGCGCATATGTCGTATTTCATCGTTATATTCCTTTCTTTAAGATTTTCTTAACTACTTCTATTGTATTCTTTATTTCTTTATTAGTATGTTTTGAAGAAATAAAACCAGCCTCAAACTTCGATGGTGCAAAATAAACACCATTGCTTATACATGCATTTAAAAAGTTTTTAAAATACATATCATTGGATTTAATAACATCATTTAAGTTTTGGGGAAGTTTTTCTGAAAAAAAGAATCCAAACATTCCACCAATTTGATTTGTTGAGATAGAGATATTATTTTCAGCAAATATATTTTTCATCTCATCTAATAATTTTTTTGCTTTGTTTTCAAGCGCGTCATAAGGATTTTTTTCTATGAGTAATTTAATAAGTGATGATCCTGCTGCCATTGCTAAAGGATTTCCAGATAATGTACCTGCTTGGTAGACAGGCCCATCTGGAGCAAGNTAATCCATAATCTCAGCTTTCCCCCCAAATGCTCCAACTGGGAGACCGCCTCCAATTACTTTACCCAAGGTTGTTAANTCAGGTTTAATTTTATANATTTCTTGAGCACCACCAAGAGATACTCTCAAGCCTGTCATTACTTCATCGAAGATTAGTATAGAGTTGTTTTCTTTGGTTTTCTTTCTAAGAAGTTTTAAAAATGATTTCTTTGCTGGTATAAAACCCATATTACCTGCTATAGGCTCAATTATAACAGCAGCAAGGTCATCTTTAATTTTCTCAAAAACTTTTAGAAAGTCTTCTTGATTATTAAATTCACAACTTAAAGTTTCTTTAGCTAATTGAGTTGGGACCCCAGGAGAGTCAGGAAGCCCAAATGTTGAAACTCCTGAACCTGCTTTTATTAACAGTGAGTCAACATGACCATGGTAGCAACCATCAAATTTAATTATTTTATTTCTTTTAGTAAATCCTCTTGCTAGTCTAATAGCACTCATTGTGGCCTCGGTGCCCGAGTTAACCATTCTAATTTTTTTAATTGATGGGAAGCATTGTTTAATCAGATCAGCTGTTTCTGACTCTATTCTTGTAGGTGCTCCATAGCTTGTACCTAATTTTAATTGTTTTGAAATAGCTTTTATTATTGTTGGATGAGAATGTCCCATAATCATAGGGCCCCATGAGCCGATATAATCAATATAAGCATTATTATCTGCATCAAAAACATAAGCGCCTTTAGCTTTTTTAAAGAAAATGGGATTTCCATCAATATTTTTAAAAGCTCTTACAGGAGAATTTACACCTCCAGGTAGATGTTTTTTTGCTTCTGAGAAAAATTCTATAGATTTATTTATATTATTCATATCTCTAGTTCTTTTGAAAATTTTTTAACCATGTCCCAGTCAGTAAATTCAAATGATTTTGATAAGTCTGTAGGTCCTTTTGTCATCCACATGATAAATCTGATGGCATACTTATCAAAAAATTTATATTTTGGATAGTCAATCTTCCCAGCAAAAACTTTTAAAATCTTTGGTTTCCACAGAGTTTTTTTTAAAAATTTAATCATATATGGATTTGTATTTGGTGTATTCTTGTTAGGTTTTCTTGCGACAACATTTACTGAAAAAAAAGCATTATCTTTTGAGTTTAAAATTTCTAAATTTTTATCAATGAATTTGTATAAACCTTCTCTATATTTACCATACCTAATACTTGCACCAATAATAATTTTTGTATAATTACTCAAGTTAACCTCATGATCATCAATTGATCTTACATCAACAGATGTATTTATTGCGTTTTCTGAGATCTTTCTACAAATTGCTTTTGTATGCCCATCAACAGATGAATAAATAATTAATGATTTTTCCATTTGAAATAATTATATTTAGTTATCTTATTTAAAATATTTATAAGAAATATTTTGGATAAAGTTATATTTTATACTGATATTTAAATTTATAATGTTTTGATATGAAAAAAAGTTTATTACTTACATATAGTGTTTTTTTGTTTCTTCATTCAGAAGTAAAGATTGAAGATTGTTCTTCTATTGAATCTGATCAAAAAAGATTAGCTTGTTACGATTATTTAGTGACTGGTAAATCAAAAACACCACAAAAAATGAATATTATAACTAATCAAAATTCCAACAGTACAAATCAAACAATAGCCGAAAAGAGTTTTGGTTTAAATGAAAGACAAATGTCACAAAGAGGTCTTTCTGAAAACTCTATCTCATTAATGTCATCAATTTTAAATGTTACAAGTACATTTTCTGGAAAAACACGATTTAAATTAAAAAATGATCAGACTTGGGAAAGCCAATCAAATATTTCTACAAAGAAAAATTCTTTTAGAGAAAAGACTGATATTATAATTGAAGAAGCAACGATGGGTGGGTTTTGGATGATTAGTAAAAATAATAAAATGAGAATTAAAGTAAAAAGAATCTCATAATATGAATGCTGTAAATATACAATCAATTGAAGTTACTGAAAATGCATCTATACGTATATTAGATGTCATAAAAAATAATAACGAAAGTAGTTCAAAATTCAGAGTATATGTGACTGGTGGCGGTTGTTCCGGATTTCAATATGGATTTAAATTTGACTCTGAGGTTGCCTTTGATGATGATGAAATAAAGTATTCAGACTTTTCAATTTTACTTGACTCTATGTCATATCCTTATTTATATGGTTCCACCTTAGATTATGTAGAAGATTTATCTGGTTCGAAATTTGTTATAAAAAATCCAAATGCAAAAACAACATGTGGTTGTGGCGAATCTTTTACAGTCGACTAATTAAATAATTTTCCCTTTTTTAAAAATGCTAAGTATGCAAATGCTGCTGCTTCTGCATACTGAGATGGAATTTCTCCATCGGTAGTTTTTACATCCACGTTAATTTTATTATTGATAGTACTCATCAAAAAATTATTTTTTGTGCCACCTCCATGAAATATCACCTCGTTTGGTTTATTACAAAATAAATAAAACTCTTTTATTTTTTCAGCTGTAAACTCTGTTAATGTTCTTAACAGATCATTTGGCATAATCTTATTATCTATTTTATTAAGTAGAACATAGTAATCATTTTTATCATCTGATCTTGGATATATCATTTTTGAAGTTTTACCAATAAGAAAATTTAAAAATTTCATGTCTATATTTCCTCTTGACGACTCATATCCATTTTTATCATATGACTTATTAAAATATTTGTTTGCAACAAAATCGATAAGACAATTGCCAGGACCAATGTCAGATGCTGCGCCAATTTTATTTCCATCTAGGTATGTGCCATTAGAAATACCCCCAATATTGATTATTAATTTCTTTTTATCATCCTCAGAGTAAATATATTTATGAAATTCTGGTATTAGTGGCGCACCCATACCTCCTTTAGAAATATCAAAATTTCTAAAGTCAGAAATGACATCAATATTTAAATTATCAGAGATTTTTTGTGGATTACCAATTTGATAACTTTTTTTAACTGTATGAAAAATTGTTTGGCCTGAAAAACCAATTGCATGAATGTCCTTCGAACTCATATTTGTGTTTCTGAGAAGTTTATTGATTAAATGCACAGTTTTTTTAGTTAATTCATTCTCAATTTTTAATAAATCGTTTGAATCGTTTGTAATTTTATGACCGTTCCGAATACATTTTTCATACTTTTCTTTATAGCTTTTTCCTAAGTCAATAGTATGAGATCCCTTGAGACTAAATTCTTTTTCAAAAGAAACGATACATCCATCTAATGCATCAGCACTTGTTCCTGTCATTATTCCAATAAAATATTTACTCATTTACTAAAAGATTATATTCATCAAGGCTTTTTAAGCTTAAAGTTAATAAATCCCTAAACTCATCTAATTGATTGGTGTTAATTGCTTTGGCAGAGGGAAGTTTTACCTTCACAGGATCAGTTCTTGTAAGGCCCTGCCAAAATTCAAAATGTAAATGAGTTCCTGTAGCTTGACCAGAGTCTCCAACAAATGCAATTACTTCACCTTGTTTTACTTTGTCACCAACTTTTAATTTTGGTTTAAATTTTTCTAGATGAGCATATAGGGTTTTGATGTTACCACCATGTTTAATTTCTACTGTTCTTCCATAACCGGACTTTCTTCCAACAAATGAGATAGTGCCATCTCCTGATGCTTTAACAGGTGTATTTCGTTGAGCTGCATAATCAACTCCATTATGAGCTTTAATTCTATGGAGAATTGGATGCATTCTATTTGGATTAAAATGTGAACTAATGTAAGCAAAATCAAGCGGTGCTCTTAAAAATGCTTTTTTTATATTATCACCAGACTCATTAAAATATTGTTTACCTTGATCGTCATCGTAGAATCTTTGAGCCACATAAGTCTTATTCTTATTTATAAATTTTGCAAACATGATATCTCCATTTGATATTTTCGAACCATTAGAGTATTCAATTTCGTATATTACAGAAAAAATATCACCCTTTCTTATATCGAAAATAAAATCAACATCCCAACTAAAAATATATGCAAAATCCATAATAATACTATCGGGAATTCCAATTTTAAGAGCATCTTTATAAAATGATTCGTCAATAACTCCTTTCCTAATATATTTGATTTTTTGTATATCTTTTTTTATGTTTTTTACAAAAATTTCCTGAGCAGTTGAAATAAGAATTGAATTTACTTCATCTTTGATAATCTCAATACTTTGCAATTTATCTCCTAGATAATTAAATTCCATTAAATCATTTGGTTTTATGCCTGAAAGAATATTATCTTTGTCAAAATTAAAAATTTTATAAGCTGTATTTAGTGGAACCTTTTTATCCTCAAAAATTACTGAAAGGTTTTCGCCTTCTTTTACTTTATGAATAATTTTGTTACTTAACTTAGGTAATCCTTTATCGAGATTTTTACTAATTAAAATTTCCTCCTCAGGTTCATAATTATTTGTTTGTGTATCTACATAAATTAATAAGATAAAAGAAACTAATGCAAAAAAAACAATCATGACTATTTTATTTGGAGATTTTGTAAATCCGATCATTAATCTTTTTGTAAGTTAAGCAACTCAGTATTTCCACCAAAAGCAACTGAGTTTTTTGAGATTACCTTCTCATTTAAGAATTGTATTAAATAATTTGGCCCTCCAGCCTTAAATCCACTGCCAGATAACCCTACTCCACCAAATGGTTGAGATCCTACAACAGCTCCAACCATGTCCCTATTTACATATATGTTTCCTATTTTTGATTTATCACATAAGTATGACGCTCTTGATTCAATTCTTGTATGAATGCCCATAGTCAATCCATATTCACTATCATTTATTTGTTTTATGAGATCATCAATTCCATCAGATGGATATTTTAAAATATGAAGTATAGGACCAAATTGTTCTTCTTTAATGTCGGAAATTTTATTAATATTTATTAATGTTGGTTGGATATATTTATTACTGCAGCCCTGATTAACTTCAATTACATCCATTCCTTTCTCACGACAGCCTTCAATATAGTTTTTTAGTTTGTCATGAGCAGTTTTGTTAATAATTGGACCAATATCTACATCAAAATTATTTGGATCTCCTAATGACTGGACTTTTATATTTCCAATGAGCATCTTAATAAGCTCATCATAAATTTCCTCTTGAACGCATAATACCCTTAATGCCGAACATCTTTGTCCTGCACTATCAAAAGCGGAACGAATTACATCATCTGTAACTTGTTCTAACAGGGCGCTTGAGTCGACGATCATTGTATTAATCCCTCCAGTTTCAGCAATAAGAGGAACTATTTGATTTTGATTATTCAAAAGATTTGTTTGAATTTTTTTTGCAGTTTTTAGTGATCCAGTGAAAGCAACTCCATTAATTGGAATTTTGCAAAGAATCTCACCATAAATTCCATCACCTAAAATTAATTGTAAAGCTTGCATAGGTATTCCAAATTCATGAAATTTTTTAACAATTAAATAACTTAATATTGGAGTATGTTCAGAAGGTTTTAAAATTACTTTATTGCCACAAGCTAGCGCTGCTGATATTTGGCCAATTAAAATAGCAACGGGAAAATTCCAAGGGCTGATACATAAAAATTTTCCTTTGGGAGTATATGATATTGAGTTCTTCTCACCAGTGGGACCTTTAAGTTGATTCTCGCCAGATAGTTCAAGAATTTGTTCTGAATAGTATCTAAGGAAATCTATGCCTTCCCTAATTTCATCAATAGCATTCTGAACAGTTTTTCCAGCTTCATTTATCAAGTAATAAATTAATTGAAATGGATTTTTTTCTATATCATCTGCAACATATTTTAATATTTTTGATCTTTCTGTGCCTTTTGTTAAACCCCAAATATTTGAACTATTCATTTCAAGACAGCGCTTCATTTCGTGTGGATCATCATAAATTACTTTTCCAATCTCTAATCCAGAAGATATAGATTTAAGTTTTTCTGAGGTCTTCTTAGGCTTATTTCTATTTTCATATATTGATTCTGCTGTAATGGAAGCATTTTCAAAAAGTTTTAATTCTCTCTTCAGAAGATCTATATTTCGTTTCTCAGAAATATCAAAACCAGATGAATTTTCTCTATTAGTAAATATTTTTTTTGGTAGAGGAATTTCTCTTCTTTCTTCATCCATTTTTAAGTATGGATTTTTTGATAACCACTTTGGATCAGTTTCTGGATCTAGTAATCTATTAATGAAAGAACTATTAGCGCCATTTTCTAGCAGCCTTCTCACCAAATATGGTAAAAGATCTTTATAGCTTCCAATTGGAGCATACACTGACGGACTTTTAGATAAACCTAATACTTTTGAAGCACTTTTGAACAATAGTTCACCCATTCCATAAAGTCTCTGAAATTCATAATCATTATCTTCAGCTAAGTGAACAATGGAAGAAATTGTGTGAGCATTATGAGTTGCAAATTTTGGAAAGAATTTTTTATTTTCTAATATCTTTTTTGCACAAGCTAAGTATGCAATATCGGTAAAAGATTTTTTTGTAAACACTGGATAGCCCTCATAGCTATTGACTTGAGCATGCTTTATTTCATAGTCCCAATAGGCGCCTTTAACAAGACGAATGTGTATTTTCTCTCTCTTTTTTAAAACATTATTTAAAAAATCTATTACCTCAATTGACCTTTTTCCATAAGCTTGAAGTGCTATACCAAAGCCATCCCAATTCTTAATATTTTTTTCTAATGCTAATTTTTCAATTATGTAAATGCTAAGCGATAATCTGTCTTGTTCTTCAGCATCAATAGTCACATCAACATCTTTTGAATATGCATACTTTATTAAATCAAGTAACTTGGGGACTAATTCAGAATCAACTTCGTTTACTTTTCTCATTTCATATCTTGGATGTAAGGCAGAAATCTTTATTGAAATACCATTTGAAAGATTTTTAAGTTTATTGATTTTGCTTACCTCATCAATTGCATTCTTGTATGAATTAAAATAATTTTCAGCCTGTTCGATGGTCCTTGCTGCTTCGCCAAGCATATCGAAGGAAAATACCTCTTTATCAAGATCAGAAATTTTCTTTATGTCTTCAAAATCTCTTCCAATCACAAACTCTTGACTCAGAATATGCATAGCCCCAAGTACAGCATTACGCAGAGGCATTTCACCAGATTTTGAAATTAATTTGTGGATAAAATTATTTGGGTTTTCTGACCATTCCGAGGGAGTTGTAACCACCTTGCCAGCAAGTAATAAACCCCAAGTAGATGCATTCACAAAAAGGCTATCTGCTTTATTTAAATGATCAATCCATTTACCTTCAGATAATTTTTCAGAAATTATCAAATTTCTTGTTTTATTATCTGGAATTCTTAATAGTGATTCAGCAAGGCACATCAAAGCAATCCCTTCTTGATTGTCTAAACCGTATTCACTTAAAAATGCATCAAGTTTTGATCGATCAATCTTATTCTTTCTACATAATTTAATTATCTTTTCAGCATTGCTGGAAATACTTTTTTCATGAATAAATTTAGTGCTAGTTGAAAGAGTTGATAAAAGTTTTTCTTCGCAAATAAATTTATTTTTAGCCTCTAACATAATTATTATTTTAATCTTTAAGTACCAAGTAGCAACTTTGTGATTCTATTAATCTTATAAAAATATTATGATAGTTAGATGGATAATGCACTAAAGCTTATTAAAAGAGGCTCTGATGAAATTCTTACTGAGTCTGATCTTCAAAAGAAACTGAATTCAGGTAAACAATTAATTGTAAAAGCTGGCTTTGATCCTACTGCACCTGATCTTCATTTGGGGCATACAGTATTGTTAAATAAGTTAAGACATTTTCAAGATTTAGGACACAAAGTTATATTTTTAATAGGTGATTTCACCGGACGTATTGGAGATCCATCAGGAACTAATAAAACGAGACCAACACTTGACGCAAAAGATCTGGAAGAAAATGCTAAAACCTATGAAAAACAAGTATTTAAGATTCTTAAAAAAGAACTTACTGAAGTGAGATTTAATTCTGAATGGTGTGATCAGCTTGGGGCTGACGGCCTTATTAAACTAGCATCAAAATATAATGTTGCAAGAATGTTAGAGAGAGATGATTTTAACAAAAGATTTTCATCAAATAAGACAATAGCCATTCACGAATTTTTATATCCATTAGTGCAAGGTTATGATTCGGTTGCACTTGAGGCTGATGTTGAATGTGGAGGAACTGATCAGAAATTTAATTTACTTGTAGGAAGAGAACTTCAAAGGGATTATGAGCAAGAGCCTCAGATTGTCATTACTGTGCCAATATTAGAAGGCTTAGATGGCGTAAAGAAAATGTCAAAATCGTTAAACAATTACATTGCAATTGATGAGGATCCAAATGAAATGTTTGGAAAAATAATGTCAGTTTCAGATGAATTAATGTGGAGATGGTTTGAACTTTTAAGCTTTATACCTGAGGAGCAAATAAGAGATCTCCAAAAAGAAATGAAAGATGGGAAAAATCCTCGTGATATAAAATTTATATTGGCTGAAGAGCTGGTAGACAGATTTCATGAAGCTGGTGATGGTAAAAAATGCAAAGAGGCCTTTTTAGAAAGATTTCAAAAAGGAAAGATGCCAGATGAGATTGAATCAATTGAACATACAATTGAAGGAGAATCTATTTTATTAGTTAATCTTCTTAAGAATACAAATATGATCAATAGCGTCTCAGAGGGCAATAGACTAATTAAACAAGGTGGAATAAAAATAAATTCTGAAAAAGTTGAAGATCTTAAGCATGAAATACTTAAAAGCTCAGAAAGTATTTACCAAGTTGGTAAAAGAAAATTCCTTAAGATAAAAACCTAACAATGAGACAATTACTCATTCTGTTGTCTTCTTTATTTTTGTACTCCTGTGTTCAAGATAGTCCAAACATTCAACAAATTGAGAATTTACAATTCTTTATTGATAATGCTAAGAAAAATGATGTCATAGAAATCGAATCAGGACTGCAATATTCTGTCATTAATAAAAGTGATTCAAATAGACCTAATCCACAGCTTAACCAAGTGATAACTGCACATTTTCATGGAACGCTCACCAATGGGAATATTTTTTGGAGCTCACTTGATTCTGAACCCCTTAAAATTGAACTGTCAAAACTAATTATAGGTTGCCAAAAAGCTATTTCACTAATGAGACCTGGAGACAAGTGGAAAGTATTTATTGATTCTTCAATGGCCTATGGCGACGAGGGACGACCAGGGATACCATCTAATTCAATATTAGTTTTTGAAATAGAACTTTTAGATATTACTTAAATAAATGGTGGGCCTGGGAAGACTCGAACTTCCGACCTCTCGATTATCAGTCGAACGCTCTAACCAAAACTGAGCTACAGGCCCACAAATGAAAGAGCATTCTACCTTTGAAATACAATTTCGACAATTAAACTATCTTTCTTTAAGAGATTTATAAAGAGTGAAGTAAATATAACCCAAGGGAATTACAAATAAATATTCATTTATTGCAAGTATAGATGTCTGCACTATTCCAGCTGGTAGTATGCTAGACAATATTAAACTTGAACTTATCATTAATACTACAAAGACCAAGGTAAACCCAAATAATTTTGATCCATATTCATCCGTCATTTCCCATGATGAACTTATTGATTCAAAAACACCCTTATTTTCATACATAATTTGAGCTGCAAATAATGAAAATCTTGCAGTGAGGTATATGCCAGGTAATATTAATAATATATACCCAAAAAATGAAACTATAGCTATCAAGATATATGCTCCAAACAAGGGAAAGAACTTTGTAAGTCCAGCCTGAAGAGCATTTATAGGAGTTATCTCTTTTCCCTTATCAATTGACAAGTAGCTTACCCAAATACCTCCTAAAAAAGAAATTTGGAGAATAACTCCAATTAATCCAACCATACTTATTACAAGTGAATTATTTTCAAAAAATTCTATAAAATCTTCTGGTTGAGAAATCTCTGCAAGAGGAATAATTAGGAAGGCGGTCAATGATTCTATTGCAATTACAGGAAGCGCAAGCATTATAAAATATTTCCAATTTGAAAATGTGTACTTCCATGCAGAATTGAATTGATCCATCGGGTAATTGTAAAGTAATATTATTTATATGTATAAAAAATACTTTTCATTATTGTTTTTCATTTTAGTTTCCTGCACATCTCAAGAATCTGAGATTTCATATCCTGAAACAAAAAAAATAGAATTTAGCGAAACGATTCATGGTTATGAAATAAGTGATTCATATAGATGGCTTGAGGATTTTACAAGTGATGAATCTACAGATTGGGTCGATAGGCAAAATAACTTTACAAAAGATTTTATTCAAAATAATAATTATAAAAAAGGTCTTGAAAGTTATTTGAATGATATATGGGAAAGTGAGTCTATATCTATTCCATACAAGGTAAAAGAAAAAACATTTTACTATTTTAATGATGGCACGTTTCAACAAAGCAAGTTAATGATTAAAGATTGTGAAGATTGTAAAGAAAGAGTTTTAATTGATCCAAACACTTTCTCAGAAGATGGGACAGTATCTCTTGGCGGAATTAGTATAAATAATAATGCAACGTATATTGCATTTTCGGTTTCAGATGGTGGATCTGATTGGAGATCATGGAAAGTGATGAATATCGAAACAGGAGAGGTTCTTGAGGATAACTTAAAGTGGGCAAAATTTTCTGGGGCAACGTGGGAAAATGATGATAGTGGGTTTTACTATAGACGTTATGAAGAACCTGACGGAGAGCTTTTAAAAGAATTAAATGAATCACCAAAAATAATGTTTCATAAAATTGGCACGAATCAATCTGATGATCAATTGATATACGAAAATCCTGATAATCCTAGATGGGGATTTGGGATAACAGTAGTTAAAGATAGCGATATGAAAATATTATCTATATCAGAGGGAACTGACGAAAGAAACAGAATTTATTTAAAAGTTAGCAAAGATGGTGATTTTATTCCTATTATTGACGAATTAATTGCTACATATAGCTTTATTGACAGTAAAGATAATATTTTGTGGTTTTATACTACTGAAAGTGCTCCAAATGGAAAAATTGTTAATTTAGAGGTCAAAAATAACTCTTTTATATGGAATGAGGTAATTCCTGAGACTAAAAATGCCATCAGATCCGTTAATATTGTCAATAATTCTTTTGTGATTAACTATTTAGAAGATACTTTTTCCCAAATAAGTGTCTTTGATTTAAAGGGCCAGCTAATTTCTAAATTGCCATTACCCAAAGAAGGAACTATTAATGGTTTTAGTGGAGGTCTTGAAGATACAAGCTCCTACTTTTCAATTACAAATTACATAACTCCAAGAGAAATTTATGAAATAAATTTAACAGATCTTTCGTATAAACTTTTTTGGCAAGAGGATTTAGAAGGATATGACTCAGAGGAATATATATCAAAGTTAGAATTTTATGAGTCAAAAGATGGGACACAAATACCAATTCATATAAGTCATAAAAAAAATTTAGTGATTGATGAAAATACACCTTTACTAATTTATGGATACGGTGGATTCAATATTTCAATTCTACCAAGTTTTAGTAAAAGTCAAACTGCATGGAAAAATCAAAATGGAGTTTTTGCAGTAGCAAATTTAAGAGGTGGTGCGGAATATGGAGATGCTTGGCATGAAGCAGGCATGCTTTTGAATAAACAAAATGTCTTTGATGATTTTGCATACGCTGCAAAATTTTTGCATGCTAAAAAAATTGGGTCCCCAAAATCGACTGCTATCGATGGAAGATCTAATGGTGGACTTTTAGTAGCAGCAACCATGTTACAAAATCCAAACTTATATAAAGTGGCTATTCCACAAGTTGGTGTTTTAGACATGCTTAGGTTTAATAAATTTACAATTGGTTGGGCCTGGGAAAGTGACTATGGATCTTCAGATAAAAAAGATGAGTTTGAGAATCTTCTATCATATTCACCGCTACATAATATTAAATCTGATGTTTGTTATCCTACAACTTTGATTACAACAGCAAGTCGGGATGATAGAGTTGTTCCCTCACACTCTTTCAAATTTGCTGCTAAGCTTCAAGAGAATCAGTCATGCAATAACCCTATTTTGATAAGAGTAGAAGATAGAGCAGGTCATGGAGCTGGAACACCAAAAGATAAAAGAATTAATCAAATTTCCGAAATTTACGGTTACGCATTAAATGTTATAAATAACTGATATGCGGTTATAAATAATAATTTTATACGTCTTAAATTATATTTTAAATCAATACTTTTAAATTATAGAAATATTGATTAATATAAGTTATTAATGCAAAGGGGTGGCAACTTAGCCTGAGATCTTTTTGAAACTCTTTGAACCTGATCAACACAATAGTTGCGGAGGAATTGCATATGTATATCAGAATAAATATTTTATTTCTAATACCCTTATTTTTTTCTTTTTTAATCTTTTCACAAGACATTGAAGAAATAATTGTGAAGGGAGAGTTTAGAGAAAAATTAATCAGCGAGGAAGACTCTAGTATTGCTGTAATCCAATCTGAAGAAATTAAATCTCAAGCAATCAAACATTTTCAACAACTTTCATATCTAGTACCAAATTTGAATTATGCTGCTTCAGACTCTCGGGCAAGATATTTTCAAATTCGAGGCATTGGTGAAAGGTCAGGTTATCAAGGTACTCCGAATTCTTCCGTTGGATTTCTTATAG
>PBKO01000005.1 GCA_002721465.1 Gammaproteobacteria bacterium | reverse complement strand
GATTTTGATTTTATTGAAGAAGCTTCTGAAAATGGAGCACCAAAGTATATGGAATGGTATGCAGCCTTTGGTCTCATGGTTACGTTAGTTTGGTTGTATTTAGAGATCTTGAGACTTTTAGCAAAGATCAACTCACGAGACTAATTTTCAGATTTTTATAATCTAAAAAGTTATTTCTATTGCATTTTTTCCTATATATGTAAAAAATAATTTTGAAATTTTACCTCAAATTTGTACTTACCATTTTTTCATTTTCGATTTCAGCACAACCGAATGACAATTTTAATGAGAGGCCCAAACTTGTTGTTGGTATTGTTGTAGATCAAATGAAATATGAATATATACCAAAGTTTTGGAATAAATATGGATCTAAAGGATTCAAAAGACTTGTAAAGGATGGTTTTAATGCAAAAAATGCACATTATAGTTATGCTGTTACATCTACTGCACCAGGTCATGCAACGGTAGTAACGGGAACAACACCAAATTATCATGGAATTATTGGTAATGATTGGTTTAACCCATCACTTAGCAAAGAAGTATACTGTGTAGATGATTTTTTTAAAAATTCTGTTGGCACCTCAACTGATGAGGGTAAAAAATCTCCGAAAAACTTACAAACAACCACAATTTCAGATGAAAATAGAATATCAACAAATTTTAAGGCAAAAACCTTCAGTGTCGCCTTGAAAGATAGATCTGCAGTATTATCAGCTGGACATACTTCAGAAATGACCTACTGGTTTAATGCAAAAAATGAGGGTAGATTTATTACAAGTTCATACTATATGGATGAACTTCCAGATTGGGTTGAAAGCTTCAATAACAGATCTAATATATTCAAATACATTTCGAAATGGGATACCTATTATGATATTAAATTTTATACAGAAAGTGGTCCTGATTTGAACAAACATGAAATAAAGTATTTAGGTAAAGAGAATTCAACCTTTCCACACGATCTGGAAAAAATATCAAAAAAAATGAATGGTAAAATTGATTATGATGTGATCAAGTATTCTCCCTTTGGAAATGATATCGTCAAAGATTTTGCATTGGATGCAATTAAGTTTGAAAACTTAGGGGCCGATGAAATAACAGACTTTCTCCATATTGGATTCTCATCAACAGACCATCTTGGCCATAGGTTTGGATCAAATTCTGTTGAGGTACTAGACATGTATATCAGACTTGATAAAAATATCGAAGAGATTCTTAATTATTTAGATAAAGAAATTGGAGAAAACAACTACTTAGTATACTTAACATCCGATCACGGTATCACTCACATACCATCTTATTTATCAGAAAATAAAGTACCCTTTAAGCAATTGTACTCTATGAATGTTTTTAATGATAAATTAAAAAAATATGTTAAAGATGTATCAAACTATAATGTATACTTAAATAAAGATAAAATTACTCAATCGCAGTATAGTCGAGAGGATATTAAGACTCTAATCTCATCCGAATTAAAAAAAGAACCATGGGTTTATGATGTATTTGATTTTGAAAAATTAGATGAAGCTATTTCTTACTCTGAGGATTACGGGATTAATATGGTTTACTACAATAGTCATCCAGATTTAAGAGGTGACTTAGCATTCTTTTTAAAACCTCTTTGGCATAAAAGGTCCTCTAGTGCTTCCAATCATGGTACAGGAAGGACCTATGATACACATGTTCCATTAGTTTTCTTTGGAAAAGGAATTAAAAATGGATCAACTTCAAAAAAAATTTACGTTAAAGATATAGCTCCAACTTTATCCACAATTTTAGGAATAAGTTTTACCGCACTATCAACAGGCAGTCCAATAATTTCTGCGATCAAATAAGTATATTAACATCATGAAAAATATTGAACTTGCTTCAATTGATCAAATTGACTTTATAATGAAAATTATTAAGGCGTGTACAAATCATATGATCAAAAATGGTATTTTCCAATGGAATGATAAATATCCAACTAAACAATCATTTATAGATGATATAAATAATGAAGATCTATTTGTTTTAAAACATGAGGAAAAAATCATTGGCTGTGTTTGTGCCTCATTTGATATGGATGATTTTTACAAACAAATTATTTGGGACACTTCATCAAAAAAAAATATTTATTTACATAGACTTGCAATTCATCCAGATTATCAAGGTCAAGGTTTTGCAAAATATATTATAAAATTTATAGAAAATTTTGCCAGAGAGTCTGGTTGTCTTTCTGTAAGACTTGACACCTTTAGTCAGAACAATAAAAACAATCATTTATACTCAAAACTGGGCTATAAAAAATTAGGAAAAATTTATTTTAGAGATCAAAGTGATATGCCTTTTAATTGTTATGAAAAACTGTTATGATTGATTGTTTACTTTTGTACTTTATAAATGGAGATAATTAATTTAGAAGAAAACAAGAAAGCTTACTTCTCATCTGATAATCATTTGGGACTTCCAGATAAAGTTAATTCCCATGGAAGAGAAAAAATATTTATAAAATGGCTTGATTCCATAAAAAATGATGCACAGGTAATTTTTTTATTGGGAGACTTATTTGATTTTTGGTTTGAATTTAAAAAAGTTGTGCCAAAAGGTTATACTAGATTATTTGGAAAATTAGCTGAGCTAACAGACTCTGGAATTAAAATTTATTTTTTTGTTGGTAATCATGATTCATGGATGATGAGCTATTTTAAAGATGAGCTAGGTATTGATATATTTTTTAAGCCAAAAAAGTTTAAAATTAACTCTAAAAAATTTTTTATTGGTCATGGTGACGGTTTAGGACCGGGTGACTATGGATACAAGTTTTTAAAGCTAATTTTTAGAAACCCTTTTTTTAAATTTTTATATTCTTGTATTCATCCAGACATTTCGATACGAATAGGTGAGTTTTTATCTAGAAAAAATAGTGTGATTTCTGGAAATGAGATCAAATTTGAAAGTAATGAAAAAGAATTACTTTATAATTTCTGTAAAAAAATATTAAAGTCTGATCATTATCATTATTTTGTTTTTGGCCACAGACACATTCCCTTAAAAATTAATCTTGGCAATAATTCATTATACTACAATTGCGGCGATTGGTTCAATCATTATTCATATTTGGACTTTGCTAACTCAGAACTAAGTTTAAAGTTTTTCAAGCCTGAAATTTGATAGAAAATAAAAATATTTTTTATGAAAACTCAGTAGTTGTTGGCGCTATAATTAGCAATAACTCAGAAACCATGGTTCAAGAGTTTTTAGATGAGTTGTGTTTCTTAGCAGAAACAGCCGGGGGAAAGGTTTTAAAAAGATTTATCCAAAAGATAGATAAACCAAACCCTAAAACCTTTATTGGTTCTGGAAAAATTCAAGAAATACAGTTTTTTATAAAAAATAATGACATTAGTTCAGTAATATTTGATGATGAACTAACACCTAGTCAGCAGTTAAATCTTGAAAAGACATTAAGAACAAAAATAATAGACAGGACAGGATTAATTTTAGATATTTTTGCTCAAAGGGCTAAAACCAGTTACGCAAAAACACAAGTTCAGTTAGCTCAATACGAATACTTAATGCCTCGACTAAAAGGTCTTTGGACACATTTAGAAAGACAAAAAGGAGGTATTGGGATGAGAGGACCTGGTGAGACAGAAATTGAAACAGATAGACGAATTGTTAGAGACAAGGTATCATTGTTGAAAAAAAAACTTTTTAGTATTGATAAACAAATGTCAGTTCAAAGAGGAAATAGAGGCAAACTTGTAAGAGTAGCTTTAGTTGGATATACAAATGTTGGTAAATCCACAATTATGAATCAAATTTCTAAATCAAAAGTTTTTGCTGAAGACAAATTATTTGCAACTTTAGATACTACAGTTCGAAAAGTTGTTATTGAAAATTTACCTTTTTTACTTTCTGATACTGTCGGTTTTATCAGAAAGCTTCCTACTCAACTGATTGAATCGTTTAAAAGTACATTGTTGGAGATCCAAGAGTCTGATATTTTATTACACATTGTTGATATTTCACACCCAAATTATCAAGAGCATATTGATTCAGTTGAACTAATTTTGAATGAAATAAAATGTGGTGACAAAAAAACTATAATTATTTTTAATAAGGTTGATAAATTAAATGATAGAAGGCTAAAAAACACTAATCATAAAATTTATATTTCTGCACTGGAAAAGTTGAATTTCAAATTTTTAAAAGATATTTTATATAAAAACATAAGTAGAATACATGAAAATAGATTTCCATATAACAATTACTTGTATCCAAAACCCAAAGTCTAAAAGTCTAAACTCAAACCAATTCCCATCACCTCTCGAACTTGCAGTCTTTTGACGGCATTATTATCATAAACAAATTGGAAAATTAGGTCGGTTGTTAAATACCTATTCACTTTTAGAGATGTATTTATTGTATAATCTAAATCAATATTTTCAGGGTCTTCAAGGTAATCGGAATATAAGCTTATACGATTGGTTACAAATACATTTTCAACAAATTCGAATTTATAAAAAGATCTGACAGAAGCCCCAAGTTCGAACCTACTTGTTGCTCCTTTTTTTACACCAAAGTATTCTTGATTGTCAATCAACCCATCTGTAAAAAATTTATTGACCAGAATTAATCTTCCTGTTATCGGGGCAAAGTTGACCCAAAAATCTTTATTTTTTTCCCAGTAAAGTCCTACTCCGATTTGGAGATACCCAGGTGAGAGAAACCTTGTTCTCTCTGTTCTTTCTTCTTCTCCATCGGAGTCTTTTTTAAATCTGTATCCTTTTGTCCATTGTGTTTTAAAATTTATAAAACTGGAGTAGCTTAAATCACCAATACTTGAAGATGAAAATATTTTACCAATTAATGAGTTAATCTCTAACTTATCATCAGTTTTTTTTAAAAACTTACTACCAGCGTTGCTGTTAAGACCATATGCAGCAATAATCTTTGTATCCCAATTCCATCCACTTTTTTCATAATTCAAATCATAATCAATTTTTATAGTTCCTGAAACACTTGATTGACCACCAGCGGTCCAATAACTATAACTTGACTGATTACCAAGGAATGTGAATTTTCCAAACTTTTCCCAATTAGAATTAATTGAGTCAGTAAATTTATCTTGAGAGTAGGATTTAGATATTAAGATAATTATTAATACAAAAAAAATACCTCTCATTTTTTTTTGAAAATTGGTACTGAAGAGCATGCTTCTCCAAACATTATGCTTGAAACGACACCCTGTATCTTTTGTATTAGTTGAGAATAAATAAACTTACTGAATTTATCGTCGGAGCATCCTTTGATTATGACAGGTTTATTTGCAATAGAGTTTAAATCAAAATCATTAATCTTAAGATTGATTAAATGCTCTTTGTAAGATTTTATATTTCCTATAAAATTTTCTATTCCAGATCTTGTTAATTCAGAACTAACCAACATAAATGCCCAATCAGGAATGATTGCAGAATTTGAACAGATAATTGAAATATTTTTTCCTTTAAGTAAGGACCAATTAAAATTGCTTACATTTTTTCTGAAGTCTTTTTCAATCAGAACTAAATCATCTTTTAACCAAGGTTTAATATCAAATTCTTCAATCGAAAGATCCTTTAAGAAATCATAAAAATCAATAGTAACAAGCTTGCTTTCAGAAACTCTATTTTTTATTTCATATTTCATTTATAAAAATCCAAGCTCTAGTTTAGCCTCTTCACTCATCAGGTCTTTTGACCAAGGTGGATCAAAAGTCATTTCTATCTCAACTTCATTAATCTCTGGAATTTCTTTTATCTTATTTTTTACCTCCTCAGGAAGTGAGTCAGCAACTGGGCAATTTGGCGTTGTTAATGTCATCAAAACTTTAACGTCATTACTTTCATTAAGAAACACATCGTATATCAACCCAAGTTCATATATATCAACCGGGATTTCAGGATCATAAACAGTTTTTAAAACCTTAACAACTAGGTCACCTAATTTTTTTGGATCAATTTTTTTAGTCATGATTTAAGTTTTACTAAAAGCAATAGCATAAAATTTTATTTGCTTATACATTGAAGAAAGACCATTGGCTCTATTTGGAGATAAATGCTCCTTTAATCCGATTTTTTCGATAAAGTCCATATTAGAGCTAAGTATTTCATTTGGTGTTCTATTATTAAAAATATTTAAAAGTATAGAAATTATACCTTTTGTAATAATTGCTTCACTGTCAGCTAGAAAATTGATTTTACCATCAACTAGCTCAGCATGTAGCCAGACTTTACTTTGACAACCTTTTATCAAATTATCTTCACTTTTTAGTTCTTTATTCATTGATTCAAGATCTTTTGAAAGCTCAATGATGTACTCATATTTTTGAGTCCAATCATCAAAAAATAAAAAGTTATCAATTATATCTTTTTGTGCATTTTCAATCGTCATCTTATAAAGTTATAAATTAACTTAACATAGATTTTACTTTAATCAAAGATTCATAGAAATGGTCTATTTCTTCAATTGTATTTATAAATGAAAAAGATGCTCTCACGGTCCCATCAATCCCAAAATGATCCATTATAGGCTGGGCACAGTGTTGACCTGTTCTTACCGCAATACCAAATTTATCCAAAATAGATCCTATATCATAGGAATGTATTCCGTCAATATTAAATGAAATTAACGAGGTTTTATTTTTTGTGTCACCATAAATTTTTAAGCCATCTATTTCTTTTAATTTAGAATTTGCATACTCAAGTAAACTTTTTTCATATTGCTCTATATTATCTAAACCAATTTCATTTAAATAATCTATCGCTTTACCAAAAGCAATTACACCTGAAATATTTGGTGTTCCTGCCTCAAATTTAGAGGGAAGATCTGCATATGTTGTCTTTGAAAAAGTTACGTCAGAAATCATTTCACCACCCCCCATTAGAGGATCTAGCCTAGATAATAGCTCTTCCTTACCGTAGAGAAAACCAACACCAGTTGGTCCACATAATTTGTGAGCTGAAGCTGTAAAAAAATCAACATCTAGTTTTTGTAAATCAATTTTAAAATGGGCGGCACTTTGCGCGCCATCAATTAGAACGATAGCACCGTTTTTATGTGAAATATCAATAATTTCCTCGATGGGATTGATTATTCCTAAAGCATTTGAAACATGATTTAAGAAAACAATTTTTGTTTTATTAGATAAAATATTTTTGAACTCATCCATATCTAACTCGCCATTATCTTTCAAAGGAATTACTCTTAATTTAGCTTCGTTATTTTTTATCATCATTTGCCACGGGACAATATTTGAATGATGTTCAAGTCCAGATACAATAATTTCATCTTCTCTTTTTAATATTTTACTAAAACCATTGGACACTATATTAATTGAGTGAGTTGTACCTGAGGTAAAAATAACCTCCTTACTCTCATTTATATTAAAATGATCTTTTATCTTATTTCTAGCATTTTCATACGCATTGGTTGCTTCATCACTCAGAGAATGTACACCTCTGTGAATATTCGAGTTATATTTTTCATAATAATCCTTAATACAATCAATTACACAAACTGGAGTTTGTGATGTTGCGGCATTATCAAAATACACTAATGGTTTATTATGGATTTTTTTTGACAAAATTGGAAAATCTTGTCTTATACTATCAACGTCAAAACTTAAATTCATAATTCAAGGCCAATATTAACACCAATTTTTCTTGCAATAATCTTTTTGATTTTGGTTTTTAAAACTTGCATCCCGACATTCTCCAACACACTATTTGCAAAAGCATATGCTAGGAGTCCTTTTGCGTCATTATCATTAATTCCTCTAGTTTTTAGATAAAAAAGTGCATTTTCATCAATTTGTCCGATAGTACAGCCATGCGAACACTTTACATCATCGGCAAATATTTCAAGTTGCGGCTTGGAATTTACAGTTGCATTATCACCAATTATCAAATTGTTGTTCTGTTGAAATGCGTTTATCTTTTGAGCAACCTTTTCAACAAGAACTCGGCCATTGAACACACCAGTAGATTTATCATTATAAATACCTTTATAATCTTGATGGCTTTCACAGTTGGGGTTTGCGTGATGAACCAAAGTATGGTGATCTATATGCTGATCAGATCCAATTATTGTAATTCCTTTTAGAATGGAATTAATATTCTTTCCATTTTGAAAGAAATTTAAATTGTTACGAACAAGATTTCCNCCAAAAGAAAANGTATGACAACTTGCTTCACTATTACTTTTTTGATCAATNTATGTGCTGTCAATTATTGATGTNGTTTCAAGATCATTTTGGATTTTNTANTAGTCCAATTTTGCATTTTCATTAACATGAATTTCANTTACAGTATTNGTTAAGGGATCAACANATGTTGAATNTTTGTNAGAGTNAANTTTTTCATTAANATTTAAAGAGTNGTGACTNTCAATAATTTGAGCTTTTGAGTTTTTTTCAAGAATAACCAAACTTCTTGGTTGAAGCATTAATGATGATTCACCGCCAGAGTTGATATGAACAATTTCAACGGGCTTTTCAAGTTCTACATTTTTTGGGACATGAATAAAGGCTCCTTCTTTTGTAAATGAACTGTTTAGCAAACTAAATGACTCCTTCTCATTAATCAATTTGTTGTAGTACTTAGATATAACATTACCATATTTTTTATTCTCCAAAACGGAAGATAATATACAAATGTCAGCACCCTCGTGAGTTGTACTTGACCATAGCGGATCATACATTCCGTCGATGAAAACAATTTTATAGGATTCAATTCCACCTAAAAAAAAGTCTTTTACTTTATCAAATTCAAGAAGATGTCTTTTCTTCTTAAATATTGTTAGCTCCTCATTCAAAACTTTTCTTATGGGAGTGTATTTCCAGTATTCATCTTTTGAATGTGGAAATCCAATTTTTTCAAAATCTTTGATTGATTTTGATCTAATTTCATGAACTTTTGAGTTGGTATCTGTATCAAGTTCAAATGCCAGAAATGAAGAAACTAGTTTTTCTTTGAGTGACATATTTTAAAAATTAAATCCAATCATATCCTTTTTCCTCTAATTCAAGGGCCAAAGATTTGTCTCCTGATTTGGAAATCTTTCCTTCCTGAAGAACATGAACAAAGTCTGGTGTTATATAGTCCAGCAGTCTTTGATAATGCGTGATTATGACAATAGCATTATCATCATTTTTCAATTTATTTACACCATTTGCAACAACCTTTAATGCATCGATATCTAGTCCTGAGTCGGTTTCGTCGAGTATTGCAAGATTGGGTTCTAACATTGCCATCTGAAAAATCTCATTTCTTTTCTTTTCTCCACCTGAGAATCCTTCGTTTAGGGATCTAGATAGAAATTTTGAATCAATCTCCAATAATTTTGATTTTTCTCTTATCTTTTTGAGCATCTCTCCAGCAGGCATTTCCTTTTCACCTCGTGCTTTTAGATTGGAATTTATAGCTGTCTTAATGAAATTGGTAACGGTAATTCCTGGAATTGCAACTGGATACTGGAATGACATAAAAATACCTCTATTTGCTCTTTCATCTGCTGAAAGATCCTCAATATTTTCACCATTATAAAAAATGTTTCCTTTTACAACTTCATAGTCCTCATTACCTGCAATAACAGATGATAGAGTACTCTTACCTGAACCATTTGGACCCATAATAGCATGAATTTCACCAGGCTTGACATCCAATGACAAACCTTTTAAAATTTCTTTGCCTTCAATACTAACATGTAAATTTTCAATTTTTAACATAATAAAGTTTTAACCGACTGATCCCTCCAATGAAATTTCAAGTAATTTTTGAGCCTCAACTGCAAATTCCATAGGAAGTTTGTTTAAGACCTCTTTGCTAAAGCCATTTACAATTAATGCAATAGCTTTTTCAGTGTCAATTCCTCTTTGATTGCAATAAAAAAGTTGATCCTCCCCAATTTTACTAGTAGTTGCTTCATGTTCAATTTGAGCTGATTTATTCTTGACTTCTATATATGGAAATGTATGTGCACCACATTTGTTACCCATTAATAAAGAATCACATTGTGAAAAATTTCTAGCATTTGATGCTCTTTTTCCAACTTGCACTAGACCACGATAGCTATTTTGGGATTTTCCAGCAGAAATCCCTTTAGAAATTATAGTACTTTTTGTGTTTTTCCCTATGTGGATCATCTTAGTACCTGTATCTGCCTGTTGATAATTGTTAGTTACAGCAATTGAATAAAATTCTCCAACACTATTGTCACCTCTTAAAATGCATGATGGGTATTTCCATGTAACAGCTGAACCAGTTTCTACTTGAGTCCAAGATATTTTTGCGTTTTTATTACATAAACCTCTTTTTGTTACAAAATTAAAAACGCCGCCTTTCCCTTGTTTATTCCCTGGATACCAGTTTTGAACTGTGGAATATTTTATTTCAGCATTATCCATTGCAATTAATTCTACTACAGCTGCATGCAATTGATTTTCATCTCTGCTAGGTGCAGTGCAGCCTTCCAAGTAACTGACATAACTTCCTTCATCTGCAATCACTAAAGTTCTTTCAAATTGACCAGTGCCTGCCTGGTTAATTCTAAAATAAGTTGATAATTCCATTGGACACCTGACCCCTTTGGGTATATAACAAAAAGATCCATCGGAAAAAACAGCTGAATTTAGTGCTGCATAATAATTATCTTTTCTTGGAATAACCTTACCAATATATTTTTTTACAAGCTCTGGATAATCTTTTATAGCTTCAGAAATAGAACAAAATATTATTCCTTTTTCTGCCAATGTTTCTCTAAAAGTTGTAGCTACAGATACTGAATCCATTACAATATCAACGGCTACACCAGAGAGCTTTTTTTGTTCTTCAGTTGAAATCCCTAATTTATTGAAAGTCTTAATTAGTTCAGGATCAACCTCGTCAAGACTTTTAAGATTATTTTTTGTTTTAGGAGCTGAGTAATATGAAATANTTTGAAAATCAGGTTTTTTATAATTTACATTATGCCAATTTGGCTCTTCCATATTTTTCCATGCTGAATAAGCTTCTAGCCGCCATTCAGTCATCCATTCAGGTTCATTTTTCTTTTCAGAAATGGATCTTACTATATCTTCATTTAATCCAACAGGAAATGTTTCTGACTCAATATCAGTTGTAAAACCATATTGATATTCTTGATTTTCTAATTCTTTTTTTAATTCTTCCTCAGTATAGGCCATAATAATAATAATTTATAAAGAAAAGCTTTCTCCACAACCACAGGTTCTATTTGCATTTGGATTCCTAAAAACAAAACCTTTCCCATTTAATCCTCCGTGATACTCTAATGTTGTTCCAATCAAATACAAAAAACTTTTTTTATCTACGGCAATTTTTATACCATTATTTTCAAAAACCTTATCATTATCGTTGGCAGATTTATCAAATTTCAATTCATATGATAAGCCAGAGCAACCACCACTCTTAACACCAACGCGAATGAAGTCTTTTGATGGATTATAACCGTCTGATTCCATTAGTTTNCTAACTTCTTCTTTTGCTGTCTGGTCTACCTCAATCATATTTTGCAAATATAATCCTTTAAAAAATATTTATTAATCTAAATTTGAAGTATTCTTTATACAAAANATGGACCATANCAAAGAAAAATCAAATAATAAAAATCAGAATCTAACTGATCTCTCNTCATTGGGTGAATTTGGTTTTATTGAACATGTAANAAAGAATGTCAAGAATTATAATAATTCAACTATTGTTGGTATTGGAGATGATGCTGCAGTATTAAAANTTCCAAACTCTTATTCCTTAATTTCTACTGATATGTTAGTTGAAGGTGTACATTTTGATTTAACCTATTTTCCCTTAAAACATTTGGGCTATAAAGCTGTTGTTTGTAATATTTCTGATATATGCGCTATGAATGGAACATGTAAGCAAATTACGGTTTCAGTTGCAGTGTCAAATAGATTCAAACTGGAATCTTTAGATGAGCTTTATGAGGGGATTAATTTAGCATGTAAAAGGTATCAAGTTGATTTGGTCGGGGGAGATACTACTTCGTCTCAAAAAGGGTTAATTATNTCCGTTACATCAATTGGTGTTGTAGATCAAAAAAAGATCTGTAAAAGATCAGGAGCTAATAATAATGATTTAGTTGTTTGTTCTGGTAAGTTAGGATTGGCTTATCTTGGGTTACAAATTTTAGAAAGAGAAAAACAAGTATTTCTTGTTAATCCAAACAGTAAGCCAGATTTAGAACCTTACAAAGAATTGGTTGAGCGCCAACTTAAACCCGAAGCAAGAACAGACTTGATTAGTTTTCTAGATAAAAATTCAATCACTCCAACGTCAATGATTGATATAAGTGATGGTTTATCATCTGAGATTATTCATTTGTGTAATAGTTCAGAAAAAGGATGTGTGTTATATTCTGATAAAATTTATAAAGATCAGTCCTTACTAAAAGTATGTGATGAATTTAATTTAGATCCAATTTCAGTTATCATGTCAGGAGGAGAGGATTATGAAATTTTGTTTACTATTAATTCAAGTGATTATGAAAAAATTGAAAATAGTGATTTTGATTTACATGTCATTGGTCACATCACAAATGATAAAAAAACATATTTAGATTTAGGTAACGGTTCTAAATCCGAAATCAAGTCTTTGGGATGGAAATCATTTTGAGTTCATTATTTCCTCAATATGATCAATTTCTATAGGGATATTGCTCATTAGATTAGTTGGACCACCATTATCATTTATAACGACATCATCCTCTAATCTAATACCAAAACCCTCTTCTTTNATGTATATTCCAGGTTCAACTGTTAAAACCATATTTTTTTCCATAGGTATTTTCAGATCACAATAGTCGTGAGTATCTAAACCCAAATGATGGGATGTTCCATGGCTAAAGTATTTTTTGTACGCAGGTGTTTTTTTTGTTTCGCGTTGAACATCAGACTTGTCTAACAATTTAATTTTTAACAGTTCAGAAGTCATAATTTTACCAACTTCAACATGATANTCGTGCCATAGAATTCCAGGTCTGAGCAATTTTGTTGCTTCATTTTTTACATTCAGAACAGCATTATAAATAGTTTTTTGCCTCTTACTAAACTTACCATTAACAGGGACAGTTCTTGTCATGTCGGAGGAGTAGTTTGCATATTCAGCTGCTACATCCATTAATACTATTTCGCCATCTAAACATTGCTTGTTATTGTATATATAATGCAAAAAATTTGAATTTCTTCCAGATGCAATAATGGGTGTGTATGCAAATTTTCTAGATCGATTTTTTAAAAATTCATGTGAGAATTCAGCTTCAATTTCATATTCCCATACACCGGGTTTGATAAAGTTTAAGACCCTTTCAAACCCCATTTTGGTTATTTCACATGCAGTTTTAATTAGTTGTATCTCAATATTATCTTTAACAGATCTTTGTTTTTGAAGTATAGGATTACTTTTCTTAAAATTAAGTCCACCGATTTTTTTTAATTTTTTAATAAACCTGTCTTCTCTCGTTTGGGTCTGAACATTTTGCCTGTAATGTTCATTTGTGTTTATATAAACAAAATCAACTTTTTTTAATACATCTCTTAAAATATCATCAAATTCACCTAGCCAATAAACATTATTAATTCCTGAGATTTTTTTAGCCTGTTCCTTTGTTAGCTTTTCTCCTTCCCAGTGTGTAATATGCTCATTTGTTTCTCTTATAAACAACATTTCTTTATAACTCATATTTTTTGAATCAGGAAATAAGACTAATATGCTCTCCTCTTGATCAATACCACTTAAATAAAAAATATCCCTGTGCTGGTCAAATGGAAGAGTTGAATCTGCACTAATTGGATAGATGTCATTTGAGTTGAAAAACGCGATACTCTTTTGTTCTAGTTTATTAACAAAATTTTTGCGATTTTTAACAAATAATTTAGTATCAATCTTTTTGTATTTCATTTATTTTGATATCTCTCAAATTTAAAAATTAAAATGATGAAAAATTTTACCTTTTTAATAATATTTTTTTCTTTTTTCTCTTTTTCTCAAGTTAATTATACCTCCGCTGAACTAATTGAAAAATCTGAAATTGAATACAAAACCAATATAAATAATTCGATTGTAAAAAATATAGAGATTACCAATATTGGTCCAAGTGTAATGAGCGGAAGGGTAACAGATTTAGAGGTTAACCCTGATAATCCAACTGAATTCTTCGTTGCTTATGCATCAGGTGGGTTATGGCACACCACTAATAATGGTACAACCTTTAACCCCATTATGGATAATAGTATGACACAGAATATTGGTGATTTTGCAGTTGATTGGGTATCTGGAGCAATTTATGTTGGAACAGGTGAAAGCAATTCATCAAGATCCTCATATCCAGGCATTGGTATTTTAAAATCTCATGATAATGGAAAAACTTGGGAAAATATTGGTTTGAGAGATTCTCATCATATTAGCCGAATAATCATTAACCCAGATGATAATCAACATATTGTTGTTGCTGCAATTGGCCACCTATATTCAAATAATTTGCAAAGAGGTGTATTTAACTCTTACGATGGAGGAAAAACGTGGTCACAATCACTATATATAAATGACAATACTGGTGCTATTGATATAGTTTATGATCCAGATAATTTTGAAATTCAGTATGCTGCATTCTGGGAAAGAAGTCGAACTGAATGGAACTTTATTGGAAGTGGAGAAAGCTCTGCTATTTACAAAACAGTTGATGGTGGAAAAATTTGGAAAAAAATTACAACACAAAACTCTGGATTTCCAACTGGAAATGGTGTTGGTAGGATTGGTCTTGCAATTTATGATTCAAATATTATATATGCTGTATTAGACAATCAATTCAGAAGAAAAAAAGAGAAAAAATCACAAGGAATTCAGAGGTTAGATTTTAAAGATATGACCAAGCAAGGTTTTATGAGTTTAGATAATGAAGAATTAAATTTATTCATAAAGAGAAATGGATTTGAAAATGAATTAAACTCTGAGCTATTAAAGTCCAAGATAAACTCTGGTGAGTTAAAACCAAACGATATTTATAAATTTTTAACTGATGCAAATGCTGAGTTATTTGATACTCCAGTTATAGGAGCAGAGGTTTACAAATCAATCGATGGAGGTACAACATGGAATAAGCAAAATGAAGAATATCTGGATGCTGTTTATAATAGTTATGGATATTATTTTGGAAGGATACATGTATCACCCATTGATTCTGAACAAATATACATATATGGTGTACCTATTTTAAAGTCAAATGATTCTGGTAAAACCTACTCAAGAATTGGAGCTAGCAATGTGCATGTTGATCACCATGACCTATGGATTAATCCAAAAAACACAGATCATTTAGTCTTAGGTAATGATGGGGGTGTCAATATTTCGTATGATCAAGGTGCAAATTGGATGAAGCTAAATCAACCGTCAGTTGGACAGTTTTACTCCATTAATGTTGACAATGCAGATCCATACAATGTTTATGGAGGTTTGCAAGACAATGGTGTTTGGATGGCAAAGAATAACTCTTTTGAGTCTCCTTATTGGCATGAGTCCGGACATAATAATTGGACAAAAATTATGGGAGGTGATGGTATGCAAATACAAATTGATAATCGTGATAATAATATTGTGTATACAGGTTTACAATTTGGTAATTATTATAGATTAAATATTAGAAAAGGAACAAGAAAGGTGATAAAACCAAGACATCAACTTGGTCAATCTCCTTTAAGATTTAATTGGCAAACCCCAATATTGATATCGCCGCACAATCAGGATATAATTTATTTTGGTAGCAACAAGCTACACAGATCCTTTGATAAAGGTGACAGTTGGAATGATATCTCTAACGACTTAACTAAGGGTGGTAAAAAAGGAAACGTGCCATACGGGACACTAACTTGTATTGATGAATCTGTTTTTAAATTTGGTAAAATCGTTGTAGGAAGTGATGATGGAAATGTATATTTAACACAAAACTCTGGTGAATTTTGGAAAAATATTTCTAATAATCTGCCTCCAAACTTGTGGGTTAGCAGGGTAATTTTCTCTAAACACAATCAAAGTAGAATTTACTTATCGCTTAACGGATACAGAAAAAATGATTTCAAACCTTATTTATATTTAAGCGATGATAATGGAGTCTCTTGGAAAGAAATTTCTACTAACCTTCCACTTTCACCTATAAATGTCATAAGAGAAGACATTAAAGATGAAAAAATACTATATGTTGGTTCGGATAACGGACTTTTTGTTTCATTTGATTTAGGTTCAAATTGGCATGCTTTTTCATCAAATTTACCAAGGGTAGCAATTCACGATATAGTTATTCATGAGGGTACAAATGAGTTGGTTATTGGAACCCATGGAAGATCAATTTACAAAGTAGAATTAGATTTATTTTCCAAATATTTGGAGGATTCAAGTAATCAAAATATTATTTCTTTTTTAAATTTTGATGAAATTAAATTTTCTAATTCATGGGGAAATAAAAAAATTTATTCCTCTGATACCTATGATATAAATTTTACAATTGATCTGTTTAGCTCAAAAAATAAGAATTTTGAGTTTGAAATCTTAAATGAAAACTATAAGACCTTAAATCAAGGTAACTTTAATACCGATTACGGATTTAATAAAATTAAAATTCCTATAATAATAAATAAAAAATTTAGTGACAAATACCTAAAAAAAATAGGATTTAAATCTAAAATTTCAGATGACGGAAATAGATATTTAAGCAAAGGGGAATATATTTT
>PBKO01000001.1 GCA_002721465.1 Gammaproteobacteria bacterium | reverse complement strand
AAACAATAATGGAGGTAATGACGATACCAAAGATGAAACGAATTTTTATTTCAGTGAATCAGGTAATGATTCAAATTCTGGTTCTCAAAAAAATCCTTGGAAGTCACTATCAAAATTAAGTAACAGTGAGCTATCACCCGGTGACTCAATATTTTTTAACAGAGGAGATTCCTTTTTTGGAGAGTTGTTGGTCAATGGTTCAGGCACAGAATCTGAGCCGATAGTATTTACTTCCTACGGTTCTGGAGACAAACCGATTATTAGCGGAAAAGTTGGATCAAGCGGTGGAGGTGATTATCAACAAGCGATCTACATATTGAATCACGATAATATGGTATTTGAAAATCTTGAAGTCCAAAATAACCGTCAAGCACCTAGAACAAATGTGGACAATACTGATAGCTTTGGAATTCAAATACATAATACTAGTGATGAGACCTTGAGCAACTTTATTTTTAAGAATATGACATTTAAAAATGTTTATGCTATCACGCAAGTGGATCCCTCAGATCAGCAAGCTTTTAACCAGTTTGAAGTTGCTGGAATCAGGATTTTTACGGACTGGAATAAAGCTCCTATTAATAATGTTTTGGTTGAAGATAATTATTTCACAGACCTACAAAGGTTTGGTGTTCATGCAAAGCATGCTATTGGTAACAATGCAAATGATAATAGACATACAAATTTTGTGTTTAGAGGAAATGAATTTAAACAAATTGGTGGTACATGCATACTCCCATCAAGAGTTAGAAACTGCTTGATAGAAAATAACATCTTCGATGAGCCAGGTGCAAAAACCAATTCAAGGATGATTGGTCGGGGAAGTGCAGTATGGAATTGGTATAGTGTCAATACAATAATTCAAAACAACCAAGCTTTGAAAATTAGAGGAGTTCTTGACTCCCACGGAATTCATGTAGATCACAGAAATGTTAACACATTTATTCAATATAATTACATGGAAGATTGTGAAGGGGGTTTTGTCGAAATTTTAGGAGGAAATGAAACCTCAGTCTATAGATTCAATATTAGTGTTAATGATGGATGGAGAAGCAATCCAAATTGGACTAATAGCAATCACACCATTTGGCTCAGCGATAATATTGGCGGACAGGATGGATATAATTCTGATAATAGTTACATATACAATAACACAGTCGTAATAAATAGAGCTTCCGATCCATACCGTACAGCGATTGATATTCAAGCAATTAATACAAGAATTTTTAATAACATTTTTTGTTCTACTAATGGATCAAAAATGGGCAATAAACAAGTCAATATAACTGATAACAATTTATCGATGACCAATAACCTCTTTTTTGGGCAAGTTGATACCAGATTTAAAGATTATGATGAACAAGCAGTTTTTCAAAACCCAAACTTTTATGATGAAAATTTAGATGGAGCCAAAGGATATCAATTACTTGCAAGTAGTCCTGCAATTGATGCAGGAATCCCATATTCAGGAAAATATGCTCACCCTCCGATTCCAGTTGGGGATTCTGATATTTTTTCCAATATTGAAGCGACACCCTCAGTTGGTTTTTTTGATAGATCATTAACTGTTAATTCAACACCAAATATTGGAGCAAATAATGCAAAGAATGGAGAAATCACAAGTTTGTATAATTTAGAAAATCTATTAATTAGAGATTTATTTAATAATCAAGAAATACAATTTAAAAATGTTGATAGTGAGTTTAAGTATAGGCTATTTGATATTACTGGTAAAGAAAAGAAAAGTGGAACAATAAATAGTTCAAACTCAAAAATTCAGTTAGAAAATAATTTAGAAAATGGAGTTTATTCAATAATTATTGAGAATGATAATCAAAAGATTTCACAAAAATTTATTTATAGAAAGACACATTCATAATAATGAAATGCTTGAAATGCAAACACACTTGGCAGAGATCAAAATGGACAGAATTCATTTCTTTTCTAGCAAAATGCCCAAAGTGCGGAAGCAGATTTTTACTTAGATATTAAACTCTTTTGATTGTTAATGGTCTATTATGTAGGGTGATTTGTATTAAAAAAATATTATATGGAATTATTAATTAAAAATTTAACAAAAACATACAGCAATAAAGTTAAAGCACTTGACGATGTCAGTTTAAAAATTGGTGTAGGAATGTTTGGCTTGTTAGGGCCTAATGGAGCTGGAAAATCTACGTTAATGAGAACCATTGCAACAATTCAATCACCAGACTCAGGTCAAATTCATTTTAATGATATTGATGTTCTCGGTGATCAATTATCTTTAAGAAAGGTTTTAGGTTATCTTCCTCAATCATTTGGTGTTTATCCAAAAATGTCTGCCGAACAATTATTGAATTACTTTGCAGTTTTGAAAGGGGTCAGTAATAAAGCTGAACGAAAGGAACTGGTAAATGAACTTTTAGAAATAACCAATTTATTAGACGTCAAGAAAAAAAATGTTGACGGTTACTCTGGTGGAATGAAACAAAGATTTGGTATAGCACAATTATTACTAAATGACCCTAAACTTATTATTGTTGATGAACCAACTGCAGGTTTGGATCCAGCGGAAAGACAAAGATTTTTAAATGTAATAAGAGAAGTAGGGACAAATTGTACAGTGATTTTCTCAACACATATTGTTGAAGACGTAAAAGAGCTTTGTAATGATATGGCTATAATGAATGGTGGTAAAATATTAAAACACATTAAGCCTATCGAAGCTACTAAAGAAATTTCTGGAAAGATTTGGACAAAAGCAGTTAAAAGAGATGATCTTGAAAAAGCTGAGCAAAAATACAATGTGTTATCCTCCAATTATAATGTCGACAATACAATAAACATTAGGGTTTACAATGAAAAAAAACCAGGTGTCGGATTTAAAAAAACTGAATCACAACTTGATGATGTTTATTTCATCGCGTTAAAAGAAGATCAAAAAAAATAGTATTTATGTTCTTTAATATTTTCAAAAACGAAATTAGTTATTGGTTAGATAGACCAGCCTTTTATATTTATTCATTAATCTTCTTATTTATAGCAGTAATGACTTCAGGCTCTGCAGCCGGTTTATTTGATTCAATTACTGTTACAGTAGGATCATCAAGAATTGTAAATTCACCATACGCACTTTCTGGCCTTTTCGCTGGCCTAAGCAGCTTGGTAATATTTTTATATCCATCTATAATTGGAGTATCCGTTTACAGAGATTTTAAAAGCGAAATGCATACAATATTATATTCTTATCCTTTCACAAAACTTCAATATTTGCTTGCAAAATTTTTTAGTGGAATATTCATTGTTCATATAATAGTATTATTAATTGCATTAGGAATTGGACTTGGATTTAACCTTCCCGGTACAAATCCAGATCTTTTGACAGAATTTGACATAAAGCCTTATTTGGATGCATACATAATTTACATTCTGCCTAATATGTTGTTCACAGGAGCTATTGTTTTCGGAATAGTAACATTTACACGAAATATATCAGCGGGGTTCATATTTGTGATAATCATTTTAATATTGCAAGGCTTTCTAGCAAGCTTTGGTCAAGAGCAAGAAAATAGGTTAATCGCCGCCCTTCTTGATCCTTTTGGTGATATGGCCTTAGATTACTATACAAGATATTGGACAGTTGCAGAACAAAATGAATTGTACATTCCTATTAAAGGAGTCTTTATTTATAACAGACTAATATGGCTAACAATCGGACTTGCTGTTTTTATTTCTATATACAGACTTTTCACTTTTAGTCAAAATGCATTTACATTCTCATTTAAAAAGAAGGATTCAATAAGGTTTACCAAATCAAATTTTGGAGGAATTACAAAAATTAATTTGCCCAAAATTAACTTGAGCTTTTCAATTAAATCTCAGTTTAATTTGTTTTGGCGCCTTTCAAATATTGACTTTTTTTATATAGTCAAAAGCTGGCCTTTTATTTCAATAGTAATCGTTGGGTTACTTCTTAACCTAGTTGGTCTTTTTGAATTAGGAAATATTTTTGGCACTGCAACATTACCACGTACATGGAGAATGCTTGAGGCAGGAGCACCATTCTCATTAGCTATAAATATTTGTACTTTTTTATATGCAGGTTTGTTAATCCACCGATCTAGGATCTCAAATGTCAACCAACTTATTGATATCACCCCAACTCCTAATTGGATTTTATTGGGATCAAAGTTTTTAGCAATTATTAAAATGCAGATTGTACTACTATCCTTAATCATGATCACCGGGATTATTTTTCAGATATATAAAGGATATTATGATTTTCAGATTGGATTATACATTTACGATCTAATCGCATTAAACCTTATATATTACGTAATATGGGCGTTGTTATCCTTTTTTGTACAGACCTTGATACCAAATCCTTACTTGGGACTTTTTGTGATGATTGTTCTTTTAATTGGTATTCCCCTGACAAGTATTGCTGGTATTGAACAATCAATATTTAAATACAATCAAGGCCCAGGGTTTTCTTATTCTGACATGAACGGTTACGGTTCAGGGCTTCAAAACTATTTTGTTTATAAGTTTTACTGGTTGAGTCTTGGAATAGTTTTTTACATTCTTACAATTTTATTTTACAACAGGGGACTATCTAGCGGAATAGCTGAAAAGTTTAGAATTGCAAAATCAAGATTTAATGGAAAAAATCCATTTTTCTTATCGCTTTTCACACTGTTGTTTATTTCAATCGGTGGATATATTTATTATGTAAATAATATAGTAAACGTCAGAAAATCAGCCAAGGAAAGAGAAATCGAAACAGTAGAATGGGAAAAGAAATACAAAAAATTTGAGAGCTACAGTCAACCTAGAATTGTTTCAGTAAACGTTAATGTTGATCTTTTTCCCAAATCTAGAAATGTAAGTGCATCAGGAAAGTATGTTATGGTTAATAAAACAAAAGATGTAATTGATAGTATATTTTTAAACCACAATCGAGCTATAAGTACGTTTGATTTCAGTAAAGAAAATTCTCTAGTTTTAGAGGATACAATTTATCATTTTGATATCTATAAATTAAANGAGCCATTGAGCCCCGGGGATTCATTAAATTTAGAATTTACCGTAAAAAATCAACCAAANACGTTTTTAAGAAATAACTCACCAGTTATTTACAATGGAACATTTGTCAATAANTTNNCTCTATTNCCTTCGTTAGGTTATAGTGGGGGTGAATTGAGAGATGATAAGACAAGAGATAAGTACGGTCTTCCACCAAATAAATTGAAACCACATCCATCTGATTCAACGGCACTTGGTAATACTTATATTTCCAATGACTCTGATTGGGTAGATTTTGAGGCTGTTGTAAGCACATCAAAAGATCAAATTGCTATTGCTCCAGGCTATTTACAAAAAGAATGGATTGAAGATGATAGAAGATATTTCCACTATAAAATGGATAGTAAAATTTTAAATTTTTACGCATTTAATTCTGCTGATTATCAAGTTGAAAGAGACAAATGGAACGATGTTAACTTAGAAATATATCATCACAAAGGTCATGAGTATAATTTAGATAGAATGATGAAAGGAATGAAAGCAGCCTTGAAATATTGTTCAGAAAATTTTAGCCCTTACCAACACAAGCAAGCTAGGATTATTGAGTTTCCTAGAACCGCAGGAACATTTGCCCAATCATTTCCCAATACAATTCCTTTTTCTGAAACTTTTGGGTTTATAGCTGATGTGGATGACTCTGATGAAGGAGGTAATGACTTTGCTTTTGTTGTTACAGCTCATGAGATTGCACATCAGTGGTGGGCTCATCAAGTAATTGGAGCCGACGTCCTTGGTGCGACAATGCTTTCCGAAAGCCTTTCAGAATATGTAGCATTAAAAGTTACAGAGGAGGTAAATGGTAAAAATAAAATGCGTAAGTTTTTGAAAAGGTCATTGGATACGTATTTGACCCAAAGAACTTTTGAAACTAAAAGAGAAAATGCATTGATGTATAATGATGGTCAAGGTTATATACACTATCAAAAGGGCTCATTAATTTTTTATGCTTTAAGTGATTATATAGGTGAAAAACTTTTAAATAAAACATTATCAAATTATGTTGAAAAGGTTGCATTCCAATCTCCACCATATACAACATCAATAGAATTAGTAGACGATTTGAGAGTGGTAATTCCTGACAGCCTAAATTATGTAATTAAGGATATGTTTGAAACAATTACATTATATGAAAATAGAGTACTTAAGGCAGAATCTAAAGAACTAGAAAACGGAAAGTATCAAGTTGATTTGGAGTTTAGAGTGAGTAAGTATAGAAATGATGAAAAAGGAAAAATGTTTTTTGGAGATGAAGAAAGAGACTCGATTTTTTATAAGTCTGATGACATGAGAAAGCCTGAATATTCAGTCTACTTAGAAGACTATATTGATGTAGGGGTTTTTGGAGAAGATGATGATAATGAGCTCTATTTAAAGAAACATAAAATCACATCCATAAATAACAAGTTGTCAATTATCTTAGATCAGAAGCCTGTTGAAGTTGGAATTGATCCCTACAATAAACTGATTGACACGAATTCTGATGATAATAGAAAGAAAGTAGAATCCCTATAAAATGTCAAACAATTATGCTCTTGTTACTGGTGCAAGCTCTGGAATTGGATTAGAAATTGTAAAGTGTCTTGCTGAAAAAAAATATAATGTAATTCTGACAGCGAGAAGTGAAAAAAAACTAATTCAATTTTCATCTGAAATATCTCAAAATTATGGAGTTAAATCAGATTACATTAAATGTGATTTAAGTGAAAAGGATGCACCCAAAATGCTTTATGATTTTTGTGAATCAAAAGGTTATCAAATTGACACCCTTATTAATAACGCAGGATATGCCTTGCCCGATTTGTTTCATATTACGCCAATGTATGATGAAGAAAAATTTCTGAGGGTTCTTTCAACATCTGTGATTGCCTTGACAAAAATATTTTTACCTAAAATGATTGAAGCTGGAAAAGGAAATATAATGATTGTATCCTCAGTAGCTGCATACGCACCCCCATCATCAATTCAATCATTGTACGGCCCAGTAAAAACATTTATGAATAGATTTAATGAGTCTTTAAACGCTGTATATAATAAGCACAAAATATATTCAACAGCTTTGTGTCCTGGGTATACTGTAACAAATTTTCACATGGCAAGTGGCGTTCAAAATGAGATGGATAGTGTTCCAAGTTTTTTAAAAAAATCAGCGAAAAGAATTGCAAAAGAAGGTGTTGATGGAATGATTAAGAACAAAAAAGTTGTTGTACCAACTAAAACATGGAAGTTAATTGTTTGTCTTTTAAAAATTGTCCCAAAAAGGGTTTTTGACGTTTTAAGCTCTGTTTTAGTTCCTGGACGTTATGAATAAAAACAATTAATAATTAAATTTATAATAGATGAAAGAGTTTAAGTCAATTGGAATAAATTTAGATATGCTTGGAGGACTGTTAATTCTTTTGCTGCCCTTATATATAGACTCTGTTCAGGACTTTTTTTTCCAAAATCTAAATATTATCATTCCCTGTGTAATTTTATATGCTCTATGTTGCATTACTACTGTTAAGGTTAATAGGGAGGGAATAAAAAAGGACCTATACTTAGCTCCCATTACACTTAAAAAAAAGACTTGGAGAGAAATTAAACATTACGCTCATGTAACTGAAAAATGGAGTGGACAATACGGAACACAAAAAGTTGAAGTATTATGGTTTATAGATTTTAATGACAAAGTTTGCTTAAGAATACAGAAAAAAACAAGGAAGAACCTAGATAAAATTTTGGAGATTATTGATAAGTTCGAAGATAAGTACGAGATTAAACTAGAAATTAAAGACCCGTATTTTATGGCATATGGATACAGTAAGGTAAAATATCCAAATGAAAAATTGGATGAGCAAAAAGAAAGTGAAAATAAATGAAATTTAAATCTAGGCTGATTATTGCAATTGCAGTCACTACGCTGATGCTAATTGTAGATTATAACTCTTACTTACAAGATTTGATAATCTATGAGCAATTAGATAATATAGGTGATTTAAGTGAAGCAGAAAAAGATAGCACTCCTACATTTCCAAGATGGTGGATTTTTCTAATACCATTAGCGATTTTACTACCAACTACAAAAGAAACCCTACATTTGTTTGGTAAAAAAAATAAACAATGAAACATATATTTAATTATAAGCTCGGTTTTTTCTTTTTTATTGGTATTGTTTTAGGAATGTTGTATGTCCTAATTACAGAAACTAATAAAGTTTCTGAATCTGATGTAAAACAAAAATTAGATGAAATTTTTCAGATTGTTGATAACGATGTAGATCGATTTAGTGAAATTGTGACAGACGATTTTTTCATTTTTGAAAATAGTAAAAGATACAGCACTGATGAGTTTATAGATTTTGTAAAATCATTTGATATCATTGAATCTAAAAGAGAATTTAAAAACACAAAAATAGATACTGATTTTAATTCAGCCCACGTAAGTTTAGAACATCACGGGGAGTTTGATATAAATACTCCGGACGGAAAAGTTAGGTTGATTTTTGACTGGCTTGAGAGCGCTTACCTTGTAGAAAAAGATGATGAATTAAAATTTAAATTTTATTTTTCTGAAGCTATTTTTGACACAATAGTCCCAATTAATTAATCAAGGTTTTTTAATAATTGTTTTAATTTTTTAATAATTATTTCATACCCCTTAGTGTTTAAGTGTAGTCCATCCTGCAAGTAGAAATCAGAGTTTATTTTATTTTCTATCATTAGTTCATTGTAAAATTCTAACTGTATTAATTTATTGTCGGTTTTACTTTCAGCTTCAATCAAGCTATTTATTTTTTCAATTTTTTCAATATCTTTTATTCTTTCAAATGAAGGTTTTATTGAAAGATTTATGATTAATGTAGTTGGAAATCTTTCAGTTATTTTCTTGAAAAATTCAACGATCTTTTGGGAAATTTTTTCAGCGCTGTAGTTCAATGTAAGGTCATTACCTCCTAGGTAGGTTACGATATATTTAGGATTTAAACTTTCGAATAAATTATTAAAGTTTTTACTTAAATCTTGAATTAAAGCACCTCCAAAACCTAGATTAATTGTATTAAAATTTGAAAAATCGGATGCTAATCTTTTCCAAAGTCTAATTGTAGAACTTCCATAAAATACGAGTTGGTTATTGGTCTCTTTTTTATTATTCACTAATTTTTTTAATTTTTTTAACTCACCCTCAAAGTTTAAATCTTCTATGATTAAATCTTTGACCCAATTTTTATATTGTGCATTATAATCTTTAACAAAGTCTACTAGTTTTGGATCATTCTCGTCATTAATCCCATGATCACTCATCTTAAATGGTTTCATGATTTCACACTTGTAGGTAGCTTCTGACAAAAGTTTATCAAAATTTGCCATTATAACAGGGACAATTTTTGGCTGGGGTTTTAATTTAGTGGCCAATTTGAAAACTCCAATTTTAAAATCTCCTGGCGATTCTTCGGTTTTTCTTGAAAATCCCTCAGGACTAACAACAATTCCATTTCCCTTTTTTAGTTCATTTATAGATTTTGTGTAGAAACTTTTATTAAAATTTTTTATTTGACTGTAGCTTATGTCTGGAGGAATAAAATTTTGAGCAAATACTCTTACATAATCAAACTTATCGTAGTAGTTAAAATGGTTTATTTCATCCTGTAATGAGCATCTAACAACCCTAGTCCCAGGATTAGCATAATACTTTTTCAAAATAATACTGCTAATAAAGTGACTATCAAGAGTTATTTGAAAGTCATCAAAAACTGAATAATTTATGTGATTATTCAAATGATTGTAAACAAATATAGAATTACTTTCCTTGGGTAAATTTTCTGTTCCTTTTAAAATAAATTTTACATTGGAAAAAATTTTAGCAAACTCTGTACTACAAATATTTCTTATATCTATAAAGGAGTAATCAGTTGGAGCATTTATTATAGTTTTATAAAGCCACTTTAGTTGATCAGAAAGATTTTTATCAATTAATTTTTCTCTAAACCTCAAGTAATTTTTTTAATAAATTAATCATGTCACTTGGACCCTCTAGAAAATATTTTGCTTTTGTAGCCTTTCTACCTACCTTAATTGAAAATGCCTTTTCTGGTAAATTAATAAACATGTTTTCATCAGAAATATCATCACCTGCACACAAAATAAAATCATATTCCTTTTCACTTAACATATAATTCACTGCGCTTCCCTTGTTTATATTGACATTGGTTATTTCAATTGCTTTATCACCGTCCATCATTATCAAGTTTTCTGAAATTAAACTATTAACTACGGTTTTAAGTTCAACAACTCTATCATTTGCAAGTTCAGGATCAGTTTTTCTATAATGCCATACTATACAATTTGATTTTTCTTCGATAAATGTTCCTGGTGTTCTATCTGTAAAGTCTTGAAAAATTGGAATAAAGTTTTTTTTCCAATCATTATCTCTTTGTGTTTTTTCTATCCATTTTTTGTTAAATCTTTTTTGGAAATGACCGTGTTCAGCAAACAATGTAATATCTAAATTAGAGAACCACTTCTCTAAAAACGTTTTATCTCTTCCACTAATAATAGCAACACTTGTGTTATCAATTTTTGAAATAGATTTTAATATTTCCAGAGTTTCATTTTTTGGAACAGCGGCTTCGGGTTTGTGATGAAAACTCACTAATGTCCCATCATAATCTAGCAATAATAATTTCCTCTTTGCTTTATGAAATTTATTTTGGATATCTTTCATTACACCATTTTTAATTTTAATGGTAGAGGGTTCTTTTATCTCTTTTGACTTATTATTTAAAGCTTTGAAAAACGCATTAGCCCAGTATTTTACTGTATACCTACTTAGCCTTTTCTGCATAGTTTGATTTCTTCTACTCTGTTCATCCTTTGGCATTTTAATGGCCTTTAATATACTATCAGCCATTGCATCTAAATCAAAAGGATTTACAGTTATAGCTTCAAAAAGCTCTTTTGATGCACCTGCCATCTCACTTAATATTAATACTCCATCAGACTCAATCCTTGTCGCAATAAATTCTTTTGCAACTAAATTCATTCCATCCCTAACGGGTGTAATCATTGCAATATCAGATATCATATATAAATCAATTAAATCGTCAAAGTCCATATGCCTATAATAATACCATATTGGCGTCCAATTTACAGTAGCAAATTTTCCATTTATTCTACCAACAAATTCATCCGTTTCTTTTTTCAATCTTTTATATTCTGGCACGTCAGATCGGGACGGAACACTTAGCATAACAAGCCTTACCTTTTCTAAATATTGAGGATATTTATCCAAAAAAAGTTCAAAAGCTTTTATACGATTAATTACTCCCTTAGTATAATCAAGTCTGTCTATTGAAAGAATTAGTTTACTCTGATCCGAGGATTTTTTATGTAAATTCAGTTGTATTTTTAACTCAGATTGTTGTGATTTTTTTTGTTGTTTATGAAGTTTAGCAGCATTATTAAACTTATTGTAATCGATACCCATTGGAAATGTATTTACAACAACTTCTCGAGATCCTAAATTTACTCTATTAAAATCTACATCATATCTCAAGATCCTTTTTACTGAGCTTAAAAAATGACGTTGATAATCAAATGTATGAAACCCAATTAAGTCAGCTCCCAGCATACCTTCTAATAGGTCGTTCCTCCAAGGAAATATTCTAAAAATTTCAAATGACGGAAATGGAATGTGCAGAAAAAACCCAATTGTTAAATCAGGTCTTGATTCTTTTAACATTTTTGGAAGAAGTAAAAGTTGGTAATCATGAACCCAAATAGTAGCATCAGGTGCAGCTTTTTCAATTATTTTATTACAAAACTTTTTATTTACTTCAACATAAGATTCCCAATCATCTTCATCAAACTTTGCAAATTCAATAAAGTAATGAAATAAAGGCCAAATACATTTGTTAGGTAAACCATAATAAAATTCATCGATTTCTTTTTTTGTTAATTCTACTTCGTCAAGGTTTAATTTCTCAAGTGATTCTTTTATTTCTAATTTGTTTTGTGTACTTAGTTCGCTAGAAGAAAGACCAGACCATCCAATCCATAATGAGTCTGATTTTTGATGAATTGACTTTAAACCTGTAGCTAAACCACCACTAGATGATTGAAATAGGAAAGAATTTTCTAATTTCGTTACGTTAACTGGTAATCTGTTAGAAACTATTATATTTTTTCTCATAATTCCATTGCGAATTTATAAAAATGAAAAACAATGATTGAGGACAAAGGCTTAAATTACGGAATTATAGGAAATTGTAAATCTTCTGCACTCATAAATGAGGATTCTTCAATAGATTGGTGTTGTTTACCACAATTTGATTCTTCAGCTGTTTTTTGTAAAATAATTGATGAAAAAATCGGAGGAAGCTTTAAAATTGAGGTTGATAAAAGCTATGTAATTACTCAGCATTATATAAATAATACTGCTATTCTCAAGACCAAATTCAGAAATAATGAAAATGAATTTGAAGTGCTAGATTTTATGACAAGGTTTAAGTTGGATGATCAAAATTTTTATAATCCACCAGAACTTCAGCGAATGATTCGACCTCTTAAAGGAATACCAAAAATTAAGGTGCTATATAATCCTACCCTTGAATATGCAAATGGAAAAACAAAAACTTATGAAAAAGAAGATTTTATAGTCAGCGTCTTTGAAGAGGCTAGTTATGAAACATTATTTCTATATACAGATATTGAAAAGAATAAAATTTTAAAAAATATAGAATTTGAATTGACTACGCCAGTATATTTAAACCTATCATATAATGAAAAAATTGATGTTCAAACTCTGAAAAAATCAAATCTAGAATTTGAAAAAACAAAACAATATTGGTTAAACTGGTGTAAAAAAGGACCTAAGTACAGTCTATATAATGATGAAGTAAAAAGAAGCGCAATTACTTTAAAGTTATTAACTTTTGAAAAAACAGGTGCAGTACTTGCTGCTGCTACCACCTCAATCCCTGAAACTATTGGTGAGGTAAGAAATTGGGATTATAGGTTTTGTTGGATAAGAGATGCATCGATGGTCATTAAGATTATTGCAAAACTTGGACACGAAAGAATCGTAAAAAATTTTATTGATTTCATAGTTAATTTGATTCCAAATAAAAATGAAAAGCTACAAATCATGTACGGAATTGACGGACAAAAAATTTTAACTGAAAAAAAGCTAGATCACTTGTCAGGTTACAAAAACTCTAAGCCTGTTAGAGTAGGTAATGCAGCTTATACTCAGAAACAAAACGATATATATGGAATTTTAGTTGATGTAATTCATTTTCAGATTGAAAAATTCAAAGAAGAAAATTATAAGTACGAACAACTATGGTCTATTGTAAAGTCTGTTGTTTGGGTCGTAGAAAAAAATTGGAGAAAACCAGATAAAGGAATTTGGGAATTTAGAAATGAAGATCAACACTTTACCTTTTCAAAGTTGCTGTGCTGGGTGGCTATTGACAGGGCAATAAAAATATCAAATTTGATTAAAAAAGGGAGAAAAACAGATAGATGGATTCCGCTTAGAGATGAGATAAAAAATGATATTTTATCCAATGCATGGAATCCTAAGATTAAAGCTTTTTCTCAATCATATGGCTCGGATTTTTTAGATGCATCAGTTCTTTTAATGGAGTCCTACGGTTTCATTGAAAGTAAAGACCCTAAATACATCGATACTGTTAAGGCAATTGAAAAAGAGCTTCTGTATGATGGTTTATTATTTAGATATAAAAATAATGATGATTTTGGTGAGCCAAAATCATCATTTACAGTTTGTACTTTTTGGTACATAAATAGTCTTTTTAAAATTGGTGAAAAAACTAAAGCTAAGCGTCTTTTCGATCAATTATTATCAAACTCTAATCACCTAGGTTTGTTTAGTGAAGATTTAGATTTTAAAACAAAAAAAATGTTAGGTAATTTTCCTCAGGCATATTCTCATCTAGCATTGATAGAAACCGCCATGAACTTTAATCCTTAGTTATTATTAATTTCTGGATCATTTTTTAGCTCTTCGTCTTGTATCTTATTTTGGGTATAAATAACTGACAGAAAGCCAATTAAGTAAAGGCAAAATATCACAAGACCAACAATAAAAATTATTTTATTATCCATTTCCTAAATTTTTATCATCATTTCTTCTTTGTCTTATTGCAATTGATAGAGCAAGAATAGATGGAACCCAAATTCCAACAAAAATTCCACTCAGTTTATCGCCGCTAAACCAGAGAAAAACAGAAAATAAAAAAGATATAAAGGCTAGTATGATAGGGTAATATTTTAAGAAGAATGCATTCATGAGATAAAATTAAGCAAAAACTATGCAAAACCTAATTTCTAGTTTTTTTTAAGCTTTTTGTAAATTTCTATACTAACTAATATTAGAACTAAGGATAGCCAAACATAGACAAATATTTCGCTTTTATAACCCATTTTTTTGAAAGGGTTTACTTAAGAATCTTACTTTCAATTGGGTGCCACCAATTATTAAAGCAGCAGTTATTATGATTATATTCTTTATAATGTATTGCCCTTCCAATGTTGGTAAAAAAGGATTCGAATTTTGGAATGTTACCTCAGGGAGTATAACAAGTGGTAAAAAAGTGCCTGTCATTTGAAGAATTAGAAGAACCATAGCAATTAAAGTTGTTCTTTTGAATAAGAAAAAGATTGCAATAAAGACCTCCCATACACCGATAATTATTGTCCAAGTTGCAGCGTCAAGAAAAGGCATCCAATATACGGTATCCATTACAAGTTGCTGAGCAGGAGACAAATCAATAATCTTCAAAAATCCAAACCAAAAAAATATTATGAAAAGGGGTATTCTGACTAAATAGTCATTCGTATTGAAATTATACATTGATTAGTTGTTATAATGAAGATAATACTTCTTTTTGAGATTTTATAGATTGCCTTAAATCTCTTTGAATATCTTTTTGAACAGTTCTTAGGTATTTCTTTCTTTTTTTATCTGAAACAAAAGGGACCGACCAGAATTGTTTTGTTTTAGTAAAGAGTGATAATCTCCAACCAAAAACAAAAGTGTAAACACCCATTACAAGTCTCAACTTTACAGAATTAACATACAATGTCAGGACTGGCAATGCTGGTGCACCGTGCGTTACATATGTTCTAACTTTTTTACTTTTTAAAAAGGGGACGGGATAGGCATATGTTTTGGTAATATTTACAAACTTGTAAGCAAATCCAGGCTCAAATACTTCATCGAAAAAAATTTCCATTCTTGGCGTTAATCTAAACCACCAAACAGGTGAAACTATATAAATTCTATCACACCAAGTTACAAGTTCTTTATACCTTTTAATTACTTTTTCACGAGGTCTAGTAAAAGGGTCACGGTACAGGTCAATAATTT
>PBKO01000004.1 GCA_002721465.1 Gammaproteobacteria bacterium | reverse complement strand
TCTACTGTTCTATCAAACTCTTTTCTTGAATCGTTTAAGTTTTTACCAATTTCCCACATCAAAAGCTTTACAACTTCTTCTCTTTTCATTTTCATTAGGTCAACAAATTTCTGCATACAATTAATTCTTTCATACACTTTCATTGTAGGCCATTTACCTGTTCCGTTTTTGTAAGCTTTATCAGCCGCATCCAATGCTTTTAAAGCGTGTTTTTCATCCATTTTGGGTGAATGTCCAATAAGTTTATAAGGAATATTTTTTTTCGATGACAATATGGTTGATTTTACTTCACTGTATTCACCATCCCATTTACTTATTTTACCGCCAATAAGGTATGTTTTATGATTTATTGGTTCTTTTATATCGAACTCAGGTGGAACTGAATGTAACATTTTAGTTGTTTATATTTTTGGATCAAGAATAATGCCAGTCATAAGAAATAATTAATGAGTATTAAATAAGCTTTTTCATATTTTTCATATTATTTCTAAGCACTTCACCAATTTTTTCAATTGGATGAGTGTTAGTTTTTTTATCATAAGATTCTAATTCATTTTTATCAAATTCAATTGAGCAAGTTGATCCAATTTGATATTTTTCAATATTATCCATAAAGTTTTCTAGCAACGGAATACAAGAATTATTAAATAAATAACAACCATACTCTGCAGTATCAGAAATAATTCTATTCATCTCGTAGAGCTTTTTTCTAGAAACTAAATTAGCAATTAATGGTAATTCGTGAAGTGATTCATAATAAGCTGACTCATCGATAATCCCATTGTTCACCATAGTTTCAAAAGCAAGCTCAACACCAGATTTTACAAAAGAAACCATTAGAATTCCTTTATCAAAGTATTGCTGATTATCGATTTTCATTGATCCTGCACTATTTAATTCAAATTTTGTTTTACCTGTTTCTTGCCTCCAATTCAACAGCTTGTGGTCATTATTTAACCAATCTTGCATCATATCTTTTGAGAATGTTCCATCTAAAATATTAGACATATGTTTATCAAATAATGGTGTCATTATTTTTTTTAATTGATTAGAAAGTTTGTGAGCAACATATCTAGATGAATTATCTAATCTATCCATCATTCCTCCAATGCCCTTATGTTTAAGTTCCTCAGTTATTGATTCCCATCCGTTTTGAATTAATTTTATACTGAAATCTGATTCATATCCAAGCTCAATCATTTTCTTATAAATCAAAAGTGATCCTGATTGTAGTACACCACATAAAATTGTTTGCTCTCCCATCAAATCAGACTTAACTTCAGCAACAAATGAAGATTCTAAAACACCTGCTTTGTGACCACCAGTAGCAACTGCATATGCTTTAGCAATATCTAAGCCCAGTCCTAATGAATCATTTTCGGGATGAACAGCAATCAAAGTTGGAACCCCAAAGCCTCTCAAAAACTCTTCTCTGACTTCTGTGCCTGGACATTTTGGAGCAACCATTATTACAGTTATATCTTCTCTAACTGAAATACCCTCTTCAACAATATTAAATCCATGTGAATATGAAAGAACCGAATTCAGTTTCATTAAAGGCATTGCTTTTCTGACTACTTCTGAATGGTTTTTGTCTGGTGTCAAATTTATTACAACGTCAGCATCAGGAATTAATTTTTCATAAGTATCAACAATAAAATTATTTTTAATTGCATTCTTAAATGATTGTGATTGATTTTTAATTGATGATTTTCTTAAGGCATAAGAGATATCTAATCCAGAATCTCTCATATTTAGACCTTGATTTAAACCTTGTGCACCACAACCAATTATGACAATTTTTTTATATAACAAAGCGTTTATGCCATCAGAGAATTCTGACTCTTTCATAAATCTACATTTTGCTAATTGTTCTTTTTTTTCTAACTCAGTTAAATTATTATAATAATTATTCATTCTTATTTACCATTTAAAATTTTACTAATTTCCATAGATTTCTTTGTTACTGAAATTCTTCCAGATCTTACAAATTGTAACAAACCATATGGTTTTAATTTTTTATACAAATCTTCAGTTTCAGACCTCCACCCTGTTTTTTCGATTACAAAAAAGTCTGATTTTACGGTTACAATATTTGCTCTACTTTCTTTAATTATATTTTGAATTTGCTTCTCCTCAAACAGTGAACTGGACTTAACTTTGTATAGTGCAGTCTCTAAAAATATAGTTTGCTTATCAGTATGGAAGAAAACTGAAATAACCTCTATTTGTTTTTCAATTTGCTTAACAACTTTTACAACTTGCTCTTTACTAACATTAACTATAATTATAAACCTAAAAATATCAGGGATCTCAGACTCAGATGATGTAATGCTAGCAATATTAATATGTCTTTTTAAAAATATTTGGGAAACTCTATTAAGTAATCCAACGTTGTTCTCTGTATATATAGAGATTGTATAGGTCATTTTTTTCATTTACTCGAGTCTTATATCAGAAACTGAAGATCCAGAAGGTATCATTGGAAAGACATTGTCCTCTTTCTCGACACAGACCTCCAACAGAAAAGGCCCATCATGTGATAACATTTGTTTAACTGATGAATTAAGGTCTTTTCTTTTGGATACACGTTTTGATTCAATAAAATAACCTTTTGATATTGTAACAAAATCTGGGTTAGTCATTTCAGTGGATGCATACCTTTTATCAAAAAATAATTGTTGCCATTGCCTTACCATCCCCAAAAACTCATTGTTTAATATTACAATTTTTACTGCCGATGAGGTTTGAAAAATGGTTCCTAATTCTTGAATGGTCATTTGAAAGCCCCCATCACCAATAACAGCTATAACCTCTCTTTTTGGATCTCCAATTTTTGCCCCAAGTGCTGCAGGTAGTGCAAAACCCATAGTACCAAGTCCGCCTGAGGTTATATTGGATTTAGATTTATTAAAATTCATGTATCTGCATGCAACCATTTGGTGCTGACCAACATCGGTAACAAGAATCGAATTACCATCGGTATTTTCGTTTATTGACTTGATTACTTCGGCCATACTCAATCCTCCATGTTCTTTGTTATATTCTTTATCTATCACCTTATCAAACTCAATTTTATTTAATTCTCTAAACTTACACACCCAAGAATCATGGTTTCTTTTCTTTACAAGGGGAAGTATTTTTTTTAGGGTCTCCTTTACATCACCAATGACAGCTAATTCAACTTTAACATTTTTATCAACTTCTGCTGGATCAATTTCGAAATGAATAATTTTAGCTTGTTTTGCATATGATTTTAGATCCCCAGTGACTCTGTCATCAAACCTCATCCCAATTGCAATCAACAAATCACATTGGTTAGTTAGTATATTTGGTCCATAATTACCATGCATACCAACCATACCAACATTGAGTTCGTGATTGGTTGAAATTGCTGAAACACCTAAAATGGTCCAGGCTGAGGGAATTCCAGATTTTTCAACAAAATCTTTGAATTCAGGCTCTGCATTACCTAAAATAACACCTTGTCCCCAAACTATGAGAGGCTTTTTTGATTTGTTTATTAATTTTACAGCATCCTGAATTACAGATTTATCAAACGTAGGTGTGGGCGTATAACTTCGAATATTTATACATTTTTTGTACTCAAAATCCTCAATCATATCAAATTGTGCATCTTTAGTAATATCTATTAGAACAGGTCCAGGTCTTCCAGATTTGGCTATGTAGAAAGCTTTAGAAATAATCTCACTTATTTCTGATGCTTTTGTGATTTGATAATTCCATTTTGTTACAGGAGTAGATATGCCAACAATGTCAGTTTCTTGAAATGCGTCAGAGCCAAGTAAATAAGATGCTACTTGTCCAGTTATACACACCATAGGTGTTGAATCAATTTGAGCATCAGCAATGCCAGTAACCAGGTTTGTTGCACCAGGACCTGATGTTGCAATGGCAACACCAACTTTTCCAGAAGATCTCGCATATCCCTGCGCTGCATGAGTTGCACCCTGTTCGTGCCTAACAAGAACATGATTAAGTTCTTTCTGAAATTTATAAAGCTCGTCATATACAGGCATTATTGCACCACCTGGGTAACCAAATAAAACGTCAACTCCCTCAGAAATTAAACATCTTATAATAGCTTCTGCTCCTGAAATTTTTTTCATATTAATCTGTTATACACCCTTTTGATGCACTTGATACAAGTTTAGAATATTTGTACAAAATACCTGATTTATATTTTAATCCAGGCTTCATCCACGCTTTTTTTCTTAATTCAATCTCTTGATGATCCAATTTCACATTAATTTCATTTTTTTCTGCATCAATAATAATAATGTCACCATTTTTGATTAATGCAATCACACCTCCGTCAGCAGCCTCTGGTGAAATATGTCCAACAACAAATCCATGCGTACCACCAGAAAATCTTCCATCTGTAATTAATGCAACATCGTTTCCAAGACCAGCACCCATGATTGCAGATGTTGGCTTTAACATTTCGGGCATTCCGGGTCCACCTTTTGGTCCCTCAAATCTTATAACAATAACGTCACCTTTCTGAATTTTTCCATCCGAAATTGCTTCATTTGCATCATCCTCACAATCAAAAACCCTGGCAACTCCTTTAAAAACCAAACCTTCTTTTCCAGTAATTTTTGCGACTGATCCTGCAGAAGCAATATTTCCATAAAGAATCCTAATATGACCTGATTTTTTAATCGGCTTATTTAATGGCATTATGATATCTTGATTGGAATCCAATTTTGGTATCTTCTCAAGATTTTGACCAATTGTTTTTCCCGTTACAGTTAAACAATCAGTATTTAACATACCCTCGTCCATCATGAACTTTAAAACACTAGGGACACCACCAATGTTATGTAAATCTTCCATCAGATATTTTCCACTTGGTTTTAAGTTTCCAAGGAATGGAGTTTCATTTGATATTTTCTGAAAATCATCTATATTGAAATCAATATTAGCAGTTTTGCAAATAGCCAGTATATGTAATACAGCATTTGTAGAACCTCCCAATATAGTAATTAACCTTACTGCATTTTCTATGGACTTTTTATTAATTATATCACTAGGTTTTATATCATTTCGGATTAAATTTAAAATTGAACTGGCAATTTTCTTCTTTTCATTTAATTTATGGTCACTTACAGCTGGATTGGATGAATTATAAGGTAGTGACATTCCCATTGCCTCAATGGCAGAAGACATTGTATTTGCAGTGTACATACCTCCACAGGCACCAGGACCTGGACAAGCGTTCCTTATTATATTTTCATAATCAATATCTGAAATTTTTCCTGATACTTTTTCACCCCAAGCCTCAAAAGCTGATACTACATCTAGTTTTTTTCCCTTATAACATCCTGGAGATATTGTTCCACCATATACTAAAATTGATGGTCTATTTAATCTAATCATAGCCATTAAGGCACCTGGCATATTTTTATCACATCCCACAACTGTAATTAAAGAATCATACGACATACCATTAACGACAGATTCAATCGAATCTGCAATTACTTCTCTCGAGGGAAGCGAATACTTCATTCCTTTCGTGCCCATAGAAATACCGTCACTAATTCCGATTGTATTAAAGATTAGTGGTACAGCCTTTTCTTTGTCTATTTCATTTTTTATTTGAAGAGATAGGTCATTTAGATGCATATTACACGGATTTCCTTCATACCCTGTACTGGCAATACCTATGAATGGTTTCTCAAAATCTTCTTTTGTTAATCCGATTGCATGAAGCATAGCTTGTGCAGCAGGTTGAGTACCTTTTTTTGTGATTACTTTACTGTACTTATTTAGTTCCATTTTTAAAAAAAAACTCCATATAAATGGAGTATCTAGTAAATATAGTATTTATCATAATAAAAGTAGAAATTATCTTATTATATTGATTATTTAATTTTAAATGATGACTAAAATTCAGTTTTGTCAAAATATTTTGAAAAATCAAAAAGAATTTTTTGATTCAAAAAAAACAATCAATCCGAAAATAAGAATTGAATCTCTAAAAAAATTAAAAAAAATTATTATTAAATGTGAAGATGAAATAATTAATGCTCTAAAAATGGATTTAGGTAAAAGTTATGCAGAAGCTTACATGTCTGAAATTGCAATTATCTATAATGAATTAAATTTTTTTATTAAACACACAAAAAAATGGACAAATAGAAAACGAGTATCATCTTCATTACTAAACTTTATTTCATCTGATTACATTGTACCTAGTCCCTATGGCGTTACTTTAAATATTTCACCNTGGAACTATCCATTTCAACTTTCGATTTCGCCAATTATTGGTGCTGTGTCTGCNGGAAATACTGTGGTNTTAAAGCCTTCAGAACATTCCTTTAACACATCAAAGGTTTTAGAAAAAATAATAAACGAGTCATTTGANAGAGGGCATGTGGATATTATTAATGGAGGACCTGAAATTGGAAAATATTTATTGAGTCTGAAATGGGATTATATTTTCTTTACAGGAAGTACCATTATTGGAAAAATAGTTGCAAAAGAGGCAGCAAAAACATTAACACCTACAACCCTTGAACTAGGTGGGAAAAATCCATGTATTATTGATAAAAATGTTTCAATAGAAACAGCATCAAAAAGGATAGTTTTTGGGAAATTTTTAAACTGTGGTCAAACATGTATTGCTCCAAATTTCTTAGCTATTCACAAGGACGTGAAAGAATCATTCGTGAATTCAATTATAAAAAATCTCAAATCAATTTACAGCAATAATCCAAAAAATAGTCCTTTTTACTCAGCTATTATTAATGAGAATCATGTAATAAGACTTTCCAAAATCCTTGAAAATAGTAACATTATTTATGGTGGTAGGTTTGAAAAAAAGGTAAAATATTTTGAACCAACTATTGTTGAGATCTCCTCCCCAAAAGATAAAATTTTAGAGAATGAAATATTCGGACCCATTCTTCCCATAATAACATATAATTCTGATAATGAGCTAAATAAAATATTAGAAGGTTGTAAAAACCCCCTGGCATTTTATGTATTTACAAACAACATAAAGTATGCAAAAAAATTAATCAATAGCTATTCATTTGGAGGTGGTGCAATTAACGACACAATTGGGCAAATTGTAAATAAAAACCTTCCATTTGGTGGAATTGGTAACTCAGGAATGGGAAAATATCATGGACACGAATCTTTCAAAACTTTTAGTCATTACAAACCTTATATAATAAAGTCTAATATTTTTGATTTAAATTTTAAATATAAGCTGAGTAAGAATTCAGTTATTTTTAAATTGACTAAAAAACTAATTAAATATATTTCTGTTTAATGAAAAAAGAATTTGATAAAATTGTCAGAACTAGAAGATCTGTAAGAAAGTTCAAAAATATTGACATAAGTGATGATAAGGTTAAGAACTCTATATTACATGCTTCATTAGCCCCAAACAGTAGTAATTTGCAGTTATGGGAGTTTTATCATGTAACTTCAAAAAAATTAATGACAAAAGTTTCCTCAGCTTGCTTTGATCAACCTGCTGCTCGAACAGCTAGTCAATTTGTTGTAGTAGTTACTAGGAAAGACTTATGGAATAAAAGAAGGTTGTTTAATTTAAAAAAAATAAAAACGAGAAATTTAAAGACAAATGATAAACATCTTAAAAATAAAAATATTGCAATTAAATATTACAAGTATTTAATTCCAACAGTTTACAAAGAGTTCTATGGTATTTTAGGTCTTTTCAGGTATTTAAATGCCATGATAATTGGTTTGTTCCGACCCATTTACAGACAGGTAACAAGATCTGACATGAGAGTTGTTGCTCACAAAAGTAGTGCTTTAGCTGCCCAAAATTTTATGTTGAGTATGACATCAAATGGATATGACACTTGTCCAATGGAGGGTTTTGATTCACTTAGAGTTAAGAAAGCTCTATCGCTTCCTAGATCCTCTGAAATTAATATGATAATAAGTTGTGGTATTAGAGATGAAAAGGGAATCTATGGTGATCAAATTAGAGTACCATTTGACGAAATATACTTTAAAAAATAAGCTATAATTAATTATTATCTTCAAAATTTTCCAAACCTTCCTTGAGCCAATCTCTGTATGTTTGAGTATCGGTATATTGAATAGGTGAATTTAAAATATCTAATGAAGGTGATACTAAAACATAATATGGTTGAGAATTAATATTAAAATTTAAAGTTTGGAAAGCCGACCATTTTTCACCTTCATTTTCTATAAATTTAGTATTTCCATTTTTGTCTGTGAGATTTATATTCTCATTATTTAACAATTTTGATCTGTCATCAACATAAAGGGAAATCAAAATAAACTCTTCATTAATCATGTTGTAAATATCGCTTTTTGACCAGGTATTTTCTTCTACCCTTCTACAATTAGCACAAGCCCATCCAGTAAAATCTATGAGCATTGGTTTGTTTGTGTACCTTGATTCCAATAAACCTTTTTCAAAATCTTTGAAACAATTTAAACCGAGTGGACATCCATTGTTGTTTTCATAAATTGTATAGAATGTAGGTGGGAGAAGACCGCTCAACAAACCCAGCTTATAATTACTTTTTTCCTTAACACCTAAAGATAAATTTATGGTTGAATAACTAAAAAATCCAATTAATAAGTATAAAGCTATAGATCGCTTAAATCTTAATGAATTGATTAAATAAATTAAGCATGAGACGGAAATTAAAATCCAAACAATGATAAAGATTTCTCTTTTAAGAAGACCAAGCTCAAGAATTAAATCAGTATTAGATAAAAACTTAAATGCTAATGCTAGTTCAACAAATCCTAGAATTACTTTAACTCTACTTAACCATATACCTGATTTAGGTAAAACTTTTAATGAATTCGGTGAAATTGCAAGAAAAGTGAAAGGTAATGCAAGAGAAACGCCGAAACCAAGCATTCCGAATGTTAAATCCAAAGCACCAGATTGTGATGTAATACTTCCAACTAAAAGTGAACCCAAGATAGGTCCAGTACAAGAAAATGAAACCAAACATAATGTTAATGCCATAAAGAACGTGGAAATCATACCTGTTGAAACATTTGAAGCGCTATCTATTTTATTTGTCCATGAACTTGGTAATGTTATTTCAAACAAACCAAATAGTGAAAGAGCAAATAATATGAAAACTAGAAAGAATATGAAATTCAATACAGGACTTGTTGATATCTGATTAAAGATTTGAGGGTTAATATTTTCAATAAAGTAGAATGGTAGACTTAAACTCAAATAAATAAAAACAATGAACAAACCATAGATTATGCTTAGAAATTTTCCTGAACTTCCCTTGGATGAGAAAAAGGAAACAGTTAATGGAATCATAGGGAATACGCAGGGAGTTAAAAGAGCCAAAACTCCGCCTAAAAACCCAAGAACAAACAAGTTCAGGTAATTATTGGAAATATAACTTGAAGAAATATCTTGACCTGATGAAATTAGTTCCTTATTGTTGAAATTAATAACTAGTTCACTTTTAACTGAATTATAATCAAAAACTGTTTTGTTCAAATTAGAAACCCCACTGAGGTTAAACATTAAGTCTTGCTCTTGAAAAATACATACTCGATCATCACAAACTTGATAGTAAACGGTTTGACTTACCAAATCTTGGTCTATAGTAGATAACACAATTCTTTGATTAAAGGTAACTTCATCAACGAAGTATGATTGATCTAAATTAAAGACTGGATCAAACTTTGTAATGGGTTCAGGTTCAATAACTTTAGAATAATTTTTTAAAATCAAAGAATCAGAAAAAATAAACTCAGTTAAAATTGCCCCTCCCTCTTCATTGTACTGAGAATACAGCCTCCAGTTGTTTTCAATTTTTGCAGTAGTAATTAGATTGTAGGTACTATCATTTACTTTTTCAGAATTTGTTATCCATTCAATAGGATTTTGAGCTGAAATTACATTTAAAAATAAAATAAAAAATATACTTAGATAGAAATTTTTAGACATTTACCTTTTGTTTTAATAAACCTGTTGTCTGCTCTTTGCCCAATTATCCACAAAATATCATCTCCTTTCAATAGCACCCACTGATTTTGTTTGGCAAAAATCGACATTTTTTTGTCTTTAAAAAATTTAGATAGCTTCTTTTTTCCCTTCATACCGTATGGATAGAAGATGTCTCCGATCTTAGGTCTTCTGATGATTAATGGAAGTTTAATATCATCATACAAACACACTTCTCTGGAATTCGGTTTTTTTGCTTCATCTGACCTCTCTAATTTTATAACAAATGGAGTTTGATTGATACCCATTTCTAATTCATATTCTTTTGAGTCAAGAATTTGATTTTTCTTAATTAAAAAAAACTCTCTGTTCGAGAGAATTGTGTGGGTAATTGATACAATTTTCTTTCCGGTTTTTGCAAGCAAAAAATTTAATATTTCCTTCTTGTTATAAAAATTAAAATTTTTCAAATTTTCAATAAAGTATTTCAATGATTTTTCATTTTGTAGGTCCCTCTTATCAACCTCAATGAAATCTAATTTTTTAATGAATAAATTATCCATTATAAAATCGTTTTTTAAAGAGCTTATTGATTCAACAATATCAGAAACTTTTTCTGTAAAATTTTTATCAATTTTTTCAATTTCAGGAATTAAAATATTTCTTATTCGATTTCTTAAATAATACCCTTCAGAATTACTTGAGTCAACACTAAATTTAATTTTATTAGCTCTCGCGTATGAAATTATATCATCCTTTTTTTCGTTTAAAATAGGTCTTAAAATATTTTTATTCACTTTTGGAATGAGTGTTAAATTATTTCTTGATGGATTCCTAAACATTCCGATTAGAATATTTTCAACATTATCATCCAGATGATGAGCTGTAGTAATTAAGTCGTAATTGTATTCAATTAAAATTTTTTTAAACCAATCGTATCTAATTTTTCTAGCCTCTATTTGTATAGATTTATNTAATTCACCTTTTCGAAGTTTTTTTAGGTGCAATTTTAATTTATTTGATTTACAGAACTTTCTTANAAATTTTTCATTTTTCAAACTTTCATTTCCTCTGNTAGANTAGTTAACATGGGCAACAGANATTTTAAAATTATTGTTTAATAGCAAATGAGCAAGTACAGTACTATCCAAGCCACCACTCATGCAAACAAGAATTTTTTTTTCCTTGAACGTTTTTAGTTTTTTTAAAACATTGTTTTCAAACAAAAAGTGACTCATGACAATGATTTTTTTAATGCATCAATTTTTGTTAAACATTCTTCATACTCATCTTCTGGATCAGATTTAAAAGTTATTCCACTCCCTACATTAACTGATATTTTTGAAAGTTTATCATCATAGATAATGGTCCTAATTACGACATTAAAATCAAAATTTTTATCAGGGTCGATGTAGCCAATTGCACCACTATAAATTCCTCTTGATGTTTCTTCTAATTCATCAATAATTTTCATTGTTTTTATTTTTGGGGCTCCAGTCATACTTCCCATAGGAAAGGTACTTTTTAAAATTGTTGAAAAAAACATGTCACTTTCAATTTGAGCCTCTATTGTTGAAACCATTTGATGAATATTTTTATAAGTATTAATTTTTGAAAGTTCTGTTACTTTAACTGAACCCTTTTTAGCAATTCTAGAAAAATCATTTCTAACTAAATCAACTATCATGTGGTTTTCGGATTTTTCTTTGATACTATTCTTCAGTGAGTTAATCATAAAAACATCTTCGTCTATATTTTTACCTCTTTTTTTAGTTCCTTTAATTGGTTGAGATATAATAGTTTTCTTATTTCTTTTTATAAATCTTTCTGGGGAAGAAGATAGCATATAAAGATGTTGGTCTTTATAGTATACACTCATTGGAGACTCGGTAAGTTTATTAAGTTTTTTAAAAGTATTTTCAGGATCAATCTTTGTATTGTCATTAAAAAAATCAAAACAAAAATTTAGCTCATAGGTATCTCCCATTTTAATTCTTTTTTTAATGTTATTTATTTTTTTAATATATTCTAATTTTGACAATCTGCCCTTTAACTCTACGTTTGGATTACTTTTATTACTATCACAACTTATATGAATTTTATTAATCTCATTCCATACTTCAAATAATTCTTTTTCATCAAAATATAATGCTTTAAGTTCAGCTCCATCAAAAACCCAAACAGTAGATGGTTGAAAAAAAGATAAATTAGGTACATTAAAATATTTTAAATTTTTTGACTTAAAACCCTCAATTTCTTCCTTTAAATCATACGAAATAAATCCAAAAATCCAATCATCCACCTCTTTAATATAATTATCAAGCTTATCTAATGAATTATCAAAACTTTTTAACTCACTAATTTTACCGTAAGAAAAGATAAATTCATAATCATTTTTTTTGCTATTAGAATCAAGAAGAATAACATTTTCTTTTAATTTTGAGAAAAACAAAAGTTTATCCTTAAAATGATTCATATTTTCTACTTTAAAAATTTTTTCTTTTCTGTTCATTATTGCAATATAAAATTAACATAAAATCAAGATATTGGTATATTTGAAATATCAAAATGAATGTGGAGTCACTTTATCTAGAGTCTGTTGAATTATTAAAAGAACTAATATCAATACAATCATTTTCTTTTCAAGAAGAAAACACTGCAAAACTGTTAGAAAATTGGCTCAATAAAAATTCTATTCCATTCGAAAGACATGTAAATAATATCTATTGTTATAACAAATACTATGATAAAGGAAAACCCAACATTCTTTTAAATTCACATCATGACACAGTTGAGCCAAACAACTCATACACAAATGATCCTTTTGATCCAATTATCGAAAAAGGGAAGCTTTATGGTTTAGGGAGCAATGATGCTGGTGCATCATTAGTTTCTTTACTTTTGACCTTCAAGTTTTTTTATAACAGGAAAGATTTAGATTTTAATCTGATTTTTTTAGCTTCTGCAGAAGAAGAAAAGTCCGGACCTAATGGAATAAAAAGTGTTGTACCAAAACTCCCCAAAATTGATTTTGCTATTATTGGAGAACCAACAAAAATGGAAATTGCTATTGCCGAGAAGGGATTAATTGTTTTTGACTTGATTATTGAGGGCAAATCCAGTCACGCAGCTCATCCTAATAATAATAATCCAATTCAAAAAATCAATAAAATAATTGATCAAATCAATGCATTAAATTTTAATAAAGTTTCCCAAACTCTTGGTAAAGTTAAAGTAACAATTACCCAAATAAATGCTGGTAAACAACATAATGTAGTTCCTTCTAATGTTAAAATGGTTGTTGATGTAAGGGTTAATGATTTGTATTCAAATCAACAGATATTAAAGATATTTAATGAAAATATAGACTGTAAAATATTGCCAAGAAATCTTGACCTGAATAGTAAATCAATTAACAGTGGTCATCAAATTAATTATGTTGCTAAAAAATTAAAAATTAACACTTACGGATCTCCGACACTCTCTGACCAATCAAAAATCAGTTGTGACTCTGTTAAGGTAGGGCCTGGTGATTCAACCAGGTCACATACTGCTAATGAATTTATTTTTTTAGAAGAAATAAAAAACGCAATACCTAGATATATAAGAATTTTAGAGATGCTAAAAATCTAAATATGAATAGCCCTGTTTTCCAAAGCAGCGAGGGCAGCTTCTTTTAATGCTTCAGAGTAAGTAGGGTGTGGATGACTCATCATAGCGATATCCTCGCAGGAGGCTTTGAACTCCATTGCTGTTACAGCTTCAGTAATTAGATCAGCTGCTCTAGCTCCGATAATATGAACTCCAAGTATTTGATCAGTTTTTTTATCAGCTAAAATCTTTACAAAACCGCTTAAATCATTACTAGCTCTTGATCTACCAAGAGCTCTCATAGGAAAATTTCCTTTTTTGTAATTAATTTTTTCTTCAATAAGTTGTTGCTCAGTCCTTCCAACACTTGAGACTTCAGGCCAGGTATAAATGACATTTGGAATTAAATTATAATCAATATGTGGTTTTTGATTTTTTAAAATTTCTGCAACTGCAATTCCTTCCTCTTCTGCTTTGTGTGCCAACATGGGTCCACTAACAACATCTCCAATAGCAAAAATATTCTCATTTGATGTTTTAAATTGTCTATCAATAGTAATTCTTCCTAAATCATCAGTGATAACACCAACGGATTTCAAACCTAAATTTTCGGTGTAGGGTTTTCTCCCAACAGAAACAAGGCAATAATCTGAAACAAACTCTAAAGTTTCTCCGGATTTATTTTCAGCCTTGACAATTACACTGGTTTCTTTTGCTTTTACATCGAAAACTTTTGAGGATAAATGAAATTTTATTTTTTCTTTTTTAAATATTTTAAGTAATTCTTTAGAAACATCATTATCCATGAAAGGCGTAATCTTTTCTGAATATTCA
>PBKO01000003.1 GCA_002721465.1 Gammaproteobacteria bacterium | reverse complement strand
GTCTGTAACAACAATTCCTTCCCCAAGATCGTCAAGCACAGAGCCAAATTGATCTCTTTGCTTACCAATTAGATTAATCTTATTTTTTAAATTCTCCGATATTTCCGATATGCTTGTGGCGACATTACCAAAATCACCTCTATTCTTTTGTAAGGCTTTGATAGATTTCTTTTTTAGACTCCCTTTTGCGATATCAGAAGTAAGAGCCTCTAAATTTGAGATATTTTTATACGCAAAGCTAGCAAAAATTACCGAGGCTATTGTCGCAGCTATAAATAGCGAAAGTACTATAAGTAATAGTGGGATATTAGAATTTTGAGTTAATACATATGAGAACATAACTCCTATTCCCATAGATATAAATATTACTGTAAATATTCGCAATCTAAATGACATTTTTAGTCAGGAGTTCTTGAAAATTTATATCCAACACCTCTAATAGTTTGAACATATTTACCCATTGATCCTAGCTTCTCTCTAAGTCTTTTTATATGAGTGTCAACTGTTCTAGTTGTAACATCAGAGTTGTACCCCCAAACCTCGGATAACAATTGATCTCTTGACTGAACTCTACCCCTTTTGTCTACAAGTTGTCTTAAAAGACGAAATTCAAGAGCCGTGAGCTGTATTTGTAAAGAGTCAACATGAACCTCATGAGAATCAACATCAATTTTTAAATCGCCGAACTGTCTTTCTACTTCAACCAAGTCACTTTTTTTACTGCCACGTTTTAGTATTGCTTTAACTCTTAGAATTAATTCTCTTACACTAAAAGGTTTAGTTACATAATCATCAGCACCTAATTCAAAACCAACCACTTTATCAACCTCATCGTCTTTTGCAGTTAATATAATAATTGGGATTGATTCAGTTTCAGGATTTGCTTTAGTTTTTTTACATAAATCTAGACCAGACCCATCAGGCAACATTAAATCTAAAAGTATTAAAGAGAAATCATTATTATTCTGTAATTTTTGTTCGGCATCATACAAAGAAGCCACAGAGGATACTATGAATCCTTCACGGCCTAAATTATATTCAAGGTTTTTGCGAATGTCTGGCTCATCTTCTATAACTAGAATATTCTTGTTCATATAAAGAATCTAAAATTTAGCAATATTTATTCTCTCTCTTTTTTGATCTTTTTGAAAGTAAATTTTAATTAATAGTATAGATTTTTCTGAGTGTTGGTTTATCAAATTTTCCTGAAGCTAACTTTGGTAACGGCTCTGAAACAAATTCAATCACAGCTGGTATTTTAAATGCTGCAAGTTTAGTTGATAAAAATTCACGTATTGAATCTTCGGTCGCATTAGATTCATTCCTTAAGTAAATTGCAGTACATAAAAGCTCTCCCAATCTTTCATCTGGGATACCAAATACACATGCCTCTAATACTTCTGGGTGTTGATATATTGCACTCTCTACTTCCGGACATGCGATGTTTTCGCCACCTCTTATAACCATATCTTTTATTCGGTCAGATATAAATAATAAGGGTCCCTCGAACTTACCAACATCACCTGATTTAAACCATCCCTCTTCATTCATACATTCTTTTGTTGCATCTGGATTTTTCCAATAACCAATCATATTAGCAATCGATCTTATTGCTATCTCTCCCACCTCACCTTCAGGTAACTCGTTCCATTTATCATCAATTATCTTAATCTCAGTTAGTGGAGGTACCACTCTTCCTGCTGTAGAGGGATTTAATACGTATTCATCGCCATTACACAGTGTTCCCAATGCATTAGTTTCTGAAAGTCCATATCCAATGCCAGGTCTTCCCTCAAATCCATCATCAAGCAATTTAACATGCTCTGTTGGTCTAGGCCCTCCTCCTCCACTGAGATTTTTAAGAGTTGATAAATCATATTTATCTCTGTCAGGATGATTTAATAGTTCCCATGTCTGAGTTGGCACACCAGTGACATCAGAAATTTTCTCATCATTGATAAGTTTTAACGCCTCGCCAGCATCCCATTTTTTCATCATGACAATTTTTCTTCCGACCAAAACTGACATAAAAAAGCCAACATGACTTCCTGTAACATGAAAAAGAGGAACGCATAAAAGAATTGATAAATCTGGATTAAGTAGTGTTACATTATCATTACCAAGCCTACTTTCTCTTTCACTTATGATAGAGGCGTAACATGTCCAACTAAACATTGTTGCAATTACAGCTTTCTGTGAAGATAGCACTCCTTTTGGCTTACCTGTTGATCCTGAAGTGTAGTAAATAGTTGCTGGATCTTCTCTATTAATTGAAACTTCAGGCCATTGCTCAGAATGATCTTCAATAAAACTTTGAATAGATATAAAGTTTTCATCAGGTGTATAAGTTGTAATTATTTTTTTTACATCTGTGAGTGATTCAAGACCTTGAAGTCTTTTTTTATCTCCAAATATCAATTTAGCATCAGAATGATCTAAGCCATATTTAACTTCCTCGGGAACCCACCATGAGTTTAATGGGACACAAACTGCTCCCATTCCGACAACTCCCATGTAACTAAATATAAATTCAGGATTGTTCTGCATACATATCGCAACACGATCTCCTTTTTTTATTCCAGCGGCTAATAGTGCATTGGCGACTTGAGCTCCTTTTTTAAAGGCATCCTGATAGGTATATCTTTCGTTTTCATATACCAACCAATCTTTTTCTGCATGTAAGAGACCAAAATCAAAAAAATTTCTTATGCTATCTGGAAAGTTTGCATATTCTGTGAAAGTAACCCCTTTCTCGTTTGTTACTAGTTTTGTTTCAAACAACTCACCAGGAGCTGTTTTTTCAGATAATATTTCATCAAATAATTTGTTTAGTTCATTCATTTGTATTGCTTATAAATTTTTCTTTTAAGATTGTAATTATAACGATAGAATAAATTAAATAGTAATTTAGGGGTTTAATATGAATTTAGATTTTGCTTCGGTTTGGGAAACAATCTCTGACATCATTCCAGATAATGATGCTCTCATTTGTGGAGAAGAAGTTGTATCTTGGAAAGAATATGATCTGAGATCAAGCAAAATAGCTACAGCTTTGTCAGAGGCTGGACTATCTTCAAATTCAAAAGCTGGTCTTTATTTAAATAATTCAAATGAATATTTAATTTGTCAAAATGCCATTTTTAAAGTTGGTGGTTGTCCAATAAATGTTAATTACAGATATGTCGAAGAGGAATTAATTTATCTGTTAGAAAACTCAGATTCTGAGGCTGTTTTTTATCATGCATGCTATGGAGAGAGAATTAAACGAATATCTAATTCTTTGCCAAATATAAAAGTTTGGATAGAAATCTCTGATGGAACCAAATCACAATTTAATGATTGTCTTCATTACGAAAATTTAATTGCTGAAATGAATCCTATGGATAGAATCTATAGAGATCCTGAAACAATTTATATGCTTTATACAGGTGGAACAACCGGAATGCCAAAAGGGGTAATGTATAAGCAAGGTGAATTTCTTATTTACTTGTTTAGAACACTTAAAGCTATGGGATACGATGTTCCAGAGGATTTAAATAATTTAACAGAACGAATTAAAGAGCAAGATAAAGATAATAACTTTATAAAAAGTCTTGTTGGATGTCCGCTTATGCATGGAACTGGTATGTGGTTGGGAGCTTTTCTTCCACTTAATTTAGGTGGAACAGTTATCACAACTCCTAATTTAGGCTTCGATGCTAATCAGCTTTGGTCACAAGTCGAAGATAAGAGTGTTACAAATATTGTGATCGTTGGAGATGCGTTTGCCAAACCAATGCTCAATGCGCTTGATATTGCGAAAAAGACTGGAAATCCATTTAATATTGAATCTGTTAGAACAATTATTTCAAGTGGTGTAATGTGGAGTGAAGAAGTTAAAAATGGTTTGCTTGAACATCATGATATGCAACTTATGGATACTATGGGTTCAACTGAAGGCGGAATGGGTAGTTCCGTATCTACTAGAGATAACCCTCCAAAAACTGCGAAATTTTCGATCAATCCAGGTGTAATTATTCTTGCAGATGACGGAGAAACATTAGAGCCTGGTTCGGATAAAGTTGGTTTAATTGGTACAAGTGGTCTTGTGCCTGAGGGATACTACAAAGATGAAAAGAAATCTGCACAGACTTTTAAAGAAATTGATGGAGTCAGATATAGTTTTCCAGGGGATTATGCTAAATATGAGCAAGACGGAACAATTACTCTTCTTGGAAGAGGAAGTAATTGCATTAACTCGGCTGGAGAAAAAATATATCCCGAGGAAGTAGAAGAAGCTATAAAAAGAAATGATGAGGTGTTTGATTGTTTAGTTGTTGGTTTGCCAGATGAAAAGTTTGGGCAAAAAGTAATAGCTGTAGTTTCGTTAGTAAAAGATGCTGATATTTCTGAAACCAAGCTTCTTGAGGCAACAAGAGAATTTATAGCTGGCTATAAATTACCTAAAGGTATTATCTTCAAAGGTGTAGTACAAAGAGCGCCTAATGGAAAAGCTGACTATAAATGGGCAAAAGACATAGCAAATGAAAATCTTATGTAAAAGAACAATCGTTTCTCTTTTAATTTGTTCTGTTTTATCTCTTAATATATCTGGGTCTGATCCCATAGCCTATATGAATACCCTTGGGTATTCGCCTGCACAGATTGAGACTGCTGAGAGCAATAATGGAATGGTGTCCACTCAACATTTTTTAGCTACCAGAGTAGGAGAAAAAATACTTAATAAAGGTGGTAATGCATATGATGCATCTATTGCAATTGCATTTACCTTAGCAGTAGTTCTTCCAAGAGCTGGAAACATAGGTGGTGGTGGGTTTATGGTCATGTATGATAAAGAAACTGAAAAATCATACTCAATAGACTACAGAGAGAAAGCTCCTTTATTATCTACAAAAGATATGTACTTGAATCAAGATGGTTCATTTAATGATCAGATGTTATCGACTTTTGGTTATCTTTCAATTGGCGTGCCAGGAACTGTTGCAGGATTATGGGATGTTCATAAAAAATTTGGCTCTCTGCCTTGGTCTGTTTTATTAGAGGATGCTATTAATCTTGCTGAAAAAGGTTTTGAGATTACACCCTTCTTAGCAGATATTTTATTTAAATATAATGAAAAATTATCTTTTTTTAATGAAACAAAAAATATATTTCAAGTATCCTATCCCAATTTTGAAGGAAAATTGTTAATTCAAACTGATTTAGCAAAAACACTTAAAATTATTTCCGAAAAAGGAAGAGATGGATTCTATAAAGGCTCTGTTGCAAACAAAATTGCTAAAGCAATGAAAGACAATAATGGACTTATAACAAAATCAGATTTAGAAAATTATAATCCTGTTTGGAGAAAACCCTTAATATCGCAATACCGAGGTAATAATGTTATTACTATGGGTCCTCCCTCATCTGGTGGATTGCACATCATCCAAATGTTAAATATCTTAGAGAATTATGATTTAAAAAAAGTGAATCATAATTCGAAAGAATATATTAATTTGCTAACAGAAGTTATGAAATATGCTTACTCTGATAGATCAAAGTATTTAGGTGATCCAGATTTCTACGATGTCCCTATTGAGAAAATTACTAGTAAGAAGTACGGAAAAAGGATCTTCAATGATATTGAAATTGGTCAATCTAAACCAGTTGGTGAAGTAAAACCTGGTATGTATCTTGAAACAGAAAGCCATGAAACAACTCATTTTTCAGTCGCTGATTCAGATGGAAATATCGTTTCATCTACATATACACTTAACTCAACTTTTGGGTCAGGTGTTGTAATTAAGGGAACAGGTATTGTAATGAACAATGAAATGGATGATTTCTCGGCTGCGCCTGGTATACCCAATCAATTTAATTTACTCGGAGCCGAAGCAAATGAGATTGCACCAAACAAAAGGCCTCTTAGTTCAATGACACCTACTATAGTTATGAAAAATAATGAATTATTTTTTACTACGGGCAGCCCTGGTGGATCAAGGATCATATCTGCTGTTCTTCAATCTATATTAAATATAATTGATTTTGACATGAATCTTGAGGAAACAACAAAAGCTCGTCGAATTCATCATCAGTGGTTCCCAGATATTCTAGAAATCGAATATTCCCTAGATAACAAAACAAGAAAAGAACTAGAGGACATGAATTATAGTATTGTAATAACAGATCCTTTAACATGTCTTCAACTAATAATGTATAAAGACAAAAAGTTTTATGGTTATGGAGATTTTAGAAGAGTTGATGCATATGCTTCTGGTGAAATAAATGATTGATAAGTTAATTATAATTGGGATATATGCCCTTCCAGTATTATTGTTACTTACATTTTGTTTCTATATAACTAGAAAAAAATAAGTTGTTAAATATTTATGAATTCAATCAATATCGAGATTTTGATTCATTTTCAAACCTAGAATTATTTATAATTGCTTTTGCTTGCATGTGTGTTGGTAGTTTTGCACAAAGTGTAATTCATAGATCAAACCCAAAGATACTTAATAAAAAAAAATTAAATATTTTTTATCCAAGATCTTTTTGTCCAAACTGTAAAAATCAAATAAATCCTCTATATCTCATACCCTTGTTAGGATTTATATTTCAATTAGGCAAATGTATTAAATGCAGAGAAAAGATTTCAATAGAATACCCTCTTGCAGAAATATCTTTTTTACTAATTGGTCTAATTTTAGTTTATTCGTACGGACTAAGTTTATTTTTTTATATCACTTTTTTAATATTCTTTTTGTATTATATTTTATTTTTTTTAGATTTAAAATTTTTTTATTTGCCTTTTGGGTTAAACATATCTTTAATTTTAATTGGTCTTACAACAAATGGTTTCTACAATATGTTTGTTGATAGCTTCTTTAATTTGTTAAATGTTAATGGTTTACTTTTCTCTCTTTATGGATTCTTTTTTGGATTTTTTACACTTTGGTCAGTTAATTTCTTTTATAGATTAATTCGAAAAAAAGACGGAATTGGTGGTGGTGATTTTATTTTATTTGGTGCTATTGGAAGCATATTTGGTCCAGTATCACTTAGTTTTATATTGCTTGTAAGCTCGCTAATAGGATGTATTTTCTTTCTCATTAATAAAGAAGTTTATGACAATAGGCTACCATTTGGATCTTTTTTAATTCTTGGAAGCATAATATATTTCGTAACGAAAAATTTTGAACTTTTAGATAATTTTTTAGTCCTATAAGTATAGGCCTTTGAAAATCCTCTTTATTTCATGTCCCCTAGGTCTTAAAGCAGGCAAATAAGCCTGCTTTTTTTTTAAAATAAGATTTTTAATTATTTTAAATATGTTATAAATAGGTATAAAACAATTTATATATTATGAAAAAATCATTTCTATTACTTACATCTCTTTTTTTAATAGGTGCTTGCTCTCAAAGTGAACAAGAAGCATCTTCACAGCCAGAATCAATGGTTGAATACACCTGGATGAAAGCTGGTCCAAATTTTTCTGCACAAAATTTAGCTGGGTTAATTACTATGTGGAATACAATGCTAGACGAGATGAATTGTAGACTTAATGGTGCAAATATTCTTACTCCAGAAGCAGCAAACGAAGGATATGATTTCATATGGGTTCATTTATGGACATCTCAATCTGCAAGGGATGAATGTTGGAATGCTTGGGAAGGTAGTAGCTATCAATCAGATTGGGATACTGCTATTGATGGAGTGATGCAATATGACTTAGATAATGTTTATCTTTTTAAGCCTACTACAGGAAGGATTCCAAAAAAACAAAATGATACTGGCTCATTTGTAAATTCTTTTTTCTTTTGTAACTTTAATGAAGGTTTTGCAATGAGTGACTTAGACTCATATCGATCTGAATTAGCTAACATTGAATCATTCTCCGATTATCATTGGTATGTACTTCTCGAGCCAATGTTTGTGCCTGATGATCCTAAACCAGATTTTGTTTGGTTAGATTTATGGGGCTCTGATGCTGACAAAGCATCAGATACTGAAATATGGGAATCAACTGATCTACCTGCAAAGGCTCAGGCAATGGTTTCGTGTAATCAAAATCAGAATCTCGAAGGAATTAGTTTTAAAGGTACTGTAATCAGAAGTTAATGGAGCGGGTGACGGGATTCGAACCCGTACCAATAGCTTGGAAGGCTATTGTGCTAGCCATTAACACCACACCCGCTTTCAGTTGAGAGATTATAATCAAAAAGAAGTGTAATTTCTTCTTATTTACTTTTATATTTTTGAGATTAGGAACGAATTATAAATCTTTGAACCTTCACAAATTGCATTTTCAGAAAACTCCTCTTTTATTCCTGATGCATTATCATTAGTAATCCACTTATCAGTAAGCATGTCTAAATAATCATCCTCATAATACTTATTTATCCATATAAAACTTGATTCTAATTTATCATTTTGAAGATATTCAGCTTCGTATAATATATCTTGCTTTTTAATCTCACTTACAAACCTATCAAGAGCGATTCTAAATGTTCCAAAATTATAACCCTCGTTGTAATTACAATTTAGTATTTCGCTTGTATAAGAAGAGTTATCAATCTTTTTATCTAACTCTAAAACTAAATAGCCTCTTAATTGCTCTTCATTAAATTTACAAGATGCGATTTCATCAAAACCTTTATTGCTAAGTTTTTCTATAAAAGTTTCATAAATATTATTGCTTGAGTAATTTCTAAGTTTGAAAATAAATTCATTTATATTTGTTGAATCAGCAAACAAAACAGACAGATCAAAAGAATCAGTGTCTTCAATGAACTTATCTTCAATAAATCCTGATAAAAATGATTCAAGATTTAATACGTTAAAGCCTTTATTAAAATTGCAATACATAAATTGATCTGAAAATTTATACTCTGGATTAACTAATAAGTTAGCTTCCAAAAAAGATTTATCTTTACTGTCAGAACATGAAAAAATAAAAAATATTATTAATGTTTTAAAAAAGAATTTCATCATGATGAATTATAATTAAAAAATGAAGTCTTTACGTATTATATTTCCTGATCAATTATCTAAGAATAATCCTGTTCTGATAGATATAGATACCAATGATTTTTTATTGTTTTACGAGCCAATTGATACTTTTTATGAAATAAAACATCATAAGCATAAATTAGTATTATTATTAAGTGCATTTAGAAGTTTAGTATCTAAACAAACTCATAAAAATATTATTCACCATAGAGTATCTAAGGGTGAAAATCGAAGATTAGCTGACTATTTAAAAGATATTCTTCATGATAATGACTTTGAAAAAATATTAATTTCAAAACCTTCTGATTTTAAAGTTTACAAAGACCTAATGTTTTTTTGCCAATCAAATGATGTTGAATTATCAATATTGGATGATAAAAAATTTATTTCATCTGATTCTGACTTTGAAGAATGGGCCTCAGATAAGAAAACTAGAATACAAGAATATTACTATAGATGGTTAAGAAAAAAATACGATATTTTAATGACAGATGATCAAAAGCCAGTGGGAGAAAAATGGAATTTTGATAAAGAAAACAGAAAAGGTATTTCACAGTTAAAATCAGAAATACCAAGTAGAAAAATACTAAAATCAAACAAAACTACATTTAACACAATGGTTGATGTTGAAGAGTGTTTTCCAAAATCATTTGGAAATCTAGAAAACTTTAATTGGGCAACTACCCACAAAGACGCAGAGCTTCTTTTAGAAGATTTTTTAAATAGATTTTTTGAAAATTATGGTTCGTTTCAAGATGCTATTAACAAAGACAATACATTTATGTTTCATTCTTTGCTTTCTCCATATTTAAACTCTGGTTTATTAGATCCTGAATTTTGCATAAAAAAAGCAGAAGATAGATACCGAAAATCCAATGGCAAAATCCCAATTAATTCTGTTGAAGGTTTTATTAGACAGGTTCTTGGTTGGAGAGAATTTATAAGAGGTGTTTACTGGGAAAATATGCCGCAGTACAAAAATTTAAATTACTGGTCACATAAATTAAAACTCAATAATAATTGGTATGAAGGCTCTACAGGCATCCCTCCTCTAGATGATGCTATAAAAGAATCTAATGAGTATGCATATACTCATCATATTAATAGACTAATGATAATTGCTAATCTTATGAATCTTACTGGTATCAATCCAAATGAAATGTATAGATGGTTTATGGAAATGTATATTGATTCTTATGACTGGGTCATGGTTCCAAACGTATATGGTATGGGTTCATATGCTGATGGAGGAATATTTTCTACCAAACCATATATTTGTGGTTCTAGTTATATGCTTAGAATGTCGAATTATAAAAAAGGTGACTGGTGTGATGTGGTTGATGGTCTTTACTGGAGGTTTGTTGAAAGAAATTTAAAATTTTTTGAATCAAATCCAAGGCTTGCAGTCATGACTAGATCATTATCAAATATGAAATTAGATAGAAAAAAAATGATATTTGAAAAAGCTGAAGAATTTATAGAAGAAAATACTCTTTAATTTTCATAATCTTGATCTGAAAGCAAATAAGGCAAAGCATTTTCTGTCATTCCATATGTATCATGATCTAAGCCTTTTACCAGCTTGTATCTCCACCTAAATGATAGTTCAAGCTTTTCAGATGCTTTAGTTAAATTTTGAAAATATCTAATTCCCCTTTCAAGCCTGTTATTGCCTTGATTCATAGCACCCTTGCTTGAATTTAGCGAAGAGTGGTTGGGACTATTGTCTTCTTCACCCAAAAGAAATAGCACTTCTCTAGACATAAATCTTGCCATGCGATCTTTATCAATTGGTTTATCTTTAATGCCATATGGGAATGGTTCACTATTTATAAAAGTATACCAACCTGCACTTCCAATGGCAGCTTTGTCAATGGCTTGATCGTCTCCATACATCATATATCTATGAACGAATTGTGATCCGCCGGAAAATCCATATATCAAATATGATTTTTGAAAAAGTTGATATTTGCTTTGAAAATATTTGAAGAAAGATGATATTGAGGATGTCAAATGTTTATTGTCATTTGAAATAATCTCACCATCATTCGTTGACATACCTAAGGTATAGTAATAACGAAAATCTTCTTTTTTAAAGTGAGGAACAACCAAAATTACGTTTTTATCTTTTGCTTCTTTGTAAGCTGCTCTGAAATAGCGTTTAACATCTCTCGATGCGCCATGAATTACAAATAACACTTTTGTGTTTTTATTAATCTCTTTAGGAAGTGAATACCATAAATCAACATCTGGTTTGTCCCAATAAGCAAAGGTAGTGATCTTTGCATCAGCAAAGATTAAAGTGCTTAAAAAAAGCACTTGCAAAAACATTAACCTATAAACTAATTTCATGTTTTAATTCTAACAACCAAAATCAATAATTGGGTTAAAATACTTAAAAATTTATAGACTCTTGAAACAAATAAAAAAAATAATAAAGAAAATTCATAAGTCACCATACAAAATAACTTTTGTATCAAGTGGTGGTGGTACTAATGCCATTTCATCATTATTAGAAGTACCAGGCGCAAGTAATACTATTATTGAATCCTACATACCCTACTCAAAAGAGTCGATGAATATTTTCTTGAAGAAAATCCCTGATCATTACTGCTCTCTAGATACATGTCTTAGTATGGCTGCGAATGCTTATAAGAAATCCTGTGAGGTTGAAGCAAAAACTAAAAAGAAACATTTGATTGGCTTCGCAATTACAGCAAATTTAGCAACAACATACACTAAACTTGGTGATCATAAATTTTATATTGTTGCTCAAACAGAAAGTTATACAAAATATGTTGAGTGCTTTCTTGAAAAAGGATCAAGAACTCGTCAACAAGAAGAGGAGCTTATTACAGAGTATGCTATAAGTCTTTTGGCAAGCTCATGCAGACTTGATTATCCATTTCCTGATCATGCTGAAGAAATTAAAATCGAACAGATAGATGCAGAAAAATCATGGAAAAAGTTATTTAATAATAAAGTAGATTACATTTCAAATGTTAAAAATGCTCCTGAGTTGATTTTTCCTGGATCGTTTAATCCTTTGCATGAAGGTCATTTGAAAATGAAAGATATTGCTGAGAAAAGAACTGGACTTCATACAACATTTGAAATTTGTGCAAATAATGCTGATAAGCCTCCTCTCACATTCTATGAAATCAAAAGAACAATAGATCAATTTCAAAATAATGAAAGTTGGTTGCTTACATCTGCGGGACGTTTTAGTGAAAAAGCAAAAATGTTTCCTAATTCAGTGTTTATTATTGGCGCAGATACCTTAATGAGAGTTTTTGATGAAAAATTTTATGATAGCTACGATAATATGATTGAACATATCCAAAGATTCAACGATCATAATATTAATTTCTTAGTCTTTGGAAGAAAAGTTGGTAAAAAATTTGTTTCTTTAGATAAAATTTCAGTCCCTGACGTCATTAAAGATCGATGCACAGGTTTTGAAGAGAAAAGTTTCAGAGACGATATTTCTTCTACAACGTTAAGACTTACTAAAGATTAATTATGAGGTGGGAGCTTAGCTTCTACAAACCATTCATGCACTCTTTTAACAGGATTAAACTTTTTTAATCTCATTTTTTTATTTTCAAGAGTAAATTTTCTAGTTTTAATAGCAGTATAGTGATAGGTATGACTATCTCTAGTTTCATCTTCTGGTATTAAATATACTTTGGTTTGTTTTTTATCTGCCATATTTAAACGTGATTATACACAATGTATTAATATTTTTATTTATTTTTTAATTTATTATAAAAATTTAAATTTCCATATAGTGGTGACTGCTCTTTAAAGATTACACCAATTGAAATCATTTTAAGAATATCTTTATGAGTAGCTTTTTTATTTTCATAAAAATGACTAATAAAAAGCTCTTTATCCAATATATTAAACAATGTTCTAGATAAGCTACCTGCAAGTAATATCCCATTTCCGGGCATAAAAGTTAAAGCAAGGTCAGAAAGGATATTTGCAAAAGATTTAGTAAATCCTTGAACTATTTCTTGGGCATCAAGATCATTATCATCATACATCTTAAAAACTTCTTCAGAGGATATATCTTTGTTAGTCTTTATTTTAAATAAATTAGCTATGCCATTTCCAGAAACAATTTCTTCAAGAGTGATGTTTTGATTTATACCAAAACTAAAATTTTTACTCAGATAACTTATTGAATTTGATGTATTTCCTACTTCAGTTGGGCTAACAAGCATATTATCAATTAGAAATGAAACCCCTAAGCCAGTTCCTGGCCCGACAAAAAGAGTATTATTATTAAACTTATTTCCATCTTTAATTGTCTTTATGCTGTCAGCAACAAAATCATAACTGTGTGCGATGGCCTCCCAATCATTTAAGAGGTGACACTCGTTTAAATTATATTTCTCTTTAAAGTTTTCTGAATTAAAAACATAAACTCTATTTGTCATGTTAACTTCATTGTTAATTTTTGGACCTGCAATTGAAATTATTAAAATTTTTATATCATTTGAACTTATTAAATCTTCTAATTGATCTTCAAATTCATTTATGCTTCTAAATGAAGACTTTACAATATTATTAATCTTTGACGATCCAGATTCTGAGAATGCATATCGCATATTGGTCCCACCAAAATCCACTAATAAAATATTTTTCATTTCTGTAAATTTATTTTGAATCTTTATAAGTTAAGCCATATCCATATGCGAATAGTGGGTCGTAGTCAGTGTTGCCAATATTTGAATGCTGGGATTTGCTCTTTGGCCATGAATAGGAGAGTTTTCCTTTGAAATCAAAGTTTATTGAATTGTCTTTTTTTGAAAATATAACATCATTGATACCCTCTATAGCTGTTCCTGGTAACCATAAGCTAACAAATGCATCAGACATATTAAGTTCATCATTTACTACTAATGGTCTTCCAGATAGAAACAATGAGGTTATTGGATAGCCCTTTGAAGTCAATTCTGACATCATTGAAAGAATTTCCTTATTGCTTTTGCTGAAATTTAAATCATCAATATCACCCTCTCCCTCAGCATATGGAGTCTCACCATAGACCATGATTATATGATCAGGTTTAGTTTTATATGTACCATCAGATGAAAATTCTACATTGCCACCAAATTTAGTTACATAATCGTAAATGGATTGATAAAGGCTTTTGGTGTTAGGAAAATCAGCATTTGTTAATTCTACTCCCTCCCATGTTTTACCTTGCCATGTAATTGTCCATCCACCCATTTGATTTTCGATATGTTTTGAAATATCTCCGATGATTAAATAGTTTTTTGATGGATTCATAGGCATAACAGAGTCATTGTTTTTTAAAAGAACAATTGATTCTCTAACGGCTTGTCTTGCAATTTCTCTATGCTTATTATTTCCAAAAAAATTATCCTTAAATTCATGAGGTTTCCTACCATCAAAAAGACCAAGATGTTTTTTAACACTTAAAATTCTTCTAATTGCATCGTCTAGTCGCTCAATTGATATTATTCCAGCTTTTACTTGATCATAAGTGTTCCAATAAAGTCCTTCCCATTGTTCTGGTACCATAAAAATATCTACACCTGCATTGATTGCATTAGGACAATCTGCATCCTGACATCCTGGAATTTGTCCGTGCCCATTCCAGTCCCCAACAATAAATCCATTAAAATTCATCTGATCTTTTAGCACATCGGTTAATAAATATTTATTTCCATGCATCTTTTTTCCATTCCATGAGTTAAAACTTGCCATAATTGAGAGCGCACAAGCATCTATAGCATCATAATAAGGTTTGCCATGAATATCTTTCAAAGATTGTTCATTAATAATTGTATTTCCTTGATCAATTCCATTAAAAGTGCCTCCATCACCAACAAAATGTTTGGCTGTAGCAAGCACATGGTATTCATCAAGAAATTCTTTGTCTTCTCCTTGGAGTCCCTCTATAAAACTTTGGCCAAATTTTGAGACTAGATTTGTGTTTTCCGAAAAACCTTCATATGTTCGACCCCAAGTATCATTTCGAGGAACAGCAATAGTTGGAGCAAAAGTCCATATAATTCCAGTTGAAAGAACCTCTTTTGCAACAGCTTGCCCAATAGACTCAATTAGCTCTATATTTCTAGTTGCACCTAATCCAATATTGTGAGGAAAAATTGTTGCTCCAATTACATTGTTATGTCCATGAACTGCATCTGTTCCCCAAAGAATTGGTATTCTTGTTCCATCAACTTCTGTAGAAGCATCATAATAACTTTCACTCAGTTTTTTCCAATCATTTATCTTGCTATTTTTATTCTGATTAGGAAACCCACCTCCACCATTTAAAATGGTTCCAAAATGATACTTTTTTGCATCTTGAGGTGTAATGTTATTAATTTCAGGCATGATAATTTGTCCAACTTTCTGCTCTAAAGTCATTTTATTAATAATATTATTTATGAAGATAGAATTATCTGGAAGCACACATTCATTAACATCAGACCATTTAACTTCTGCTGATGTTAAAGCACAAAAGAAAACTAAAAAAAATAACTTTTTCATAAAGTTTTATCCAAGAGTTATATAAATTATGCCTAGAGCTGCAACTATAATGAAAGTATTAATATTAAATGCTCTAGAAGTTGAAAAATCCATATTATTTAAATTAATTGCTTTTTCTTGATCTTTATATCCTTGTAAAAAAGTTGTTAGCCAACAACCAATAGCAGATAGCAAAAATACTACAGTCATTCTATGGATGAATGGTAAATCTGGAAATTGTAAGCTTATGAAGATCGATCCAAATAATGATATCAGCGCAGCAATAAGCACTGATAGAGAAGTTGCTTTTTTCCAAAATAGTGCAACTAGGAAAATTACAACTATTCCTGGTGAAAAATAACCAGTAAAGTTTTGAATATATTGGAAAATTGATTCGAAACTTCCTAATAAAGGTTGAGCAACCAAAGAGGCGATCAGAAGTGATATAACCACTGTGTATCTTCCTACTTTAATTAAGTTTGATTGTGAGATCTCACCACTTTTAAAATATCTGTAAATATCCATTGTGAAAATAGTGCTTATGCTATTGCTCATTGAAGCCAATGAAGACACAATCGCTGCAATAAGAGCTGCAAAAGTTAAACCCAGAAGACCATTTGGTAACAAAGACATCATAGTTGGATAGGCTTGATCTGATTTTTCTAAGACAGGAAACAATATAGCTGCACATATTCCAGGGAGAACAATCACAATTGGCATTAATAATTTTAAGTATGCAGCAAACATGACGCCTTTTTGCGCCTCTTTAATAGACTTTGCTCCAAGTGCACGTTGAGTGATATATTGATTAAAACCCCAGTAAAAGAAATGTCCTATCCAAACTCCCAAACCTAATAATATCCATATCCCAGGCAAATTTTGATATGAGGGATTATCTTTTGAAAGAATCATGTCAAATTTTTCAGGCATCTCTGATGCAACAATCCGTATTCCTTCGAAAATACCTGCTGATTCTGAAATTTTATCAAGAGCTATATATGAAACTGCCAAACCTCCAAAAATCAATAAAACAACCTGAACTACATCGGTCATAGCAACAGCTTTTAATCCTCCTGATAAGGAGTAAGCAAGGGAGAACAATGCCAATAAAACTAAACCGTAAAACAAACCTAATCCGGTCAACGCATTTATCGCCAGAGAGCCCAACCATAGAACAGAGGTAAGATTAATAAATATATACACAATTAACCAAAAAAAAGACAAAACTAAGCTTACTCTTTTATCAAATCTTTGTTCAAGAAACTGAGGCATTGTATATATTTTCTTTTCTAAAAATAATGGTAAAAAATACTTTGCCATTACTATTAGTGCTACTGCTGCAGTCAGTTCCCAAACAGCTATTGCCATACCAACTACAAAACCTTGGCCCGACATTCCAATTATTTGTTCTGCAGAAATATTTGCAGCTATTAATGAGGCTCCTATAGCCCACCATGGTAGAGATCTACCAGCCAAAAAATAATCTTCGGCACTTCTTTCAGAACCAGATTGATTTCTTGATACATAGGTTGCTAGAGAAATTATGCCAATGCAATAAGCTCCAACAATAAGCCAGTCTAATGTAATAAACATTCTTTCCCCGTAATGATAGTTAAAAATCTATTGTAACAAAATAAGGATTGATAATTATTAGAAATTTATAATCTGTATTGCTTCAGAATGTTCCTCAGAAAAAATCCCTGAGACCATAATGAATTTCATATTATGTTTATGACCGTAATATTTTTGAATTACTTTTTCAACATTTTTCATTGTTTTGTCATGGTTATTAAGTCTTGAAACATAAAATGGAATCGTTGATCCAACAAGAGATAGTTGTTTCAAGGTGCTTTTATTGTTTGTAAATGTAAAAATTGGTATCCCATTTGGTTTTGCATTTGAAATATAGTTTGCTGTTTTACCAGTTCTAGTGACAGCAATAATTCCATCTGCATCGATTGATTCTGCTAAATCTTTTGCAGCAACTCCAATGTACTCCCAGTCTGAGTTTTTATTAAGATTTTTTTCATAGCCCAAAGTTTTGAATTTTTCAGTTTTGAAAGAAATTGATTTAAGAAATTCAACACATTCTTGGGGATACTTACCAATACTTGTTTCACCGGAAAGCATAATAGCATCAGCGCCTTCATAGATGGCATTAGCAATATCAGTCACCTCTGCTCTTGTAGGAGTTGGATTATTAATCATAGATTCGAGAAGATGAGTAGCAACAATCGACCTTTTACCCCATTTAGCACAAGCATACATAATATCTCTTTGAATATTTGGTAAGTCTGTAAGGCTAGTTTCAATTCCTAAATCGCCGCGAGCAACCATGACACCCCATGCGGATTGACAAATTTCATCAATATTGTCTAATCCTTCTTGGTTCTCAATCTTTGCAATAATTTTTGCTGATGATTTTTTATCTTTTAGAATTTCATCAAGTATTTTTAAGTCTTCTTTATTTCTTACAAACGATGCTGCTATAAAATCAACTTTATGCTTAATACCAAAATTTATATCTTGTATATCCTTAGCAGTGATAGATGGTAAATTTACTCTTACTCCTGGCAAATTTACATGTCGTTTAGATCCTAATTTTCCTCCATGTAATACTTTACAGAACAACGTTTCAGAATCTTTTGAAAGAACTTTAAAATTTATAAGGCCATTATCAACAGATATTCTAGAACCTACATCAACACTATGTACTAAGTCTTTATAATTAACTTTGATAGAAGAGGTTTCAACATCAATTTCATCTCTAATTGTTAGCTTAATTTCGTCACCAACTTTAAGTTCAATTGGTATAGATGTATCTCCCGTCCTAATCTCAGGCCCCTGAGTGTCAAGCAGAATACCAATTTTGGGTAGCATAGAATCTGACGATTCGTTTAATTTATTAATCTTTGTAATAACCTTTAGGGCTGAGGTATGTGTTGCATGCGACATATTAATTCTTACAACATTCATACCAGATTTTTGTAGTTGTCTTAAACTACGTATGCTATCCGTAGCAGGTCCAACAGTGCAAATTATTTTTGATCTAGTGAAGTTCATAATAATAGATGCATGTTAATGATTACTTGCCTATATGCAAGACAAAAAAAAAACAGAGTCTAGCTCTGTTTTCTTAAGTTCGAGTTCCTCAGGGGTCTAAAGTGAGATTTTCTTCAGCTCCTCGAATTCTTTCTCTTGAATTCTTGGTGGACTTCGCAAGCTCTTTTTTATCGCCGACTCTTGCAAGTGCTTTCACCCTTCGGTCTCTTCCCTCAACATCTCTCCAAGTATCCCGTCTGCAGTTGGTCATTGGTCGGACGCTGTTGGTATTAGTAATATTACTACTATTAGTTCTGATGTCAACACTTTTATTAAAAAAAATTAATATTTTTTAAATATACAAAATAAAGCATTTATTTTATTTTTATGGCGAGTCTTTTGTGCTAAGTCCCTCTGCTATTACAACTAGCCTATTGGCAGAAATTTTTACAATATCTAGTGCTTTTTGATACTCATCAGACTGATAACAATCTAGGGCTTCTTGATAATTATTAAATTCTATGACGACTGTTCGGCTAAAACCTTGCTGTTCAAATTCTGTTTGTGTCCCACCCCTTACAAGAAATTTCCCATTAAATTTGTTAATAATTTTACTTGCTTGTTTTATATATTGTGAATAATCTTCGGGATTAAAAACTTCGCCTCTAACGATCCAAAATCCTTTTGGCATTTTATTTTCTTTTGATTCTCATTTCATGAAGAATTGGCTCTGTGTATCCACTGGGTTGTTCTTTCCCTCTGATAGCTAATTCGCAAGCAGCCTTAAATGCAATTCCATCATATGAAGGTGCCATTTTCTTATAATTTACATCATCTTTATTTTGTTCATCTACAACTTTTGCCATTTTTTTAAGTGCTTCCATAACTTGATTATGATCACATAGTTTGTGATATAGCCAATTTGATATATGTTGGCTTGATATTCTGCATGTTGCCCTATCTTCCATTAAGCCTTTGTTATTAATGTCTGGTACCTTTGAGCATCCAACCCCTTGATCAACCCATCGAACAACATATCCTAAGATACCTTGCACATTATTTTCGAGTTCATCTTGAATTTCATCCTTGCTAGGTAAATTATTTTTATGTATCAAGGGTATTTGCAGAATATCATCTAATGAAGCTTTTTCTCTTTTTGAAATTTTTTCTTGTTCAGATTGAACAAAAATTTCATGATAATGCAATGCGTGCAAGGTGGCTGCTGTTGGTGACGGAACCCATGCACAGTTTGCTCCAGCTTTAGGATGCATTGTTTTAGTTTCATACATTTCTAGCATTTCATCTGGCATTGGCCACATTCCTTTACCAATTTGAGCTTTTCCAGCAAAGCCTACTTCAAGACCAATATCAACATTCCAATTTTCATAAGCATTAATCCATGATTCAGACTTCATATCTGATTTAGTTACCATTGGACCTGCTTCCATGCTAGTATGAATTTCATCACCAGTTCTGTCTAAGAAACCAGTATTAATAAAAATAACTCTATCTTTAGCAACTTCTATACATTCTTTGAGATTTACAGTTGTTCTTCTTTCTTCATCCATTATACCGAGTTTAATTGTATTTGCTGAAAGCTCAAAAATATCCTCAATCGCCTTAAACAAATCACATGTAAATTGCACTTCATCAGGACCATGCATTTTTGGTTTTACTATATAAATACTTTTTGTCTTAGAATTTTTATATTTTCCATTTCCAATAAGATCATGAATTGCAATACAAACAGTAAAAAAAGCATCCATAATTCCTTCAAATACTTCATTTCCATCCCTATCTTTAATTGCTGGATTTTTCATTAAGTGACCAACATTTCTTACCAAAAGAAGGCTTCTTCCAGGCAGCAAAATCATTTTTCCATTTGTTAATAAGTATTTTCTATCATTATTGAGTTCTCTAGTTATATACTTCCCGTTCTTATCAAAAGATCTTTTTAAATTTCCTTTCATTAGTCCAAGCCAATTCCTATAAACGATAATTTTATCTTCTGCATCAACTGCAGCAACAGAGTCTTCACAATCTTGAATAGTTGTTACTGCAGACTCCATTAGAATGTCTTTTATACCTGCTTTATCTTCCTGACCAATTGGATGTGATCTATCAATTTGAATTTCAAAATGTAAATTATTATTTTTAAACAATAAACCAAATGCCCCATTTCCTTTATCCATGTAGCCAATATATTTATCATTCTGCTTTAAGGATGTATTTTTATTGTTTTCTAAAGTTATAGATAATTCATGATTGACGAAACTAAAATTTGTTACTTGGTCAAATGAACCTTCATTTAGAGGAATAGTTTTATCAAGAAATTCTTTAGCAAAAGAAATAACCTTATCACCTCTAATCGGATTGTATCCTCCTGATCTCTTTGCATCATCATCTTCACTTATGATGTTGGTTCCATATAAAGCATCATATAAACTTCCCCATCTGGCATTTGCAGCATTTAAAGCAAATCTTGCATTCATTACAGGAACGACTAATTGCGGTCCTGCTATTTTTCTTATCTCTGGATCAACATTTTTTGTTTGGATAGAAAACTTTTGACTCCTAGGAGCCAAATATCCAATTTGTTGAAGAAACTTTTTATATTCTTTGAAATTAAAATTTTCGCCTTTATTTTTTATATGCCACTCATTAATTTTTTGCTGAAGATCAGATCTTACTTTGAGTAAATCTTTATTTCTTGAAGAAAAATTATCAAGAAGACCTTCAAATTTATACCAAAAATACTCAGGAGTAATATTAAGTCCAGGCAAAACCTCATCAGCAACAAAATCTTTTAGAATTGCAGGAATTTCAAGTGTGTTTTGAAAAGATTTTGATTCTTTATTATTTAAAAAATTATTAATTAATTTATTGAGAAAATTCATATGTCAATTATAACATTTCAAACTGATAACAAATTAATATGTAATCTATATGCTCTAATCAATAATAGGTTTGTATTCCCAAATCTTTTTGGTCATTAAAGACATAATTGGTGTGTGTCTCATAATTATATTTCTAATGGATGATATAAGTGGATTTTCTATATGATTTAGTTTTGCTTGGTTGAGTGATCTTCTTTGAATATATTTAATTCTTTTTGATCTATTTTTTTTATAAATTTTTTGAGCCAAACCATAGTTCTTATTATTTTTGACAAACAACTCTCCTAAAACATATGCATCTTCAAGTGCTAAACAACCGCCTTGTCCCATAAATGGAACAATTGGATGTGCAGCATCGCCTATGAAAGTAATGTTTTCTTTAAAAAGTTTTGTTATATCTTTTCTAATATAAACACCCCATTTAAATAAGTTACTATTTTTCAGTGCCGGAAATCTTTCAAGAATATTAGCTGGAATGTCATTTGCTAACTCATTAAAATAGCCCTCTTGTCTCCATGATTCATTAGTTTTAGTATCTGTTTTTACGGCTGCTATAAAGCTAACTTGTTTAGAATTGATAGGATATACAACTGAATGAAAATTTTTACCAAGATAAAATTCAATATTTTTCTGATCCAGAGATATTATTGATCTCCATACTGAATATCCACTGTAAAATGGCTTGTCATCATCTTTAAAAGCTATTTTTCTGCATTTAGAATTTATTCCATCACTAGCAACAATATGATTAACATTAATTGAAAATCCATTAGTAAAGTTAATTTTCTTATTATGCAAATCAATATCATTTAATTCATAGTTAAATAAAATTTCACCTTGTTTAGATAAATAACTATTTAATAATACTTTGTAAAGTGATTCTCGAGATGTTGTGACAATATCAACAGGAAGTGATGTTATTTCTTCTAGCTCATTATAAAAGTATGCTCTTTTAGGGTTACCTGATATCTTTTTAATTTGATCAATCAAATCTAATTTTTTTAATATATTTGATCCATTTGGAGAAATAGAAATGCCCGCACCAAGGTGATTAATTGAAGATGATCTTTCAAAAATAACACAGTCTATTTTATGTTTTTTTAAAAAACATCCTAGAGCAAGACCACCAATCCCTGCTCCAATAATTGCAATATGTTTTTTATAGTCATTCATATATTAATTATGCCTTATAAAATAAAAAGGAGGCATAAAGCCTCCTTGATACTAAAACTCAAAATTAGTTTTTGATTGGAACTATAGTAAATGATCTTTCATTTTCACACTCACCACCCATTGCAACCATTGCTTCATATTCAGGCATCTCATTATCTGCACCCCAAAAGTTAGTCCAGTTTTTACCATAATCAGTTATTGAAGATGTGTATACAGCTTGCACATAATCATAATCCCATCCAGGTGTTATCCCCATAGTAGGCCAAATCATTTTTCTGCCAGCGACATCTCCTAATTTTTTTGCAGCTTGAGCAAAAGCAAACCATGCATCGTATTCCTGTTGAGCATTAACACCCTCGCCATATCTGCAATCTGAATAAACAACATATCCTGCAGAGCCATCTGGTGTCTCAGAAACAGTCCTTTGCCAAGTATTTGCAACTTGTGAATTTGTAACTGGCAGTTCAGCTAAAAGCTTTTCACCATTTTGAACCCAGTAGTCATTTCCAACAGCTTGCATTTCAGGATTTGAATTAATTCCTAGCCATACAAAATCTACCTGATCTAAGTTAACACCATAATATGGTATTAAGATTGATGCACTATAATCTGCATTAGCTACAGCAGCATCGCCAGTCGTCACCCATTTTTCCCATTTTTCTGCCCACTTCATCATGTCATCCATATCTTTGCCTTCTTTGAAGGAAGAAAAATAGTACTCCGCAACATTAGCTTCATACATTGGCTTATCTTCTTCATGATCATCAGCAAAAACAAGAAAACTTGAAAGTAAAAATACGCTTAATAATATTCTCATAATTAACTCCTATTAAATAAAAATTAATCATATCTTATTAATGGGGAAGTTAAAAAAATATTAATGTAAAAAAATTTGATACAAATATTTTTAATACAAATATTGGTGCGGTACGCCGGTCTCGAACCGGCGGCCTTCTGCTTGGCAAGCAGACGCTCTACCAACTGAGCTAGTACCGCATTTGGTGAGTTAATATACTCTTTAAAAGAAAAGCTTTCAAGAAATAAAATTTTGGTTATTTTTATTTATTATCGAGGCTAATTTCATTAATTTTTCTTAAAATTTCACCATTTTGCTCAAGCAAGATTAAATAAGAAATATCTGAATCTTTTGGGAATGCAACTTTAAAATTGGCTTCAATATAGCCACCAAAAAAATCTCTGTCCTCAAAGTCAATATGCTGAGCATGAATATAAAAAGGATTTCCTAGGCCGTAAATCATAATCGTTTTTTTATTCTCATCTAATAATTGAAGAGCATATTTGTCTTGTTTAGAAAATGGATTTAGATTTTTTATCGTAGAACTTGATGGTCTTTCAAAAGAAATAGCATTTAGTTTTATTCCTCTTTCATTGCCAGAAATTGAAAAAATCTTTGCTTCATCATCTAATGATAAATTATCAAAAACTCTATCTTGTTCAATTGGTATCTCATTTGATGTCTTTGATGCTGAGATAAATGCATTAAAAAATAAAGATACAGTTAAAATATATAACTTAAGTCTCATAGCCTTTCCCAGTTAAATGCCCATGTAAATCCAAGTGGTCCATATAAAGATCCGTAATCATATTTAAAATATTGAGATGAATCATTTTCTATTACCCAACCAGTTTCTTCAGCATACCAGCCAAAATATGACTGAAATGCACCTTCATAAAAGTCATTGTAATCAGTAATATCATCATCAACTGAAATGGTACCTGATAAGTCAATTGCCTTTGCAGTATAAAATTCAATTGCATTATTTACTGGTCTATCAAAAATAACAGTTGTTTGATTTTCCTTTGTGGTATCTTCAACACCGTTCACATACCACTTTAACGTAATCTTTGAAGTGTCATATGAAACATCCATTTCAATTTCAATACCATTTCTACCTCCACTATCATCTCTTGTATACCTTAGTGAGTCCGCTCTATAAAAACCTTGGTTTTGTATTGAGCCAACTGCAAAACCCTCTACATTAACTTTTCCGTATCCCCCGCTAGTGCATTTATCCATCACTGAACAAAAAGTAGGCCTATAGTTGTCATATAAACCATAATAATTTCCTTCAAATAAACCAACCTGACTACATTCAGGGTTTTTACTTACAAAGTTTCCATTTGAATCCCAGTTGTTTACAAAACAATTACAATCTTCAATATTAATACCAACATCATCAAAGTCTGCTATTGTTCCATCACTTCTGTTATAGCAAACTTTAATATCTTTCCCTAAAACATTTTGCTTATCATCTATATGATGTGTCCATTTAATAAGATTTACATCTGACTGAGTTGAGGTGTTTACGTTATTGCCATTATCTGTGAGATCCCTTTCATCGCTTCTATATTCATCGCCCATATAACCATGTGCATGTCCTAATTCATGCATTAAAGTATGTTGAGTTCTTTCTGGATCATCATCTCTTATCCTTTGAATATTCTTATATCCTTGGTTCACCCCTCTGCCAATTCCAGTATCAGGATTTACAACTCTTGTAAGAACAGAAACTAAAACATTATCTGGTAATAATTCATCAAAAATATCAACATCCATTTCTCCAATACAATAAATGTCTTCATCAAAGTCATAACATCCTGTTCTAACACCAACTGGAGATGTTCCATCAGGATCAACAGGCTCTGCAGAGACAACCGTAAAGTAATCTTCACTAAAAAATTCAGATGCATCTGAATTTCTTAGTTTATTAACTGAGGCTATTAGTGCCCTCCTGTATCGATCAATATCGCCCTGTCCATCCAAAGAATCTCCTATAAAAAGATATTTTGTTCTTCCCCTTGAAGTTGGATTACCAGATAGATAATAAACATAATAATCTTTAGCAATTTTTTCACCTCCATCAAATCCATCTTCTGGGTTAACATCCTGATTAATAGTTACAACAGTTTTATTAGAGATTAGCCAAGTTGTAAATAAATCACTATCACTTAGAGCTCCATCAGTTACTGTAATTTCTGTATTAAATAAACCACCAGTTGATACAGAAGATAGGTCTAACTCTATATCCGCTGTTCCGGTGCCTGTTGAAGTAAATGTAGATGGAACACTAACTGAATTAGCTTTTGCACTAAAAATTAACTCCTCTTCACTATTATCAACATCACTAAATGATATTGAAAAAACTGGATTTTTATCAAATAAAAGATTTGTGTCGTCAAATTCACTTTTTGAATCTATTGTTATGGTAGGTGCATCATTGACTGGGTTAACAGTTATTGAAACTGTCGAGGATCGTGTAATGTTCTTTTCGACAGCAGTAACAGAATACGTAAATTCATCTTGCCCATTAAAATTTAAGTTTGGCTCATAAGAAATTGAACCAGAACCAGATAAGGAAAGACTTCCGTTTGATGAAGTAGAAGAGATGACATAATTTAAAGTTACAACTTCATTTGCACTCGCAGAAATTGATCCAGTATATGTATTATCCTCATTTACAGAGAATGAGTTTGGAGCAAGTGTTATTTCAAAGGGTATCGAGGAGCCTCCACCACCACCTCCACCGCATGAAGATAAAAAAATCATGGCTAATAAATAACTAATAACTCTCATAGATTTATTATATAAAAAAAAGAGGGCATAAAGCCCCCTTTTATATGGTGAAATTTGATTAAAATCTAGCTCTGAACCCAATTTTATATACTGGTCCATGATTTTGAGCTAAAAATAACATATTTTCATATCTACTAAATAGCCTTACTTCTGAATCAGTAACATTCATGCCTTCGACAAACACAGTTGTGTTGTCATTAACATTATAGTTAAAGCTAACATCTATCTGACTTCTAGCTTCAACAAATAGAGGATTATATTGATCATATCCTTGATATGTTTCAGCTTTGTAATTGTTTGAAATTCTCGCAGAAAACTTTTCATCTTCATAGAAAACAGAAATGTTTCCAGAATCACCAAATCCAGGCAATGCAAATTCTTCACCAACATTACCAGGTGTACCCTCAGTATCTCCATCTATCATTGTATAGTTTGCAACTACACCAAATCCTGTATCTGCAAAGAAGTGTTGAACTGAAATCTCAGTACCTTCAACAGTTCCTTCATTAATATTTTCAGGTCTAAATATGTCAAAACCTGCTAAAGGATTAAATGTTGCATTTCCTTCAACACATTCCATACTATTGTAATAGAAATAATCGCTCCATGTCCTCTGATCAAGAGAACATGATGTTCCTGGTAAAGTAGCAACATAGATTTTCATAAGTGTTTGCCACCAATCAACTGAACCAAAAGCAACCTGGTCGATGGTTTGCATATTTGGCCAGTTAAGAACTGCAGTAGACGTATCTGCTGGTCCTTTTCCAGGCAATCCGTATCTTACGTCATACATGCCAGGGAAAGTTACTCCAATAGCAGTTTCGTTTCCGACAAAGTTTGAAAGATCTTTTTGGAACAGGTTAAGAGCAATGTAACTTCCTTCACCATAATAATATTCAAAAGCAAAATCAATATTATCGCTTATTAGTGGTTCAAGCGATGGATTTCCAGAAGTAGCTGCCTGATTTCTAACTGCTAGATTTGGAAACTGAGGAAATACTACGTTGGGTGAGAAATCCTCAAGATTTGGTCTTGCAATTGTTCTTCCAATACTCGCTCTTACAACTGTATTTTCAGTAGTCGAAATACTAAAAGCTATACTAGGTAATATTTCATCTGCAGTAGACTCAAAGTTACCTGTTACATTTACAAAATCTTTATAAATTAAGTAAGGTCCTTCGCCCCAACTATATTGACCAATAAATGAATTTCCCGGTCTTTGATAGTCTTGAGGAGTAGCCAGATCAATTTCTTCATATCTAAGAGCAGCGGTTAACTTCCAAGGCTTAGAATTCATTTCGCCCTCAAAATTTGCTTGGGCAAATGCAACTGTTGTTTCTTCTACAACTTTTGTATCATCAAAGACATCTCCATAACAACCAGTTAGCTTATTATTAGGACAACCCCATCCGGCAGCCCAATAACCAGCTTCGTAGCCTGCAATTGCATCAGCTTTACTAATTTTAAAGAAATATGGAACTGTTGGAATGCTGGTGCTATCGCCCATAATTCCGACTAAACTTGTTTTAGTGAATACTGAATCATCCCAATTATTTGGTCCCCAAATAACTGCTGCATCTGAACCAAATTGCTCAGGAGAGAATAGTTGATTTTCTCTTTTTACTCTTTTGAAATTTTGTTTTGTGTATGAAATACCAAATTGAACCGATACCAGTGACTCAGAAAGTGCACCCTCAAGATTCTGCCAATCTCCTTTAAATTGGAATTGATTGGTGTCATTTGTTCTTCTTGCACTCTCAAGCATAGCGGTTGTAGATGTTATATCGCTTGCTTCTAAATCTCTAACAGTTCTAGCAAAATATTGGAAACCAATATCATACACAGGAACATATCCTGGAATATCGTCAGTTGCTGTCCATGTAACTTTATCAAGTTCAGCCCATTGGTTGTATGGATTACCGTTATCAAAAGGTAAACCATCTCCATAACCTGACCATGATCCATTTCCAAAGTTAAGTGCATCCTGATTTCCTTTGACAGCAGCTGATGACTGATGAGCATCTATTTCTATAACTAAGCTGTCACTTACTTCCCATTCAATATTAAAACCTACTGATTGATTGGTAGATTTGCTATCTTCGTATCTTAATGTGTGTTGATAAGCTGCTACCGAGCCAATGACATCAAAATTTGTCATTACACCGTTTTTATCAATAATAACATTATCAAAACCACTAATGTTGCCATATTGATCTGTTCTGTAAGGATGGTCTAAATATGATCCGACCATATCACTATTAGTTCCAAATTCTACAGAAGAGAAAGTTGTATCTAAAGTATAAGTAACTTTTTCGCCACCAATTTGAAAAGATGCTGAGAAATTTTCTCTAACTCTCTCATTATCTCTATAACCGAGCTGAAATGAGTTTGGTCTAAATGTAACTCCATCAGATCTTGCATTATTATTAGTGATATTTGGACCAAAAGTTGGAACTGAAACTGAGCTACTTGGGAACCATGTTATTTCATTTGTTGTCTCTTCTCTATTGTTTCTATCATGATAAGAACCAGAAACAGCAATACCCCAATCAAGTCCATTGAAGGATGTTTTGTATGAATTAACAAATTCAATCTCTGGTGTATATTCATCACCTATTTCATTAGTTGAATCTCCCATTAATAAAAAGCTAAATGAACCTCCATTATCAGATTCAAGAGGTTTTGCAGTCACCATATTAATAGTTGCACCAAGTCCGCCTGAGGGCAATGATGGGTTTGGACTTTTATAAACTTCTAGTCTTGATACACCGTGTGATGAAATTGCACCAAAGTCGTATGCCCTACCTCCACCAAATTCAGCAGGTGCAGTTGGCATTTGCCTGCCATTAAGAGTAACCATATTAAATTCAGGGCCTAAACCTCTAACAGCAATCGTTGAACCTTCAATATTACTTCTTTCAATTGATATACCAGCAACACGGGCTAAAGATTCTGCAAGGTTTCCATCAGGAAACTTCCCGATATCCTCTGCTGTAACTATTTCTGTAACACCAACCTTGTTTCTTTTGATTTCCAATGCATCAATAAGACTGGCTTTTATACCAGTAACAACAACTTCCTCAACATTCTCCTCTTCATCTGCATCCTGAGAAATAACAAAAGTTGATAGCGGCAATAATAAAATTAAAGATAATAAGTGCTTTTTCATGCTGGTCCCCCTAGCATTAATAAATTTAATAGATCATTAGACTTTTTTGAATAAAATAAGTCAAGTTAAGTACTATAAATTATATATTTTTACTGAACATTTAGTCAGTTAAAAATTTAATTGCATCCTCGCCATATTCAGACCACCACTCTAAACCCATTAGGTGGATTTTCTCTAGGTTTTCTGGAGAATCATCATCCAGAAATTTGTTAATTTTTCCTCTTGGTGAATTTACTCTGAAGTAATTGCTTTTAAATATATCATCAGAAATTTCGTTGTGTATTTCTGAATCTAATAGCATACCCATAATGTCATTACGTAACCATCCTACTCCACCCCATTTCTTTGATGCACTTCCATCAATTTTATTTTTGTTTTGACCAGACCCTATACTCAATATCTTTATATTTTGTGTATCAAGAATTTTTTTTGCATGTATATATCCTATTAAGGTTGGATTATTTGTGACAATGCTTCCATCTATCATCCAGGATTTATCAGGCATTTGATATGTTGGATAGTACATAGGAGCAGCGCTTGATGCTGCCAAAGCATCAACAAATGTTATATTTGGAGTATCTATAGAATTATGAATAACATGGGTTCTATTTTCGATATCATAACAAAGAGATAAAAAGGGTTTATTGGATTGCTGAAGAGTATTTTCACCAAAAATCTCTTGTAATACTTCCAATCTACCAGCATTTTCGTATCTTGGTCTTGCTTGAATTAAAGAAGCTTTATCCCAAAAAAAAGAAGTTTTCATTATTTTCTTGAGATAAGTATCAGTCCAATAACTCTTTACCTTATCTGCTGTAAATCCACCAAACGCAAAACATGCAGCATTAAAAGCTCCCGCACTTGTACCTACAAACATATCGAAGGAATCACTAATTTTTCTGCCGCTTTCAGCTTCAAGTTTTTTTAAAAAAACTAATGCTGCTATTGTCCTGACACCACCGCCATCAAAAGACAATATCTTTTTATTTGAAAATCTTGATAAAAAACTAAATATATTTTTCATAAAAAGCTAAGTAAGATATTTACTTTATTATTGGTTTGTTTAAATATTGTGAGGCTTCCTCAATTCCACCTATATTTATCACATTGTTGTAGCCAAGTTTCTCTAAAATACTTTTGGCTTTTCCAGATCTATTTCCACTTCTGCAGTAAACATATATCTTGTCATTTTTTTTAATTACATTTGGAATTGTCTCAATATTTTGCCACTCAATATTCAAGGAGTTTTCAATATAACCAGATTCATATTCTTGTGTTGTCCTTACATCAATAATAAATAGATCGCTAGAAAAAACTTGAGAACTGATAAGTATTAAAAAAACAGTGAAAAGATTTTTCATTAGCTATTCTGCCAATATTCGAGAATAATATCAGAAGCTTTTTCACCAATCATTATTGTTGGGGCATTTGTATTCCCTCCTATAAGGGTTGGCATTATTGATGCATCTACCACTCTCAGCCCATCAATACCGTGAACTTTAAGATTTTCATCAACTACCGACATATCGTCATTGCCCATTTTACAAGTACCAACAGGATGATAAACAGTATCTGCTTCTTCTCTAATTGCCTGTTCTATATCCTTATCGTTATTTAAGTCTATAGGTCTTTCAACATGATTGCTGGTATATTTTGATAATGGTTCTTCATTTAAAATCATCATCATTTTTTTATAACCCTCCACCAATGCTCGCATATCATCAGGATGAGATAAAAATTTTGGGTCAATCTTTGGATCATCATTTGGGTCTGAGGAATTCAGTGTTACTTCACCTCTAGATTTTGGTCTTAGCAAACACACATGACAACTAAGTCCATGTCCCCATACACTTGTTCTGCCATGATCGATAATCATAGCTGGTGCAAAATGAAGCTGCATGTCAGGAATATCTAATTTATCATTAGATTTAATAAATCCACCAGCCTCTGCCACTGTTGATGTGAACATACCAACTTTGGCAAAAATATATTTCAGAATCTCAAGTGGGAATTTATAAAAAATTGATTTCAAAGAAAAGCCTATTAATTCCATTGAGTTGTATCTGTGAACCGAAAGGTAGTCAATATGATCTTGAAGGTTTTTCCCAACTCCAGGTAGTTCATGAACATGCTCAATATCATGTTTGATAATCTCTTCAGAGGGGCCTATACCAGATCTTAAAAGAATTTGTGGTGATCCAAATGCACCTGAAGACAAAAGAACTTCTTTATTGGCCATTATTGAAAATAATTCTCCTTTATCATTTAAACATTCAACACCAACAGCTTTATTATTATCAATAATTATTTTACTTACATTGGTTTCTGTCATTACAGTAAGATTTTCTTTTTCTAAGCAGGGAACTAGATACGCTTTTGCAGCACTGCATCTTTTACCATCTTTTTGAGTTGTTTGATAAAAGCCAATTCCCTCTTGTTTCTCACCATTAAAATCATCGTTATATCCAAAGATTTTCGAACCCGTCTCAACAAAATCTTTTGTAGGCCTATTTTCATGACGAATTTTTGTAACATTTAATGGGCCATCTTGACCATGAAATTCATCATTAAATATTTCGTTGTGTTCAGCTTTTAAGAAATATGGCAAAACCTCATCATAAGACCAGCCGTTGTTACCAAGCTCAGACCAATGATCATAATCCCATCTATGACCTCTTACATAAAGCATTGCATTGATAGAACTTGATCCACCAAGAGTTTTACCCCTTGGTTGATACCCTCTTCTATGATCGAAGGATTCAGCATCAACTTTATGAACACCACCAGTTGAATCAACCATCTCTCTTTGCGGCTCAGTTACTGCAACTTTCTCGAATTCTTTTTGTGGTTCTGTCTCATAACCCCAATTATATTTTCCCTTGCCATCTCCCAAAAAAGCAAAACCAACTGGAATATGCAGTCTTGGATCACTATCTTTTAAGCCAGCCTCGACAAGACAAACTTTATAATTAGTATTTTCACTTATCCTATTAGCTAAAACACATCCTGCTGAACCAGCTCCTAAAATTATAAAATCAAAACTTTTCATTTATCTCAAATTCAAAAATATTTTTAATAAAGTTTATGTTTTAGAATCATAAATGTAAACTTTAATAGAGTTAAAACATTATGAGTTTCTTTAATATTTTTTTAATGGTTTGGTTAATCGTTGGATTAATAACATTCATTTATCTTTTTTTTGAGAATGCTCCGTATGGAAGACATATCAAGACAGGCTGGGGTAAAGAAATTCCAGCCAGGCTTGGATGGATTGTTATGGAGTCACCCTGTGTTGTTCTGATGATTTTTTTTACAATAATTTTTTATAAAAATCTAAATGTTGTTCACTATGTATTTTTGATCTTATGGTTAATGCATTACATTCATAGGACATTTATCTATCCATTTGTGGTAAATATGAAAAACCAAAAAATGCCTGTGAGTATTCCAATTTCGGCATTGGGTTTTAATTTAATCAATGTAAGTATTCAATTTTATGGAATTTTTCTTTCTGGTGAATATTCATATCAATGGTTTATGAAACCTTATTTTTGTATTGGTATTGGTTTATTTATTATCGGCATGTATATAAATATCAAATCTGACTACTATATGATTTCATTGAGAAAAATTAATGGTCCAGGATATCATCAGCCAAATTCTTTTTTGTATAAGTACATCTCATCTCCAAATTACTTTGGAGAAATGATTGAATGGTTAGGTTGGGCTATTTTAACTGCAAGTACAGCTGGTCTTGTCTTCTTTCTTTGGACAGTAGCCAATCTATTTCCAAGAGCCATTGCGCATCACAAATGGTACAAAAAAAGGTTTGAGAACTATCCAAAAAATAGAAAAGCAGTAATTCCAGGTATTATTTAATTAATCCCATCTCTTTAATTTGATTTGCAACATCTAAAATAGACTCTTCTGCAGGTCTTGGATTCCACCCAAGAATATCTTCAGCTTTGGTTGTTTTGCTTGTGCTCCTTACTCTTCCCATAAAAGGAACTGTAGTTTTAAGTTGCTGGTTGAAATTAGCCAAAAATTTAGCCAACCATATTGGTACGCTTAAGCTTGGTGCTTTATTAAAGCCGTTGCTTTTAAGTATTTTTGCAATATCTTTGTACCAAAGATCTTTTTCAGATAATGCAAATCTTTCACCATTGCTTGATGAGCTTTTCATTGCAAGAATATGTGCATCTGCAACATCTCTTACATCAACAAAACCAAACTGAATAGGTATTGCAACTGGCATCTTTCCTGTTACCACCATCTCTATTGCTTTATTAGACTCACCAAGATCATTTGTTAAAGATGGTCCTGTTACAAGCGCAGGGTTGATGACTGCTAATTCAAATGGATGTCCTTCCTCTTTCACAAAATCCCAAGCTGCCATCTCAGCCAAAGTTTTGCTTTTTGAATAATGACTTATTTCAGGGCTTTCTGGATCAGACCAATCCGTTTCATCAAAATATTTTTTATCTTCACCGGTTTCTAAAATGGCAGCAACTGATGAAGTCAAAATTACTTTTTTTACATTATGTTTTTTTGCAAATTTGAATGCTCTTTTAACACCAGACACAGCAGGTTTTACAAAATAATCTTCATCGTGAGTATTTATAGAAAGTGGAGATGCAACATGTAGTAAAAAATCACATCCTTCCATTCCCTCATCCCATCCGTCATCTTCGGTCAAATTAAATGTAAATAGACTTAAATTTTCTACTGGCGTACTATCTTTTTTTAAAGCCTCAATAATCTCATCTTTTCTTTCAGGAGATCTTAGGGAACCATTAACAGCATAGCCTTGATTTAAAAGTTGGTGAATACAATGCAATGCAATATATCCTGTTGCTCCAGTTACCAATACTTTTTCCATAATTTTCTCCTTAAAATTTTTCTAATGAATCTTTTACACCTTGATGAGTAATAGTTCCATGCTGGATGTTAAGACCGTTTCTTAAATGTTTATCTTCTGAAAGAGCTTTATCAATTCCTTTGTTGGCCAAATTTTCTATGTAAGAAAGTGTAACTTTATTTAATGCTTCAGTTGCAGTCAAAGGAACAGCACCAGGCATGTTAGTAACACAGTAGTGAACAATATCATTTTTAACGAATGTTGGATTATCGTGAGTAGTTGGTTTGCTACTTTCAAAACATCCGCCCTGATCAATTGAAACATCAACCATAACAGTTCCAGGTTTCATTGAAATAAGCATATCTTTTGACACCACTTTTGGAGCCTCTTTTCCAACCACATAAACACTTCCGATAACCAAATCAGAATCATTGATTGAAGTTTGCACTGAATCATTTGTAGAGATAATATACTCGATGTTTTTTGAACCAAATTCCTTCTCTAGTGCCTGTAATTTCGATTCTGAAGTATCTAGAACCTTCACTAGTGCATTGTTGTCCAATGCTTTTGATATGGATTGTGTTCCAGCCACTCCAGCACCTACAACTGTAACAATTCTAGGTTCAATATCTTCCATCTTCCCAATCATTACACCCTTTCCTTTATTGTGTTTTAAAAGATGATACGAGCCAACAACAAAAGCTAATTGGCCTGCTATTGTACTCATAGGTGCTAATAGCGGCATTGAGCCATCGGCAGCAGTAACAGTTTCATAAGCAATACCTGTTACTCCAGTATCTATTAATCTTTTTGCGTTTTCTGGATCTCCTGCTAAGTGGAGGTATGTAAATAAAGTCAAATCATCTCTTAAATAACTATACTCATCTGGAATAGGTTCTTTAACTTTTACGATCATTTCTGACGATTTATATACATCTTCTGCAGAGTCTAAAATTTTTGCACCTGAACTTAAATATTGATCATCAAAAAAACCAATATTTGCCCCAGCATTTTTTTGAATCAAAACATTATGTCCAGAACTTACAATTTTTTGCACAGAACTTGGCGTCAAACCAACGCGGCTCTCATTATTTTTAACTTCTGTTGGAACTCCAATAATCATAATATGTAGAATGTACCACAAAAAAAGGAAGCTGCACAAAGCAGCTTCCTTTTTTATTTAAGATTTAGCCTCTTGATGAAAAATCAGGCATGAACTCTTTTTTATCACCTATGTAAAATGTCCAACCATGATAAACATCAGGAACTTCTGCGCAAGTTGCAAACTCACTAAATAAAGGAAACATTTCACCTCTCACATCCTTTTCAAATGATTGAGCTGCTTTGTCCATCGAATCTTCAGTATTTGAAAAATTTGCCCATAGAAAGTCAACATCTGCATCTGTATGAGATCCGTCTGCATTTTTATATGCAAAATAATTTGCATACGAATAACCAGTTCCATTGTAATCAGAGTTACTTACTGCATCAGTAAATCCTGGTAAAAAAGCTTCAGCATTTGTCCTATCTGAGCCATCGGTATAACTGCATTGATAAAATTCGCTGTAAAAGTATCCACTTTCATTAACAGCTCCATATGTATTAGGTAAAATTGGATACACGCCATCAAAAGAATTTCTTCCCTCTCCATCACAAACCATTACATTTGAATATTCTTCAGCCCAAGCTTGTGCCTCTTCATTCAGATTCCAAGCATTCCATTCGGCATCCGCTTCTTGTTTTGAATTCCAATTCAGCTCCCACCATAACGAATCTCCAAAAGCATTTGTATCTGCAGCTGGAACATATCCCCAAACACCAAACAATGATTCAGCAGTTATTAACTTTTGCCAATCTGCAATCATCTTTGTAGAGTTTTCAGCATTGAAGTCTGGTCCTCGTGTGCATGCCATAAATTCGACATAGGTTTGTCCATCAGTGCTTTCCAATGAATCTACAAATTCTGCATAAATTTCTGCATCTTTTCTGTCTCCAGGAGATTCATTAGACATCTCATTTGAACAGCTTGTAACAAATAAAATACTTATTACAAACGCTATCATCAATTTATTTTTAAAGAACATATATTTTCTCCTCTATGTATATATATTTTTATGACTCAACATGGAATAACTTTGTGTATATTCTCCATGAATTATCCTTTTTTAAAAAAGAGAATGAATCAATAAAAGTCATCCCCAAGTATGCCTCTCTTATTTGAACAATTGCAGTATCTCCAACTATTTCACATGAAATTATTTCTAGAAATTCTTCATCGCCCTTTTCCTTGGGTGATGGTTGTTGATCAGCAACAAATCCTGCAAATTCATCTAAATTCATTTCATGTAAGCCATCTGGTAAATAACCGCTTATCATTGCATTTTTATCAAATGCTTCTTTAATTTTTGCAGGGTCAGATTCGCAGCAACCCTCATAATAAATATTTATGCAGGTTTCTATTTGTTCTTTATTATTCATACTCATTTGTTCCTTTGAAAACCATCAACTAACATTCGGTGATCATCAGTATAGGCTTTTAAAGCTTCTTTTAACTCAGCATTAGTGTCTCCTAAAACCTGAAAACTACTTACAATAAAAGTTTCAAGAAACTTATCTCTGTGAGGTGCTTCAGCAAAAGCATTCATATGAAAAATTGCATCTTCATTTGAGTGATACACTTCCATCAGTGACACACTTTTTTTATCCTCAGAGATCCAGTACTTGTAATACATGGTTTTAGGTTCAGTTTTTTCTACAGTTTCTACAAGATAATTTATAAAATTATCTGCACCATCTGATTTTCCCTCGGCAACATCAAGATCTAAATAAAAAATAATTGGATTTGTTTTATGATGCATTCCTAGCAGCAGACCAGGAAGCATTAATGTCAAAATTAAAAAATTCTTCATAATTAACTCCTAAGATAATAAGATATTACTGTAACTAAATAATATCAACAATTTATTTTAGGAAAATATAATGCAGGCAAAAGATTTTATTCATAAATGGCACGAAGTTGTTAATGCAAGTGAAATGAAAAAACTTGATCAATTAATATCTGAAGGTGCTGTCTTCTCTTCACCAGTCGTCTTTAAGCCTCTTGTTGGAAAAGAAATTACAAAAATGTATTTAGCTGCAGCCGGTCAATCTTTCAACATGGAGAAGTTCTTATACACAAAGGAAATTCATGATGGAATGTATTCAGTATTGGAATTTGAGACATTTATAGACGACATATCAGTTAATGGCGTCGATATGATCGAATGGAATTCAGATGGTCAAATAGTAGATTTCAAGGTAATGATTAGGCCATATCAGGCCGTCCAAAAAGTACAGGAAAAAATGATTGAAGCTTTAGAAGGTTTAAATTAACTTTTATCTTTTGGTCTTGATTCGTTAACGACAAGAGCTCTTCCGTCTTGCTCAGATCCATTTAGCGCTTCGATTGCAGCTTCTGCACCATCACTCATTTCAACAAAACCAAATCCTCTAGATCTGTTTGTCATTCTATCAGTGATGATTTTTGCTGATGTAACGGTACCGTATTCAGCAAAAATGTTTTCTAGATCTTGGTCGTTTAAACCCCAAGAGATATTTCCAACGTATATATTCATAGTTTCCTTATATTAAGGCCTTCATCATACATGAAAAAAATAAAAATAGTTTTCTTATTTGAAAAAAAAAGGCCTTAAAAAAAGACCTTTTTTTTGAGGGATTTATCTTAGTCTCTCAGTAATATACATTCTATAGTTTGAACAGTTATCAAGAAGTTCTCCAAGAGCAATATCCTCATCAGATCCGAGAATGTTTTCCCAATAATTATCGTTGCCAACACCTAATTCACTAATTGATCTTGCATATAGAGAATAGACATAGTCATAATCTCCTTCTGTTCCTCCAGATCCTGGAAAAATCATTTTTCTGCCAAGGTTATCACCAGTTTCTTTTGCAGCAATCGCAAAATCTTTAAGTGCATCAAATACTTGGTTAGCATTTACACCATCTTTCATTTTACAATCTGAAAATCTTACAACTCCAATGTCTGGATCTCCCTCAGGTGCAGAAACTGCCCATTGCCAAGTATCTACAGCTTGAACAGTTTTTACAGGAACTTTAGCATTTTGTTCCCCTCCATTTTTTGTCCAGTACTCCATGCCTGCAAACATTTCAGTTGCGTTCGGCCATAACCCTAGAAATACAGCGTCAAACTGTGTCAAGTCTGTACCAAATTGAGGTTGGAATAGTGCAATATCAAAATTATCATAAACATCAGTTTTATTCAGGACTTTCTCTTGATTCTCCATAACCCAATTTCTAAAATCCATATAGTTTTTTCCTGGTAAATATTTGACAGCATAATACTCAGCTTTATTTGCTTCAGGTTCATACTTATTTTCTTGCGCAAATGAATTTAATGAAAATATTAAACTCATTGTAAAAATTAATTTATTCATCTTAAATCTCCTCTTTATTAAAAAAATATAACAGCTTGAAGTTTAATATAAAGTTTAAAAAATAAGTATAAAAAATGTACGTATTAAATATAATTTATTATGTATTAAATATTATTTAGTATATGCGTAACGGAGAGAGAGTTTAATTATGAAAAAAATTTATACGTTGATTTTTGGTCTGATGTTTTTATATTCATGTGAGTATTCAAATGTTCAATATATTGATGTCGACAAAGCTACAAATGAGAATATTGAATTAGCCCAAAGTTGGATAGACGATCTTTTGTCAAACAACTTGGAGAATGTTAAAAATTCGATGCATGAAGAATTTACCTTTGTGTACATGGGCATAACTGAAAATGTAAATGGGCCATATGGTAAAGGCGGAGTTTCTTATGGGAAAGAAGATTTTTTTTCAGATTATTGGCCGGTTGTTGGTGAGCTACTACCTAATGGAATAGTTCTAAAGACTATTGATACAATTGCAGATACTGAAGGTGTAGCAATAATTCAAGAAGGAGATGCTGAGGGTATAAATGGTGAATATGATAATAAATACGTTTGGGTTTTTAAGTTTAAAGACAGCTTAATCTATAAAGTAAGAGAATATAACAGCGACCTTTTGGTTGGAACAAGATTATATAAAAATAAATTAATTGAAGACGACTAATTATTGGTTAGAATCCTTTATATATTTATATCCTAAAACACCAAATATAATTTCTAACAACATCCAAAGAACAAAAAGAGGATGTGGAATACCATCAATTATTAAGCTTAGAAACCTTCCAGATGCTAGTCCGACCATAAAAAATATTAAACTCCACAATGCAGGAATTTTAAGAGAATCATTAAAGGCTCCTGTTATCCAAAAGGTTACAAAGCCGATATATAGTCCCATTACAGCCCTGAATATATTTGATAGATTTACGCTATCTACTTCAATACCGTATAAATAAGACAAGGTTTTACTTGGTACTATTCCATATGATAATGAAATCAAGAAAACACCTGAAGCAACAAATATTAAAAAAAATGATTTTTTATTCATGGTGTATATGTCTCATCCATGACAAACATCTCAACACCACCAGTAATTTTGTCATTTGACATTGCCTCAGCTGTAACTGGATCATTAAATACTTTTATAAAAGCATCCAAATCATTTGTATCAAAAATGGCTAATACTTTGTTATCCCCTGTCGCTCCCATATAGGCGATTGAAACACCTTGTTTTTTAAATAATTCGTTGTGAGTTTTAAATTGTTCTCTCCAGACATCTACACTCTCAACTTCTGCTCTTACTGCTACATACATATTTCACTCCATTTTAAATTTTTAAATTAGCTCACTAAAAATTAGATTTCCATCTATATCATTTAATGATATTTCAATTTGATTATTTTTAGTATCTATCTTAATTAAACCAAAATTTTCATAGTTATAAATTTTAGTTTTTAGATATGAATCCATTTCAATAAGTTGTTTTTGCATTGAATTTGGAATGACCTTTAGAGTTCTGCTTAATCGCGCAGCTAGAATTGGTTTATTTAAAGATGATGATGTTAATTCTTTAAGGCTACCTTTTTCATAGAGTCCTCCTTTATGTCTATCACCTGATAGGATAATTGTTTTTGATTGATTAGAGTTCAAAAGGTCTATTAATCTTGATCTTTCGTGAGGAAATAAATTCCATTTCTCAAAAATATGTTCTTTAGCTAGAACCTGTATAGAGGATAAAACTAATGTAAGATCTGCTTCTTGCGTCAATGCACTCTCAAGCCAACTCCATTGCTTTTCTCCAAGTATAGTGGTTGTTGGATTATTATTTGATAAGTAGGGAGCTTTGGTAGCATTTAATCTTGAACGAAAAAATCTAGTATCAAGAACGATGATATTAATTATAAAGCCATCTAAATTGATTAATTCATTATGGTAGAGTCCATCTCTCTCATGTCTAATATCGTTAGTAGGGATTTTCCAAAAATCTAAGAACAGCTTTTGAGAATCTCTTTTATTTATGAAATCTCCACCTCCATCATTTATTCCATAATCATGATCGTCCCAAATGCTAATTACTTTTTTATCTTCTAGCCATTTTGGAAATTTTGTTGATTGGATTGAATAGCTTTTCTTTAGTTTTTGAAGATCACCACTTGGATGATCACCATAAACATTATCACCAAGAAAGAAGAATGCATCTACATTTTCATTTTCGATTGAATCCCATATAGGTTGAGGGAAGTTTTGATCAATGCAAGAACCAAATCCAATAATATATTCTCTAGATATTAATATATTTGAAATGCATAAACATAAAAATGTCATTAAAATTATTCTAAACTTCATTTAAAGATTATAACTATTAGATTAAGTATTATTCATTGTTTCTGAATAATAAAAATACCTTTTAAATTTATACATAGTTTTTTAATTACGCCGATTTAATTATGATAGCCTAAACGTATGAGTTTTATAGATGCAGCTAAATCAGGTTTTATAAAGTATGTTGATTTCAAGGGTAGAGCATCAAGAAGTGAGTATTGGTATTTTGTGCTGGCCATTGGATTAATTGCCATATTAATTGCATTTGTGGAAATTTCTACTGGTATGATTGACTCTATTGATTCCGATGGTCCACTATCAATAATATTTTCAATTATTACTATACTTCCAAGTTTGTCAGTTGCTGCAAGAAGGCTTCATGACAGAGGCCGTAGTGGCTGGAATCAATTATGGATTTTAACAATTATAGGCGTAATCCCAATTTTAATAATGCTCATGCTGCCTGCCAAAGAAGATNAAAATAAGTGGGGNATGAATCCACTTCTAGACTCAGATAACNAAGAATGACATTAGAAGAACCGNTATTAAAACTAATAATTGCCAATATACAANCNTAATTATTTCCAAGTCCCGTATTCACTTCTTCCTTTTTTTCTNAGNCCGTAAGGACCAGCAAAATAAATTGTAATTGNNTTAATGCCTGGTTCTAAGTCAACNCGNTGTAAATTGTCAGCACTTCTAAAACCTATATAAAATTTTCCACGCCATTTTCTTTCTTTTTTGATGTTTGTCTCCCAGTAACCGCCACTTAAAATAATTGTGATATATGGAAAGGGATGATTATGCAGTCCAATTCCATGATCATTATCTTTAATATGATTAATAAATATATTAAAAGGAAACCATTTTGGTCTTTTTCTAAATAGTAAATAATATCTATCAGTCCATGGTTTAGCTAAGTGATATTCTGGATGTGAAAGACCTCTGTCCATCACAACTCTTTTTCGTCCTAATTTCTCTAGTATCTTAAGAAAAAACATATACATAATAATGCCATAACAGTTAGTCAAAATAAATTTAACTCATGGACACATAGCCCATAAAAAAAGCCCACTAGTGTGGGCTTTATAGTTAATTGGCATCCCGTAGGGGAGTCGAACCCCTGTTGCCGGGATGAAAACCCGGTGTCCTAGGCCTCTAGACGAACGGGACGTGTAGAAGGTCGTATTATATGGAATCATCTTAAATTATAAAACCCTAATTTATTTAATTTTGTTAATTTTTGATAAGAAACCTCTTAAAAAACTCTCTTCCATTTCGTCAGGTTGTAATCTTGAGAACATCCTTCTTATTCGAGAAATAATTTTTTTTGGATTTTCTGGATCAATTACATCAATATCGATTGCAGTTTCAATAAAGTGTTCGATTAACATTTGTAATTTTTCTGAATTTACTTCTGGATAATCTCTCCATTCTTTTGATTGGTTTTCTTTAGAGGCTTTGAGTATTTCATAAGCTATCACTTGGGATGACATGGCAATATTTAAAACTGGGTAATCCGGATTTGCAGGAATTTCAATTAACTTATTTGCTAATTCTAGTTCTTCATTTGTAAGTCCCCTGTCCTCTTTACCAAAAATAATAGATATTTTTTTATTACTATTAGTTTCATCACATATCATTTTCGCTGCTTCTTCAGCATTTAAAATTGGCCATTTAATTGATCTATCCCTTGATGAAGTTGCGTAGACAAATGTACTATCTTTAAGGGATTCTTTTAAATCTTTAAAGACCTTAGCATTTTCAAGTACATCAGTTGCATTACCTGCAAGAGCTGTTGCCTCTTTGGATGGAAAAACTCTTGGATTTATAAGTGATAATTTTGAAAGGCCCATTGTTTTCATTGCTCTTGCTACAGAACCAATATTTCCAGGGCTTATAGTATCCACCAAAACAATGTTTATAAGATTACTTTTTAAAGACATATAACTATTATCCTTATTTCTATTACAATAGCGACATGTCAAAAGAAGCTTTATTAAATGTGAATCTCTTAGCTGCAAGAAAAGGTGCTGCTGAATTAGAATTTGCTGTAAAAAAAGTTCATAGCTTGGATTCTTCTAAGGGAGGTCCAGAAGGATATTTAGAAGCAATTGAAAAAAGAGTTGAAAAGCTAGTGTTTGAAGAAATTGAAAAATTTTATCCAGAAGATAACTTAGAAAGTCCACATAAAGGATATGAAGAGAATAATTCTAATGTTACATGGATGCTTAAACCAATTGATGGGAAGAAAAATTTTATAAATGGCTACCCTCATTTTTCTATTTCCTTATGTTCAAAAATAAATAATGAAATCATTTCATCTGTTGTCATAGATCCTATTAGACGAGAAGAATTTTCTGCCTCGCTTGGCGGTGGCGCAAACCTAAATAACAATAAAATAAGAGCGAGCAAGCAAAACGGATTAGATAATGCAATGCTTTCATACTTAAAACCAAAAAAAACTTCAAAAATTTATGATTTTGATAAAACCTATAAAGAGCTTGGAAATCAAAATACAGAAATGAGAGAGTCTGGATGTCTATCACTAGATTTGGCTTATGTTGGTACTGGAAGATTAGATGGGCTATGGGCTTTTGATATAAGCAATATTGATTTTGCATCTGGTGCACTTATTGCGCAAGAAGGTGGAGCTCTCTTAAGTAATTTTAATGGTGATCCAAAATACTTAGATGAAAATAACGTTATTTGCTCAACATCAAAAGTTTATAAATCAGTTCTTAAATGCGTAAAGCCGTATTATATGCCCTAAGGCATATTGTCAAAATCAGCCCCTTCGGGCTCAGGTATTGCAAGATCCTCTTGTGTAAGACTCAAAGATAAAAGCATATTAGCAACAATATAAATTGATGAATAGGTTCCTATTAAAACTCCTAAAATCAAAGCAAGACTGAATCCTTTTATTAACTCTCCACCAAAAAAGAAAAGAGCAAACAAAACAAGTAAGGTTGTTAAAGAGGTTATGATGGTTCTGCCAAGTGTTTGATTTAGAGATAGATCTATCATGTCAATTGGTTCTAACACTCTTTCAGTTCTAAAGTTTTCTCTAATCCTGTCCGATACAACTATAGTATCGTTTAAAGAATAGCCAATAACTGCTAGAAGAGCTGCTAGCACTGTTAAATCAAAATCCCATGCAAAGAGAGAAAAGCAACCAAGAATAATAACGACATCATGTCCTAAGGCTGCGACAGCTCCTAATCCAAATTTGTATTGAAATCTAAAAGCTACATATAAAAGAATCATGAATAATGCAACAAGCATTCCAAGACCCCCTTGATCTCTGAGTTCTTCTCCTACTTGAGGTCCAACAAATTCCACCCTCTTAAGTTCAATTGCTGATTCTGATGAATTTAAGATATTAAAGATATCCTCACCAACTGAGCTATTCCCATCTTGGTCGGCAACCTTGATTAAAACATCAAGATTTGTTCCAAAATTTACAACTTGAGAGTCAGCATATCCATTATCTGACAAATCATCTCTAATAGATTCTAAAGATACAGGTTTTTCATAAGTTACTTCGACAAGGGTCCCACCAGAAAAATCTAATCCTAAATTCAAGCCTTTCAATCCAAGAGATAAAATTGAAGCAAGAAATAATATTGCAGAAATAATTGCAGCAATTTTCCTAAATTGCATAAATCTAAATCTAATCTCCATTATATTCTTAGTTCCTTAATATTTTTATTGCCATAAACGAGATTAACTATTCCTCTTGTGCACATTATTGCGGTAAACATAGAAGTGACAATTCCAATTGATAGCGTAATTGCAAAGCCTTTAACTGGACCAGTCCCGATCACGTACAAGATTAGCGCTGCTATTAAGGTAGTAATATTTGCATCAAAAATAGTAACAAATGCTCTTGAAAAACCATCTCGAATTGCTAGCTGTGGATCTTTTTCTTTAAGTTCTTCTCGGATTCTAGAAAAAATAAGAACATTTGCATCAACTGCCATACCGACTGTTAAAACTATTCCAGCAATACCTGGTAATGTAAGTGTTGCTCCGAGAAGGGACATTATTCCAGTTATTAAGACAAGATTTATTACCAATGAAAAGTTTGCTGCCAGGCCGAATACTCTGTAATAAAAAAACATAAATAAAACAACCATGCTAAAGCCAATAATTATTGACCTTATACCTAATTCAATATTTTCTTTTCCAAGACTAGGTCCAACTGTTCTTTCTTCAACAAATTTCATCGGTGCTGCAAGAGCGCCTGCTCTAAGTAAAAGCGCTAGTTCACTTGCCTCTGCAGGAGAGCCAACTCCAGTGATTCTAAAGCTTGTTCCAAGGACAGCTTGAACAGTTGCAAGGCTGATAATATTTTTTTCGATATAGCTAGTTTGTTCAATAGTTTTTTCACCAGATTCATTAGTTATAAGTTCAGACTTTGTTTTTTGTTCAACAAATAATACACCCAACCTTCTACCAATATTTCCAGAGGTGGCCTTTTGCATTGCACGCCCGCCTTCCATATCAAGAGTAATATTGACTTGAGCAAAACCGCTTTCATCAAACCCTGTATTTGCATTTGTTACTCTGTCTCCAGAAGCCACTACAGCATTTTCTAAAAAAGCGGTTCGAAATTGGTCTTCCTTAAAATTAAATTCTTCCTTTCTTAATGGAGATGTTCTGGAGTTAGCCTCAAGTCTAAATTCAAGATTAGCAGTCTTTCCAATAATTTTCTTTGCAGCTGTTGGATCTTGGACACCTGGCAGCTCAACTACTATTCTGTTTGATCCTTGTCTTTGAACGATTGGCTCGGAAACACCAAGTTCATTTACCCTATTTCTTAAAGTAACTAAATTTTGTCCAACAGCGTAATCTTTAATCTCTCTAAGAGCAACATCTGAATATTCAAGCAATAAGATATTTGTACTTGGTCTTTCTGTGATGATGTACTGCACACCATTAATAGCAGGACTATCATCTCTATATTTTTTTAACGCCTTGTTATAACTGGCCTTGTCAGAGAATTGAAAGAATAAAGCTAAGTCATTAATTGAAGATTTGTCATAAGAAATTCTTTCTTCTTTAAATGTTTTTCTGTAAGAATCTAATAGAAGCTCCAACCTTCCTTGTTTTGCAGTATCAATATCTACTTCCAGAAGAAAATGAACTCCACCAGATAAATCTAAACCAAGTTTTACAGGATTACCACCAAGATCTTTTAGCCATTGAGGAGTAGATGGCTCAAGATTGAGAGCAATTATAACTTTGTCTAGTAATGCATTTTGAAGAATAGTTTTTGAGGCAAGTTGTTTGTTAACATCACCAAACTTAATAACAATTTTGTTCTCTCTTAAAAAAATTTCATCGTATTCAGATTGTGAATTTGAAAGAATATCTTTTAATTCAACAAGTAATGCTTGATCTGCAGATTTTCCTGAGTCCGTATATGCTACTTGAATTGATGGCTGTGTTGGATAAATGTTTGGTAGTGCATAGATAAATCCAACTGCAAGGACAACAAGGATTAAAAGATATTGATAAATTGAAAATTTATTCACTTTTTTTAATTGATCGAGTCAATTGTTCCTTTAGGTAAAATACTTGCTATTGCAGATTTTTGTAGCTTTAAAACCATGTTTTCTCCAACTTCAATAGACACATATCCACCTTTTATCTCTTTCACTTTTCCGATTATTCCACTTGCAGCGATGATTTCAGCACCAACCTCAAGCTTTGTTAGCATTTCATTTATCTCTTTATTTCTTTTATTTTGAGGACGAATAATCACAAAATACATAAAGAATAAGAGAAAACCTAAAAAGAGTAATGGTGATAATAAAGACGGTTGAGCTGCTTCCATAATAAATTCCTATAGTCTATAAAGGCCCATCGGGCATTTCTAAATTTTGACTATTATAAAATTCTTTTAAGAACTTCGCGAACTTATTATTTTCTATTGAATTTCTTATGTCTCTCATAAGAGACTGATAGTATGCAATATTGTGATAAGTTGCCAACATGGATCCTAGCATTTCGTTAGTTCTTTGAAGATGGTTAAGATAAGCTCTACTGTAATTTTGAGACACTTTTGAGTCGCAATTTTTATCAATAGGCTCATCACTATTTTTATATTCTGCATTTCTGATATTTATTACTCCCTCTGAAGTAAATAATTGACCATTTCTTGCGTTTCTTGTTGGTAAAACACAATCAAACATATCAATTCCGTACCTTACAGCCTCAACAATATCCTGCGGTGTCCCAACACCCATAAGATATCTTGGCTTATCTTCTGGTAATTTATCAGACATAAATTTTAATATTTCAGTCTTTTCTTCTTTGGACTCACCTACACTTAAGCCACCAAGCGCAATGCCATCAAAGCTCATTTCAGTTAATTTATTTAAGGATTCTTCACGCAAATCTTTATACATACCACCTTGAACAATACCAAATATTGCTGAATCTGATTTATGAGATTCTATACATCTTTTAGCCCATCTCATTGATAGTTCCATAGATTTTTTAGCTTCCTCGTATGTTGATGGATAATCTGTACATTCATCAAAAGCCATAACAATATCCGATCCCAGATTTTGCTGAATTTGAATAGAGTTCTCTGGAGTCATAAATATCTTTTTTCCATCATATGGAGATGAAAACTTTACACCTTCTTCAGTAATTTTGACTAAATCTCCAAGACTCCAAACTTGAAAACCACCTGAGTCAGTAAGTATTGGTCTCTTCCAATTTGTAAATTTATGAAGTCCACCTAAATCTCGAATCCTCTCATCTCCTGGCCGCAACATTAAATGAAAAGTATTTCCAAGGATAATTTCTGAATTTGTAGCTTCTAGATCCTCTACTGTCATACCTTTGACAGTCCCATTCGTTCCAACAGGCATAAATGCTGGCGTTTGCACTTTACCTCTTGTAAATTCAAGCTCTGATCTTCGCGCAAATTCAGATTTATGGATTAAATTAAATTTCATTTCTGTCTAAAAGCATAGCATCGCCATAAGATAGAAATCTATACTTCTCATTAACTGCATTTTTGTAGATTTCTTTCATATTTTTGTGACCAATAAAAGCTGATACCAACATTAATAATGATGACTTTGGCAAATGAAAATTAGTAATGAGTTTATCAACTGCCTTAAATTTATATCCTGGGTATATAAATAGTTTTGTATACCCCTTAAATCCTTTTTTTGTTTCATCAATATATGCCGTTTCCAAAGCTCTGGCTGCAGTCGTTCCTACTGCAAAAACTTGTTTACCTAAAGATTTTGTTGTCTCGATCATGTCTATGACCTCACTGCTTACTTCTAAGTACTCTTTATGGATATCATGTTCAACAATATTTTCAACTTTAACCGGTTGAAAGGTCCCTGCCCCAACGCTTAAATTAACTGTGGCTATTTGAACGCCAATTTCTTCAATAGCTTTGAGTAACTCATTATCAAAATGTAATCCTGCTGTTGGTGCTGCAACTGATTCTTGAAGTTGCCTATTTGCATATACAGTTGCATACCTATCTTTATCTAAATCCTCATCAGGTCTTTTTATGTATGGTGGAAGAGGAATATGCCCTATAGTATTAAAAACTTCCAAAGGAGCTCTATCGAACTGAAGGATGAAAAAACTATCTTTTCGGTTGATGCATTCAACCTTATATGAATCTAAATAAATCTTAGAACCTAGCTGTGGACTTCTTCCAGATCGTATTTGAACTAAAGCTTGATTGTCCTCCATTACCCTTTCAAGCATAACTTCAATAGATCCTCCTGACTCCTTTTTACCAAATATTCTTGCCGGAATAACCGAAGTGTTGTTAACAACCAATAAATCTCCCTTTTCGAAGTAATTAACAATGTCTTTAAAGGTCTTATGCTCGATAGAGTTTGAATATACTAATAATCTGCTAGAACTTCGATTATCTAAAGGATAATTAGCAATTAGCTCATTTGGCAAGTGATAATCGAAATCTAAGGTTTTCATGAGAAGCAGATTTTAAAATAGATAATACTTAGCTACAATGCTTCGCTAGCCCCATTGGCGGAATTGGTAGACGCGCGCGATTCAAAATCGCGTTCCTTCGGGAGTATCTGTTCGACTCAGATATGGGGCACCATATTGGCAGAATTTAAAATTATTGATTTTTTAATGACGGATCGACAGTATTTAAGCTTATTGAAATAACATTATCATCGTTTTTTAAAAGCTGAGCGATTAAAGATAATTCTGATAGATTGTTTGCTTTAAATACTCCAATGTTAATGTCTGATAAACTTTCTACAAATTGAAGTCCATTTGAAGAAGCATAATCTGAAAGGTTTGGTATCTTTCTAAATTGAATTCTAAAAGAGCCATCAAAAAGCAAAATCCTATTATCAATTCCTTTCAATTGAATATATTCACCCTTATTTAAAAAGAGCAATTCTCTGTCTAAATTCTCTCTTGGAATTTCTTTATTGAACTTATTTACAATTTTATTAAAATTCAACTGAATTCCGTCAAGGGGATCTAGAGGATCTGTACCTTTTTTAGGCAATACTTTGTCTAAAGGATAAGTACTGATGACGTTTTTGGATAATAAGTTCTTATCATCAGAATATAAATACGAAGTACAAATTAGAAGTATAAAAAATAATCTATGAGTTTTTATTAAACCAAATTTAATTTCCATAAATCTGTAACCCCCAATTTTGTAAAGTACCTGTCGTTCCTGCAAGATAATCAGACACCTCTATCGTCCATGTGCCTTCCATTGTTTCACCATAAAATCCACTTGCACCAATATCTACTGTATAAGCACCGCCAGGATTATTTATATTTGTTCCAGGTTGCATTAAATTTATTATAGTGCCTGATGGAGATTGTAGTCTAAATCCAACAGTTGAAGGAGCACTATGATCGAAATCTACACTTACTCTGACATATTCAATGATGCCATTTGAACCAACAGGTTTTGTGATTTCTTTAGTAACAGTACCAGATGAATTATCAGGAATTGTCCCGTTCACAGCTATATTTACATAACCAGTATCTACAAAAGTTCCAAGACTATTTGCTGTATAAGATTTTGCAGATGCGACTGCAGCAGCAGCATTTATCTTCCCAAACCCATACCAATTATGATGTTCATGGCCAGCAGCATTTGTTACCCATTGATATTGAATCACATCACTTACTGAAGCAGCTCTTGTAGGATCAACCTTATCAGAAGTTGTTACTAATATATGCTTTACATCTCTCCATGTTAAGTCAGCGTTAGCTTCTAACATTAATGCAATAACTCCAGAAACTGTTGGAGCAGCAGATGAGGTCCCGTTGAATGTAGAAACATATTTACATGATGTATTTTCAACAAAATCACCATTATTAAATTCATTATAGTTACTTCCTGAACCAGGATTCACACCACTTTGGACATATCCAACAGAACATGAAGATCTATCGACTGTCATTATGGCTGGTTTATTTCCTCCAATTGAATTTATACCAGAGTGAGATTGATTATTTCCATATTCTCCGCCAAAACCGGATACCCAAAGACCTGAACCTGGAGTTGAATAAGTCGTTTTGACTCCATCTGCATCCAAAGCGCCCACTATTATTAAATATGGAATTGTAGAGTTGTTGTCAATTGATACTTCTGTACATGATAATAATTTTCCTGTTCCGCATGAAGCATCTGATTGTTCGTCATAATCGTTACCAGATGATTTTACATATATTGCACCCTTACCGCTTCTTAGATTAGAAGTTCCATTTTCAAATTTAGCAAGATCTGCTGGACTTATAAATCCAGGTAGGTCATAACTTGTTTCACCATCCTCGTAACCTGTGCCATAGCTCATATTATATATATCAGCTGTTACTCCACCGGGTGTATTTACCCCCAAAGACTTATCTTGATCTATTGATAGTTTAGTTTCCAGAAAATTGAATCCAAGCAATGATGCATTAGGTGCAATTCCTCTCACACCTATGTTATTCCAACCTTTTGCAGCAACAATTCCAGCAATACTTGTTCCATGTCCACCGCAATCATTTGCATCTGGACAAGGATTAGCTCTAGTAGGATCATTATCAGAATTTACAAAATCATATGAACCAGCAGTTACATTATCAACAAGATCATCATGAGCAATTTCTAGACCATCGTCAACTATAGCTACTTTTACTCCGTTTCCAGTTATACCATCAACTATTACACTATCAACATTTAAATCCTGTCCTGCAGTTCCAGCATTAGTAGCAAAGTTAGTTTGGCCAGTATTATTGAGATGCCATTGATATCCGTACAAAGGATCTGTTCTTAGGTCTAGAGATATGGTTGCTGCTGATGAGTCCACGGTTCCATCATTAACTTTAAAGGTAAATGTTTCCGATTGCGCTGATTGTGTTGAAGCGGAGGTTTGATAGGTTATTCCAGCATTACTATTACTATTACTCATCGAAATTGATCCACCCATTCCAGAATGAATAGAGCAATAATAATAGAGAGTGGTTGGAGTAGAACCTGTTACTGCAATGACTGTTGAGCCAGAGGATGTGGTTACACCAGTAGTATATTCACTTCCACTTCCATGAGTTCCATCAGAAGTTGTTGAGAATCTAAATGGATGAGCTTCAGGATGAGTAAAGGTATAAGTTGTTCCAACATTTAACGTTAAAGATTTCTTTTGTGTTCCATCGATTATATAAGCCAATCCCCCACTACTTGTGACTGAGACTGCAATGGTTTGAGTGGCATCCTGTGATGAAAAAGAAGATGTACCATAAGAGCCATTGCTTACTATCGTATAAGTTAAAGTATCTCCATCTTCATCGGTCCCTGCCAATGTAAGTGTTTTGCTTGTTTGATCTTGTGGGAGTAAATCAAGGGTATAACTTGCTGCTGTTGCAACTGGAACATCATTAATATCATTGATGCTAACCGTAATATCTTGTGTGGTTGTATTTACATCATCGCCAGCACTTGCTGTGATTGAGTATGAGTTTTTCGATTCATAATTTGGTGCCGTATTAAATGAAAGCACTCCTGTGCTTGAAATACTCATGGAACTGGCATCAGTTCCGCTTATTGCATAAGTAATTGTTGTACCCTCTGGATCAGAAGCAGATACACTTCCTACGCTAGTTTGATTTTCATTAGCGCTAAAGCTGCTTGATGAAGAGATTAAAGGTGCCTCATTTACATCAGTGATATTTATTGATACATCTGTTGATACTGTATAAACCCCATCAAGAACATCAACAGTCAGTGCATAGGATGTTTTTGTTTCATAATCTGGTGCTGTATTGAATACCACAACACCACTTGTAGCATTAATGGTGAAGCTGCTTTGATCAGCTCCGCCTGAAATAGCATAAGTAAGCGCACTTCCATCAGCATCGGTTGCCGTTACAGTAAAGGCTGATGTTTGATTTTCAGAAGCATTAAGACTTGATGCAGCAGTATAAACCGGAGCATTATCGTTTAGATTATTTACATTTACAGTAACCGATTGATCAGTGGTTCTCTCTCCATCTGAAGCGGTTATCGTTGCTGAGAAAGATGTTACAGATTCATAATCAGGTGCAGAAACAAAAGTTAAGACACCATCTGTTGTAATTGCTAAATCAGAGCCTGAAATTGTATAAGTAAGGCTATCACCATCAGCATCTGTTGCTGTTACAGTAGCGACACTTGTTTGGTTTTCATCGCCGCTGAGTGTTGAAGATGATGTGAAGACAGGATCATTATCATTTAAATTATTTATGTTTATTGTTATCGACTGATCAGAAGTATTAACTGTATCTGATGCAGTTATAGTAGCTGTATATGACGTTTTAGTTTCGTAATCTGGCGCGTTTACAAATGTTAAAACCCCATCGCTTGTAATTGCAAGCTCAGAACCTGAAACAGTAAATGTGATAGCATCTTCCTCAACATCGGTTGCGCTTACTGTTCCAATTGCTAACTGGTTTTCATCTGCTGCAAATGTTGCTTCGGATGTGAATTCTGGTGCCACATCGTTTAAGTTAATAATATTAATTGTTATATCTTTAGTGACGGTAGCAGTTCCGTCAGTAAGAGATAGTGTTAGCACATATGATGTTTTGGTCTCATAATCTGGAGCTGTCTTAAACGTTAGAACATTCTCGGAAGAAAGATCAAAACTATCCTGATCGGTTCCACCTAGTGATAATGTTAAAGTATCTTCAGTATCAACATCAGAAACTGAGATGGTAGCAACAGAGGTTTGATTTTCTTCTGCCTCAAGTGTTGATGCGGTATTAATAACAGGATCATCGTTAACAGGATTGATAGTAATATTTACATTAGCTGTCGATGTTTTTTCATATTGTGTAACGGTATAAGAAAAACTATCAGAACCATTGAAATCTGCATTTGGGGTATATGAAAAAGTGCTGCCTGATAAGGATATGGCTCCATTGGATGTACTCGTATTTGAAACTGCATATGGAGCTGAAGTAACAAAAGAATCATTTGTTAATGGATTAAATGAAAGTGAGGTATCTTCGTCAGTAGAAACGCTATCCCCAACAGCTGCAATATCAGGAACTAAACTGGTAGCATCAACACTTTGTGTGGTTGCAATATAATTAATAATATCCTTTGTATAACTATTAATAATATCGGCAGATGCTGAACCATTGGCAATATTAACAATATCAGTTTGTAAATTAGAGATACTAAATTTTATAATCTCTGTGGTTAAGTTAGCATCTGTTTTTACTTGAATAATAGGCATTACCCCAGTAAGAGCAGTCGATACATTTGATTTTGCATCATCGGTTACTGTTAACGTTTTAGCTGCAATAATATTGTCAATCACTTTGATAATGAATGCCTCAGTTTCAATATCAACCTTAGTCGAGGTATCAGTATATTCTTTCTCTAATTCTTCAGAGATAGCTTTAAAATAGTCTTGGGTAGTTTCTGTAGTACTGGCTAAATTATTTGTAATATTTTGCAATGCATATGCTAGAACCGTAAGCTGGTTTCCTTTTTCGTAAAGAAAATCATTTATGCCTCCATCACCTTTATTGGCAACTGGATCAAAAATTTCTATATCAATAGATGCATCTATTCCTAAAGCACTATTGACGTTTGATGCATCGGTCATAAAAGCAGCCACAGAGGTGACTGGCGTTACTGCTTTGAAATCAGTGTGTCCATTAAGTTTATGTGTAATTAAAAGATTATCTAATAGTGTCTGTGAATCTAAATCGGTACCTCCGATAGATACCAGATATCCATTAGAATATCTAATGGTGAATTTACCATCGTTATCTGAAGTCGTTGAGCTCTCAGTTGAGTCTGCGATCCAGTCCTCATCCTCGTCAATAAAAACATCTGCACCAGAAATATAACCATCAACCACTACTCCATCTGTATTTCTATAGCCTTCAATAGATACAGAAGAAGAGCCACTCGCATCTTCACTTGAACAAGTCATTGAAAAGTTATTGTTGCCAGCTACTGTAACACTTACAGTTTCTGTGCCAGAAACAGACGAAGAATTAGTCCAATTTGCAGAACATGAGGTCGCGTTTGTTGATGACCAAGTGAGGGTAACCGAGGAACCCACCAATACCGATGAAGATGATGAGCTTAGTGATACGCTAACCGGAAGAGGAGCAGAGCCTCCACCTCCACCACCACCACAGGAGTATATAAAAAAAGTTAGAGATAATATCCAAAAATACCGCATCGTTTCAATATAACCATTTTTTACACATATAACAAATTAAGTGTGTAAATATCACGAAACATCAATAATATAGTAGTAAAACTACACAATTTTTCTCAAAAAAATGCTATTAAAACAGCTTTTCTTTGAAGATTTGACAAACTCAATTAATTTTTTGTTTAATGACTACATCGTTTTGAAATAATTAACATTATTTTCGCCCGATTGCTGCTTGCTTGAGACTTGAATACTGTGGGCACACTTTATTCTTATACTCTCATGATCCCCAGCATTAACTTATGGAGATATCATGAACACTTTTAAAAAGTCTTACGTTGTATTTTGGTCATTATTAATTACCGCCTGTGGGGGTGGTGGTGGAGGTAGTATGGGATCTGATGATTCATATGGAGGTGGATCGATGAATAATGCACCTGTTATCAGTAATACACTTTTAAACATATCTGTTCGTGAAAACCAGACCTCAGCTTTTACTGTCACTGCAACAGATTCAGACAATGATTCATTAACATATTCATTAGCTGGAACCGATGCATCTTTATTGTCTATTTCTAGTTCTGGAGTTGTAACATTTGTTACAGCACCAGATTTTGAAAATCCTGCTGATGCAGATACAAATAATGTTTATCAAATTACTGCGTCTGTATCGGATGGAAGTGCATCTGCTTCAAAAGATTTTTCTATAACTGTTACTAATGATACTTCTGATGACATAACAACAGCTGGTTATGATGGAATATACATTGGTCCAGGTCCAATTCAAGGAGCAACTGTATGTGTTGAGGTTACCCGTCATACATGTACAGGAGCAGAGTACACAACAACAACTGCACAAGATGGAACTTTTTCGTTAACAGTTAACACAGGCACTAACGATATTGTTATTAGAGGTGAAGGCGGATTTGACCCTGTTACAAATCTTCAATTTGATGACGTTTATACTTTTGCGCTGGGTCAACCTGTTACTGATCAAAACTTTGTA
>PBKO01000002.1 GCA_002721465.1 Gammaproteobacteria bacterium | reverse complement strand
TGTGATGTAAAAATAAATAAATAAAAAATCATTATGACTGTCAAAGTGTCACTAATTTTCAATGGCATAAGAATTGCTCAATATCAAAAAAAAATAATTATGAGTAAAATAATTGGTATAGACTTAGGTACAACGAATTCATGTGTTTCCGTGATGGAGGGAAATGAACCTGTTGTAATCCCTAATGCTGAAGGAAAAAGAACAACTCCCTCTGTTATAGGTTTTGTTGATGGTGGCGAAATTAAAGTAGGGGATCCTGCTAAAAGACAAGCTGTAACTAACCCAACAAAGACTATTTCATCAATCAAAAGATTTATGGGTAGTAAGTTTTCTGAGTCAAAAGAAGATGCAAAAAGATCACCTTATAAAGTCGTGAAAGGTGATAATGATACTGCAAGGGTAGATATTGATGGAAGATTATACACTCCTCAAGAGCTTTCTGCAATGATTTTACAAAAAATGAAAAAAACTGCAGAGGACTATCTTGGAACTACTGTGAGTGAGGCGGTGGTTACTGTTCCAGCCTATTTTAACGATGCTCAAAGACAGGCAACTAAAGAGGCAGGGGAAATCTCTGGATTAAAAGTTCAAAGAATAATTAATGAACCAACAGCTGCAGCACTTGCCTATGGTTTAGATAAGTCAGGTAAAGATCAAAAAATTGCAGTTTATGACCTTGGTGGAGGTACGTTTGATATTTCAATTTTAGAGCTTGGTGATGGTGTTTTTGAAGTACTATCTACTAATGGCGATACCAGACTTGGTGGTGATGATTTTGATGATGCAATTATACAATGGATGTCATTTGAATATGAAGAAGAAGAAGGTGTAGATTTAAGGAAAGACCCTATGGCATTACAAAGGCTTAAAGAGGCTGCTGAAAAAGCAAAAATAGAACTTTCAGCCTCTACTCAAACTGAAATTAATCTTCCGTATATAACAGCTACAGGCTCTGGCCCAAAACATCTTGTTAAAACATTAACAAGGGCAAAGTTCGAGCAATTGAGTACTGATTTAGTTAAGAGGTCAATGGAGCCTGTAAAAAAAGCTTTAAAAGACGCTTCTCTAAACAAGAGTGATATTGACGAAATAATTCTTGTAGGTGGATCAACTAGAATACCTGTTATTCAAAACGAGGTCGAAAAGTTTTTTGGTAAAAAACCCTCCAAAGGTGTAAATCCAGATGAGGTTGTGGCCGTTGGTGCTGCAATACAGGGTGGAGTTTTAACAGGTGATGTAAAGGATGTTTTACTTTTAGATGTTACTCCACTTTCTTTAGGAATAGAAACTATGGGTGGAGTTATGACAAAATTGATTGAATCTAATACCACTATTCCTGCAAAAAAATCACAGATTTTCTCAACAGCTGCTGATAATCAGCCATCTGTTGAGATTCATGTTTTACAGGGAGATAGAGCAATGGCCACTGACAATAAAACAATTGGACGATTCCATCTAGATGGGATACCCCCATCTCCAAGAGGAACACCACAGATTGAAGTTACATTTGATATAGATGCCAATGGACTAATACATGTTACGGCACTTGATAAGGCTACAAATAAATCACAAGACATAAGAATTGAAGCATCTTCTGGTTTAACGGAAGAAGAAATCGAAAAAATGAAACAAGAAGCCGAGGCAAATGCTGATTCTGATAAAAAGCTGAAAGATGATGCGGATACTGTTAATAGTGCGGATGCAATGATTTTTCAAACTGAATCTCAACTTAAGGAACATGGTGATAAGCTCCCAGATGAAAAAAAGAAGGCAATTGAGGATGCNNTAAAATCTCTNAANAAAGCTCATGANTCNAAAGATGTTGANAAAATAAAGTCAGAACTTGANAAGGTNAATGAAGCTTGGAAAAATGCATCNGAGGAATTATANAAAGCTCAAGCNGAAAATCAAGCTCNAGNAAANCCACCAANTGATCAAAAAAAATCATCTAAAAAAGATGATAATGATGATGTNCAGGATGTTGATTTTGAAGAAGTNAAATAATTTATTAATTTATCNAAATAATACTATTATNNATNTATAAATTTGCACTTTAAATTCTANATAATGAAAAGTGTTATNATNTGTGATATGGAGGGTGTNATNGANACNATAAANCCCGATGGTGAAAANTTATTTGGTTACAGCANNNAAGANCTTGTTGGAAAAAAAAGAGTNTCCNTATTCTCTGCNGGAGAANTAGTAATTCAAAATGTAGGAATGTGGTTATCACAGGCTAATAAAAAAGGTCAGTATTCNACNAAAACATTTTTTATTNATAAAAANGGNAAAAAGTTTAATGCTCAAATTAAAATAACGCCAACATTTGCAAATGGAAAAAATAATCCTCAAACAGGATANTGTGGTATTACTGTCCCNATTAAAGANGAGGTAGAAATTCCCATAAAATTTNCTACNATCTTTATAAAATGGGNATTTGCTATAACTAGGGGAGGNTTTACNAGTGCATCACTNTTTCCTATTTTTGCTGTTGCTGCCTTTNTGGCCGGATCAGGGGATAATTTTTTTAGCCCCTTATCNTTGTTATTGTGCTCTGTGGGAATAGTTTTTTTACATGTTTCTTCAAATTTATTTAATGATTATTATGATGTCAAGGATGGTACAGATGGAGCTAANACTGAATACTTTAANGCAGGTCTAAACTCAACAGTGCTTGAGGGTGCTCAGCTATCGGGTGGAAGTAGAGCAGTTGAATTGGGATTAATNACTCATACTGGAACTCTTTCATTAGCAAGAAAAATGTTAATTGCANCCATGTTGGTAACNTTNGGNNTGATGGTTAANAGCTTTTACNTTACNGGTGAATTTTCAAATGCCNTAAACGCACTATTTGTAGGTATTTCTGGAGGANTACTAGGTTACTTTTANACGGCAAGGCCATTAAGATTAGTNGCTAGAAGAGGCTTAGGNGANTTAGCCATATTTTTATCATTTGGCCCCTTGATGACCTTAGGAGCTTTGTTCGCCATTTCATCATCAACAATTGAAGTCTTTTCTGATCAATTTTACCTANCATTATTATTAGGAATTCCTCATGGATTATTAACNACAAATATCCTTTANATAAATCAATATCCAGATAGCTCAAGTGATGCCATTACTGGAAAAAATCATTTAGTTGTGACTTTTGGTAAAAAAAATGCTCGCTGGGGTTATTTGATAATTTTATGTGCAGCATTTTTATCATCAATNTTGCTNATNCCTATTTTAGAACCTTATTTAGTTTCCTTTAATAAAAATATTTTCTTAGTTGGAAANNTTCTTCTATTTGCATATGGATTATATGCCTTTTCNAATTTGTATAAAAATTACAATAAAAGGGAACTAATTAAATCTAACCTTATGACTATTTACCTTCAAATTTTCTATGGTTTATTCACTNTTTTTATACTAAATTTATTTTTTATATAATGTTTATAGAAAANGTNAAAAATACGCAAAATGAGTGGTGGAGATATTTGTTAGTTGGTCCATTAATAATAGTTGTNTTTTGGCAATTTTTAGGTGCTATCCCCTTGTTAATTGGTCTNTTTTCTGTTGCAGATTTAGANAAATTACAAACCTTGAACGAATCAAATTTTTTAAGTGCATTTCCTAACTATAATATTGGTTTCGCACTCTTCTGTNTAACCTTTTTNGNAGGTCTGATTGGAATTTTCTTTACTGTTAAAGTTGTTCATAAACAAACAATAAAANCCCTAACAACATCAAGAAATAAGGTTGATTTTAAAAGAATTTTNACTGGTTTTTTTGTGATTGCAACCGTTAATGCTATTGGAATTATAGTTGCCTATTTATATGATCCAAGNGTTTATGAGTTTAACTNTAAACCAGAATCTTTCTTTTACCTANTTCTAATNGCAATTTTTTTATTACCCTTTCAAACCAGTTTCGAAGAGTATCTTGTTAGAGGNTATTTATTACAAGGAATAGGAATTACAACTAAAAGTAGACTTCTTGCACTTTTAATTCCTACNTTATTGTTTGCNTTATTACATCTCGCCAATCCTGAGATNGATAAAATGGGCTATGGTTTTCTTGGNGCATACTTTATTATGGGACTTGTTTGGGGNATATGCACACTAATGGATGATGGCCTAGAACTTGCNNTAGGTATGCATTTTGGNAATAATTTCATTGGTATTTTGCTTATGACTGCTGATTGGACTGTTCTTCAAACNGATTCNNTANTNAANTATGTNGGTGANCCNAATATGTCAATCATGTTTCTTACNTCAATTCCTTTACAAATTTTAATTCTTCTTTATTTTTCAAATAANTATAAATGGACTAACTGGAGAGAAAAACTGCTTGGAACTGTAAATTGAAGTGTAATGAATAAAAATACCATNTTTGCTTGGGGATCATTTATAATGACCNTNCTTGGAATAGCCCTNATATTATTAGGCGTCTTAAAATATTCAGAATATGCAATNGGTTTTTCTGTTGTNGGTGTCGGATTTATTGCCATTGGCTGGGCTTTTAATGCCCTNAAAGGCAGGATTTAAACCATGTCCTCAGGTTTTACCCAATCTTTAAATTGTTTTTTAGTAACAAAACCTGACTTGATTGCCTCCTCTTCCAGNGTAGTNCCATTTTTGTAGGCTNTATTGGCGATTTCGGCTGCTTTGTAATATCCTATTCTTTTGTTGAGTGCNGTTACAAGCATTAGTGAGCTATTGAGATGTTGGTTGATTTTTNCTTTATTAGCCTTTAAACCGCTNAGACAGTTTTTACNGAAGCTTTCNATAGAATCAGACAANAAGTGAATGGATTCAATTAATTTATGAGCAATAACAGGCTTGAATGCATTAAGTTCTAAGTGACCTTGACTTGCTGCAAAACTAACTGTTGTGTCGTTTCCNAGAACCTGNGTACAAACCATAGATACAGCTTCACATTGNGTTGGATTNACTTTTCCAGGCATAATCGAACTTCCNGGTTCATTTGCNGGTAGGATTAGTTCTGCAAATCCNGATCTTGGACCNCTNCCCATTAGTCTTATATCATTAACGATTTTAAAAAGAGAGACAGAAATTTGNTTTAATGCTCCATGAGTTTCAACTANGGCATCNTTTGATGCTATTGCTTCAAATTTATTTTCTGCAACCTCAAATTTAATTTTTGTAAAATTAGAAATATTTTTCACCACACTTTTATCAAACCCAACAGGTGCATTAAGTCCNGTNCCAACTGCAGTTCCNCCAATNGCCAACTGCTTTAAATGTATTANACTATTTNTCAAAGCTTTNAATCCAAATTTCATCTGAGCTTCATANCCAGAAAATTCTTGACCGAGTCTNATTGGAGTTGCATCCATCATATGTGTCCTNCCAATTTTAATATCGNNATTAAATTCTTCTTTTTTTATTTTAAGAATTTTTATAAATGATTCAACTGATGGAATAAACTTTTCATTTAAGAGNTTCATTACAGCAATATTTATNNCCGTTGGAAAAGTATCATTAGATGATTGGGACATNTTNACCTCATCATTAGCTTTAATATATTTTGAATCATCAAGNGTTTTACCTATTAATAAGTTTGCTCTATTTGAAATTACTTCGTTGATATTCATATTAGTTTGNGTTCCAGAACCTGTNTGCCAAATAACTAANGGAAATTCAAGATTATGTTTGTTGTTTAAAATTTCATCACATATTTCNGATATTAATTTCATTTTTCTTTCATCAAGATTAATTAATTCATTATTTGAGATTGCACAACATTTTTTTAGAATTGCNAAAGAATGAATAATTTCAATNGGCATTGAATAAGGCTGGCCAATTTTGAAATTATTTATTGACCTTTGAGTTTGTGGCCCCCAGAGAGCATTTTTTATTATCTTAACTTCACCNAGAGTGTCANATTCAATTCTAAATTTTTTTTCCATATTGCAAATTTACGAATTGTTGATAAAGTATTTTTTTTTCTGTAAAATTCTTTAATCCTTATTACTTATNTTTGAGTAAATGTTTGAATTCGATCAATATCTTGGNTTTCTACTTTTNATGACTGTTGTTACAATGGGGTTCTGGTTAATGATTCTNCTATTAACATTCATAATTCCATATTGGGTGACTGGTTCCCTTTTTGAATGGCTAAAAGAAAGAAAAAAAATTAAATAAATTTAGTTTAAACTTANAAGATAAGATTTTAAAAACCNTTCAATATTTCCATTTAGAACTCCCATTGCATCTGTNGTTTCAGTGTTTGTTCTCACATCTTTAACCATTTTGTACGGATGAAGTACNTAATTNCTAATTTGAGATCCCCATTCAATTTTCTTTTTGTTTTGTTCGATTTCTTTCCTCGCTTGGAGCTTTTTATTTAATTCAATTTCATACAGTTGCGATTTAAGTAATAANATTGCTTTGTTTTTATTGTCAAGTTGAGATCTTGTTTCNGAGTTTTCGATAATTATTCCAGTAGGTTTGTGTGTTAGTCTTACAGCTGTCTCAATTTTATTAACACTNTGTCCACCTGCTCCACTAGATCTCATAGTTTCCCACTCAATTTCAGAATTATTGATTTCAATTTCTATACTATCATCCACTAANGGGTAGACATAGACTGATGCGAAGGAAGTATGTCTTTTTGCNTTACTGTCAAAGGGTGAAATTCTAACNAATCTATGTACACCATTNTCGCCTTTAAGCCATCCAAAGCCATATTCCCCATCAATTTGGATTGTAATTGTTTTTATNCCNGCAACATCCCCATCTANACANTTTAATTCTTTNGTTTTAAAGTTTCTTTTNTCACACCACATNANNTACATTCTTGAAATCATTTGAGCCCAATCACAACTTTCAGTCCCCCCAGCACCTGCTGTTATTTGAATAATTGCTGACATTTCATCACCTTCGNTTGAAAGCATATTTTTAAATTCAAGNGNCTCCAAACTTTCTTTTGCTTTNTCATAAGCATTATTAATTTCTGATTCATCAATTTCTTTATTTTTAAAAAACTCATAAAGNACTTCCAACTCATCACAAAATTCTGATGTTTCTTTAAATTCAGANACCTTATTTTTTGTTAAACTAAGTCTTTTTAAAATCAGCTGNGCTTTCNTAGAATCTTTCCAAAAGTTNTCTTTAATGGTTTTNTTTTCTAGTTCAGAAATTATTTTNTTTTTTTCATTTAGGTCAAAGATACCTCCTTAAAGCACCAAGGCGTTCAATTAAATCTNTNATTAGGTCTGATGTTACCANTTAGTAAATTTAAATAATTAATTGTTTTTAAAATCATCATAAATTATATTTACTGTTATGGAAATNAATTTAATTAGCGATACTGTTACAAAACCATCCACNGGCATGCTAAATTTTATGTATGATTGTAATGTCGGTGATGATGTTTTTAAGCAAGATCCAACNGTAAATNAACTTGAAAAAAAANTATCTTCTTTATTTGNAATGGATNGTGCNNTATTTTTNCCNTCNGGAACTATGGCAAATCAATNNGCAATTAANATNCTTACAANNCCNGGAGATCAATTGATNTGTAGTAAATATGCTCANGTATATAATTACGANGGNGGTGGNGTNAGNTTTAATTCTGGNGTNTCNTGTAAATTAATTGATAAACCTAGNGGTTTATTTAATGATNANGATGTNATTGATGCAATAAATCCACCTGATTTTTANCANAGCCCNANNACTTCNCTTGTTTGTATTGAAAANACNACNAANAAAGGAGGGGGAGCGTGTTGGGATTTAGACGAAATAAAAAAAATAAAGAAAGTTTGTATTGAAAATAATTTGAAACTTCACCTTGATGGTGCTAGAATATGGAATGCATGTGTAGAAAAAGGGTATGAGTATTCTGATTTTGGGAAATTATTTGAAACAATATCAGTTTGTTTAAGTAAAGGGCTCGGATGTCCTGTTGGATCAATTTTAATTTGTAAGGAAAAATACTTTCAGAAAGCATTAAAAATCAGAAAAATATTTGGTGGGGGTATGAGGCAATCTGGATATCTAGCAGCATGTGGAATATATGCCCTTGATAATAATATTAAAAGTCTAAGTCATGACCACATTAGAGCCAAAGAGATATCAAATTTGCTCAATAGATCATATTTTGTTGAGGAGGTTTATCCAGTCGAAACCAATATTATTATTTTTAAAAATAAAGATCAATTTTCCACAGTAGACTTTATTAATTTTATGGATAATAATGATGTTAGATTGATAAGTATGGGAGATAATAAACTAAGACTCGTTACCCATTCAGATTATACAGATAATCATCACGAAAAATTCATGAATTTACTATCAAAAATCAATGCAGAAAATCTTTTTAAGTAACTAATTTTTTTTACCTAAATTTGCTGACAGATTATGTTCTTGTATGAAACAAGATTTTGATGTACATGAAAATATACTTTCCCTTATAGGAAAAACACCCCTAATAAGATTAAATAAAGTAACTGAGGGCATAGCTGGTTCACACTTTTGTAAATATGAAGCATACAACCCTGGACATTCTAACAAGGATAGAATTGCTCTACACATAATTAAAAATGCTGAGGAATCGGGTTTAATTGATAATGATTCAACTATAATTGAGACTAGTTCAGGTAATACTGGATTCAGTCTTTCAATGATTGCAATGGTTAAAGGATATAAATGTATTGTTGCTGTATCCTCAAAATCATCACCTGATAAAATTGATATGTTGAAATCTATGGGTGCAAAAGTTTATGTTTGCCCATCAAATGTACCTGCTGATGACAGTCGATCCTATTATCAAGTTGCAAAAAGACTAAATGAAGAGATAAAAGATTCTTTTTATGTAAATCAATACTTTAATCATTTGAATATAGATGCTCATTACCAAACAACAGGACCAGAAATATGGAATCAAACAAATGGTAAAATAACCCATCTCGTGGCTAGTAGCGGAACTGGTGGTACAATTTCCGGAATTGGTCGATATTTAAAAGAAAAAAATAGAGGCATTAAAATTATTGGTGTGGATGCTTATGGTTCGGTGCTTAAAAAATTCCATGAAACTAGTGAGTTTGATGAATCTGAGATTTACCCTTATAGAATTGAGGGAATGGGAAAAAATTTAATTCCAACCTCGACTGATTTTAACGTAATTGATCATTTTGAAAAAGTTACTGATGAAGAAAGTGCACATTGTTCAAGAGATATTGCAACTAAAGAGGGTTTATTTGTTGGATATACATCGGGAGCTTGCTTACAGGCTTTAAAACAATTGAATAAAAAAAATGTATTTGAANANNATAGTTTTGTTGTATCAATTTTTTGTGATCATGGATCGAGNTANATGAGTAAAATNTATAGTGATANATGGATGGAAGAGCAGGGATTTANNTTAAAAACTAGTAAAGAACAATTTTCTTCAATNGAATATATAAAGTAAAAGATGTCTGATTTATTTNAAAAATTTANTAAAANTATGGGNCCNCTAGGTAAATGGGCTAGNATAGCTGAAGGTTATTTTGTGTTTCCAAAATTAGANGGNAAGATTTCTAATAGGATGAANTTTAATGGAAAAGAAGTTATTACTTGGAGTGTNAATGACTACTTAGGACTTTCTAATCATCCNGANGTTNGAAAAATTGACTCTNAGGCAGCTGAANAGTATGGTTCTGCNTATCCAATGGGTGCCAGAATGATGTCAGGACACACTTCTATGCANGAAAAATTAGAAAACCAACTNGCAGATTTTGTAAATAAAGAAAGTGCATATGTGCTTAATTTTGGTTANCAAGGTATTTTNTCAATNGTTGANACTCTNGTNTCTAAAAATGATGTTATAGTTTATGATNTTGATGCGCACGCTTGTATNNTTGATGGNGTNAGANTACACCTTGGNAAAAGGTTTACTTTTAAGCATAATGATATNGAAAGCCTAGTANTNAATCTNAAAAGAGCTGAAAAAATCGTAGAAAAAACTGGTGGAGGTATCTTNGTGATTTCTGAGGGGGTTTTTGGAATGCGNGGTGAACAAGGAAAAATNAAGGAAATTGTAAAACTTAAAAANGANTATAATTTTAGACTTCTTGTTGATGACGCACATGGTTTTGGAACNNTAGGAGAAACTGGNTCTGGNGTAGGTGAGGAGCAAGGNGTTATGGATGAAATTGATGTATACTTTGCCACATTTGCNAAGTCTATGGCATCCACNGGNGCATTTGTTGCNGGNTCTAAACAAGTTATCAAATTTCTAAAATATAACATGCGTTCGCAGATGTTTGCCAAATCATTGCAAATGCANCTAGTAGTAGGNGNNTTAAAAAGATTAGAAATCCTTANAAATGAACCAAATCACAAAGCAAANCTGTGGGANAATGTTGAAATNCTTCAAAATGGNTTAAAGGATAAAGGATTTGATATTGGTAAAACACAAAGTTGTGTTACNCCNGTTTTTCTNAAAGGNGANGTCCCTGAAGCAATGGTNTTAGTTAAAGATNTAAGAGAAAAATATAATATTTTTTGCTCTATTGTTGTCTACCCNGTAATACCTAAAGGTTTAATTCTNCTTAGATTAATTCCAACAGCNACNCACACTGTTGAGGATATCAAAGAAACATTAAATTCATTNTCTGAAATTAGAGAAAAATTAGCTGGNGGNTANTATAAAAAANTATCAGAAAAATTTAAAGCAGACTGATATTTTTAAATTTTTGTTACATTTGCGCTTTGATGTGCGCATTTAATGCAAAAAAAATCCTAAACACTTCAAAACTGTCTTTNNTTCTAAGACGTCTTGCCAGTCAGCTNTATGAAAATCANAATCATTTTGAAGATGCTGTATTAATTGGNATTCAACCTAGAGGAAAAATACTTTCTGAANAATTAAAAGAAATTTTAATTAATGAGTATGAAATCAAAAAAATCAATNTAGGATTACTTGATATTACTTTTTTTAGAGATGATTTTGGNAGAAAAAATAAAATTCTTAGCCCTAATAAGACCNCANTTGAATTTACNNTNGANGGTAAATCAGTTATTTTAATTGANGANGTATTATANACAGGAAGAAGTGTTACTGCNGCCTTGGCNGCAATTCAATCATTTGGTAGGCCTAAAAAGGTTGAGTTATTAAGTCTAGTTGATAGACGTTTTTCNAGACACTTACCAATTCAACCTGATTATTATGGAATAAAGNTTGATTCAATAAANAATCAAAGGGTNGAGGTTAAATGGGNTAAAAAAAATAAAGAAGGTTCNGTTTATATTTTACAAAATGAAAAGTAAATTATCAGTTTCNAATTTATTAGGAATAAAATATATGAGTNTGGAAGATNTATATNCGATATTTGANGCAGCNGAAAATTTTAAGGAAGTNATTAATAGAAAAATAAAAAAAGTTCCAAGTTTAAGAGATGTGACTATTGCAAATTTATTTTTTGAAAATAGCACAAGAACTAANATTTCATTNGAATTAGCGCAGAANAGANTATCAGCNGATGTTGTGAACTTTAATTCAACNGGATCATCNATCAAAAAAGGAGAAACATTAACAGATACAGTAAATAATATTTTATCAATGAAGGTTGATATGATTGTTATTAGACANCCAAGCCCNGGAGCAAGTGTTTTTTTATCTAAAAATNTTAAATCATGTATAATTAATGCNGGTGATGGTTGTCATGAACANCCAACNCAAGCANTTTTAGATGCTTTTACATTAAAATCNAAACTNAAGGAATTTTCAAATAAAAATATTTTAATAGTTGGTGATGTNCTTCACTCAAGGGTAGCTCTATCTAATATTCTTCTTTTCAAAAAGCTTGGNGCTAATGTAAAGGTTTGTGGACCACTATCATTAATNCCNAAATATATTGAAACCTTGGGTGTTGAATACGAACCATCNTTGGATAATGGNTTAAAATGGTGTCATGTAGCNAGTATGTTAAGAGTTCAAAACGAAAGAATGAATCAAAGTTATTTTCCAACAACCCGCGAGTACGCNAAACAGTTTGGANTAAATCTTAANAAATTAAGTCAACTNGANAAGGATATTATAATAACTCACCCTGGNCCAATAAATCGTGGTGTTGAACTTTCAACNGANTTAATTGACNCNGGNAGAACTGTNATTTTAGATCAAGTTGAAAATGGTGTTGCNGTNAGGATGGCAGTTTTATATCTNCTAGCATCGAAATTATGAGTTTAAATTTTGANGTCATATCNATAAAAAAGAGTTTNNAAAAAGAAGANTTTAAGNCTTTTNTTTTCCNATTTNCTAAAAACTTNATTATTNAATACCAAGACTTCAATGATTTTAATTTATCTCACACNAAAATCTACAACTCATTTGTNAATTTGAAAAATAAATCAATTGTNATAATNTCGGAAAAATTTGAAAATNCAGATAAATTTAAATTTTCATTTTCNCCTACATTTCAAGAGGCTAAAGACATAATTGAAATTGANGANATTGAAAGAATAATTGATTAATTTTAATATNNGTGAAAGATTTTTCAGANTATAGAAAAAATTATTCAAAATCTAGTCTTTTGGACCATGAGATAGTNAAANATCCATTTNTCTTNTTTAAAAGTTGGTTAAAGATGGCTGAANANGATAGTCAAATTGATGANCCNAATGCAATGACNCTTAGTACNGTNAANGANAAAAATGAACCTAGAAATAGAGTNGTTTTAATGAAAATGCTAAAAAAAAATGGAATAGTTTTTTTTACAAATTATGAAAGNAAAAAAGGAGATGCAATAAAAAAAAACCATAATGTTTGTATATCNTTTTTTTGGCCTTCATTAGAAAAACAGATNATAATTAATGGAATNTGTTCNAAAATTTCNAAAAAAGAATCNGATGATTATTTTTATTCAAGACCTTTNGATAGTCAANTAGGAGCAATAAGTTCTGATCAGAGTAAGGAAATCCCTAGNAGGGAATACNTAGAAAAAAAGTTTAANGAAATAAAGANAAATTCANCAAATNTTNNNAGACCTAATAATTGGGGTGGATTTTTTATAAATATAAATGAGTTTGAATTTTGGCAAGGNAGAAGTAATAGATTNCACGACAGAATTGTTTTTTCTAAATCGAATAATGATNCTTGGACNNNGAAAAGATTAAGTCCTTGAAAAAACTGATCATTATTCGTCATGCAAAATCTGATTGGTCAAAACANGTTTCNGANCTAGATAGACCNATATCAANAAGAGGNATNAATGATGCAGNGACAATTTCAGATATTTTTAATTCTNAAAATTTAAAGCCTGAGNTNATATATACAAGTATTGCAAAAAGAACAATCGAAACTTCAGAAATATTTATAGATAGATGTGNTTTTTTAAAGGATTTGNAATGTTTAAAATCTGAGAAANTNTATGACTTTNNAGGAAATAATGTAAAATCATTTATTANAAATTTNCCTAATAACCTNTCAACAGTATTAATTTTTACTCACAATAACTCNTGTAATTTCTTAGTAAATGATTTTTCTGATAAATTCAATTTACANGTGCCAACNTGTGGAATGTTAATTTTTNAATTTAGTGTATCTTTNTGGGCTGAAATTGAAAAATCCAAGAATTTTTCTTTTTTTTTCCCAAAAGAGTACAGGTGAAAAAGTTTGAATTTAAAAATCGTGAGTTAAGTTGGCTTGAATTCAATGAAAGAGTATTACAAGAAGCTCAGGACAAAACAGTTCCAATAATAGAAAGAATCAGATTCATTGGAATTTTTTCTAACAATTTAGATGAGTTTTTTAAAGTTAGGTACGCCACTGTCAAAAGAATTGCAGTTTCTCCCCAGAAAAACAAGAAATTATATAAGGGACTCACAGCAAAAGATTTATTGATTGAGATTAACAACAAAACTATTGAAATTCAGAATAGAAGTTCTAAAATTTTAAATTCCATAAAGTCTGATCTAAAAAAAGAAAATATTTTTTTTGTTGATGAAAAAACAATACCAAGCACACAAATAGATAAGATTTATTCTTTTTTTTCAGAGAAGATTTTACCTCAAATGGAGGTAATTATTTTTGATAAATCAAATTCATTTCCTGTTTTAAAAGATTCAAACTCATTTCTCATAGTCAAAATTCAAATAGGAACTAAATCTATAAAGTATGCTTTAATAAAAATTCCTGAACAATTAAATAGATTTTTTGTTATTGATGAATTGGATAAAAAATATGTAATCTTTATCGATGATATTATTAGGTATCACTTAGTTGATATTTTTAAAATTTTTAATTCTAAAAAAATCTCTGCTTTTAATATTAAAATGACTAGGGATGCAGAATTGGACTTTGCTTATGACATTTCGAAAAGTTATCTGGAAAAGATTTCTCAGAGTTTAAAAAAGAGACAAAGAGGAAAACCTGTTAGATTGGTATATGACTCTTCAATTCATGATGACACATTAAGTTTTCTCATTAGAAAAATAGGTATTAATAAAAATACTGATAGTATAATTCCTGCGGAAAGATATCATAATAGACGTGATTTTATGAAATTTCCTGATTTCGGAAAGGTTCATTTAACTTATTCAAAAAGAAAGCCTTTAAGTATCAAGCTATTTGATGTAAATGAAAGTGTTTTTCAAACAATAAAAAATAAAGATGTTTTACAACATACACCTTTTCATAAATTTATATATACTTTAAGATTTTTGTCTGAAGCTTCAATTGATCCAAATGTAAAATCCATTTCAATAACTATATATCGACTTTCAAAACTATCAATGGTTGCAAATACGCTCATTAATGCTGCTAAGAACGGGAAATTGGTTACTGTCCAAATTGAACTTCAAGCAAGGTTTGATGAGAAAGCAAACATCAAATATGCGAAATTGTTTGAGGAGAATGGTATTAGACTAGTTTTTGGTTTACCAAATCTTAAAGTACATGCAAAAATTTGTGTTGTTGAAAAGAAAAATGGAAGAAAAATTGAGAAATATGGTTTTATAAGTACTGGCAATTTTAACGAATCAACTGCTCAAATTTATACTGATATCACATTATTTACCTCGAATAAAGAGATTTTAGATGATGTTTCCAAGATATTCGATTTTATAGAAATCAACTATAAAAAAACTAATTATAATCAATTGTTTATATCCCCATTTAAAACCAAGTCTGTATTCAAAAAACTGATAAAAGATGAAATTAAAAATGCAAAAAAGGGTAGAGAAGCATGGATTAAAATTAAATTAAACAGCATCACTAATTATGAAATGATTGAAGAACTATATAAGGCAAGTATCGAGGGTGTTAAAATTAAAATGATTATTAGAGGAATATGTTGTTTAATACCAGAAAATACAGAATATAGTGCAAATATTGAAGCTAAAAGTATTGTAGATAAGTACTTAGAACATACGAGATTTTTTATTTTTTGCTCAGGAAATAAAAATAAGACCTATATTTCATCTGCAGACTGGATGACACGAAACTTGGAAAATAGAATTGAAGTTACCTGTCCAATTTTTGATAACGATAATAAAAAAGAGATTTTGGATATATTTGATATTTATTGGTCTGATAATACAAAATCACGAAAACTCAATTGTTCAATTATAAATGAGTATTCAAAAAATGGAAAAGAAACCTCACGATCACAAAACTCAATTTATAATTATTATTTAAAAAAAATTGAAAAGTAAAATAAATTATAAAAGAGTTGCAACAATTGATATTGGATCAAATGCAATAAGAATGTTAGTTTCTAATGTTTATAATATCAACGGAAAAAAAATAAGTACAAAAAATAATATCGTTAGGATTCCTCTGAGATTAGGTAAAGAATCTTTTTCTGATTCAACCCTTTCTGAGTCCAGTCTTGAAAAATTAATCAAATCCTTCAAAGCTTTCAAACTTTTGATGGAGGTTAATGGAGTAGATTTACACCTTGCATACGCTACATCTGCAATTAGAAATATAAAGGATTCGCAGGAAATAATAAAACGTATTTTTGAAGAGACAGGAATTAAATTAGATGTAATTTCAGGAAAAAAAGAAGCTCAAATCACCTCTAAACAAGATATATCTGATCATATTGGTAAATCAAAAAATTATTGCTTTGTAGATGTTGGTGGTGGGAGTACTGAGGTTATTATTTTTAAAAACTCAAAAATATTTAAGCTAAAATCATTTAAAATTGGTTGTGTTAGACTTTTGGATGACAGCGTCAATAATCAAACCTGGAGCAAATTTGAATATTGGCTAACTGAAAATGCAAAAGAACTGAACAAGCTCAAGATTGTTGGTATTGGTGGAAATATTAATAAAATTTTCAAAATATCAGGTACAAAATATTCAAAACCATTGGGTAAAAAAAGCTTTTTAAAAACACTTAAAAAGATTGAAAGTATGTCTATCTCTGAGAGACTGACAGTTTTAAAACTTAATCCTGATCGTGCTGATGTTATAGTTCCAGCTGGAAAAATTTATTATTTTATTTTAAAAACATTAAAAGTAAAAGATATTTATGTTCCAAAAATTGGATTAGCTAACGGAATGGTTAATGAGCTTGTAAAATAGTTATAAATCCAATTTTAAATCATCTTTAAACTTTCCAACTAGTGGATTAATTTCCACCAACTTTGCTAATTTTTCATTAGGAGATGAATAATATTCTTGATTTTTTTTCTCTTCAATCTTTGCTAGAATTTTTATTTCATAGTTATTAAGCTCAGTCCTTAAAAACTTAGTAAAATATTCTTTGTCAATTTCAAATTCATTAAAACTTGCTTTTGAGGGTAGAGTAAAAGTAACAGAGTTATTTTCAATAGTGGGATCATTTATTAAAATTATACTTGAGAGGCTTTTTTTGCCCATTTCATTGATCTTTTTTGAGTATAAATCAACCTTATTTTTGAGGTCATTTATATCAAATTCATCAGTTGATTTCTTCTTTTCAGCTTCAATAAAATCTTTCTCTTCTTTTGCTTGTTTTTTTAGTTTTAAACTTGATATTGAAAGTGCAGAAATATTCTTTATATCGTCAACACCTTTTTTGTTAGTAGATTCAGTAGGTTTTATTGATCTAAACTTTTTTTCCTCCTTAGTATTTTCGTCAGACAAGTTTTTTTCAGAGCTTTTTGCTAATTCTGAATTTAGAATTTTATTTTTTTTTTTTGGAACTAATGAATTTTGAGATTTATTTTTATTACATATCTTCATTAGTAATATTTCAACTACCAATTTTTTATTTTCAAAATTTGATAAATTTATTATTGAATTTTCAATAATTTCAATAATTTCAATAAGTATATTTTGTCCGATAAGATTTGATTGAATTAAAACTTTTTCAAATTCATAATCATCATCATTTAAGTTATATGAGTTGGATGCTTTTGCAACCACAAGGTCTCTAAAATGTTGAGCAAGACCCTCTAAGAAATCTTTTTCACCAAATCCTTTATTCGAAAGATCATTAAAGCATACAATAGCCTCGTTTATACTAGATTTTAAAATTAATTCTGAAAATTTTAAATAAGTATCTGTATCAAGAACATTTAAAATCTGAGATGTCATCTCTAATGTAATATTTCCATTGGTATAGTTTATCACCCTGTCTAATATTGTTAGTGAATCTCTTAGTGATCCAAAAGCTTTTTTAGCAATGACAGATATTGCTTTTGGTTCATATTTATAACCTTCAGATCTTATAATTTCCTCTAAATAATTTTTACTGTCTTGATCAGAGATTTTTTTAAAATCATAAATCTGACATCGCGATAAAATAGTAGGCAAGATTTTATTTTTTTCTGTTGTAGCTAAAATGAATACAATGTGTGATGGAGGTTCCTCCAAAGTTTTTAGAAAAGCATTTTCAGCCTCTTTTGTCAACATGTGAACTTCATCAATAATATACACCTTATATTTTCCAATTTGCGGTGGTATTTTCACTTTTTCAAGTAAATCTCTTATATCATCAATTTTTCTGTTAGATGCAGCGTCAAGCTCAAATATGTTGAAGGCATGATCATATTTTTCTAATTCAATAGAATCTTTATTAATTTCTTTTGCATATATTCTAGCACAAGTTGTTTTGCCTACTCCTTTTGGTCCGCAAAATAAAATAGCTGATGGAATCTTATTTTCTTTTATAGAGTTTTTTAAAGTATCAGTAACATGATTTTGACCTATTACTTTATTGAATTCATCAGGTCTATATTTTAAGGCCGATACTTTGTATTCCATGATCATTACAAATATATATTAGACTATTAATTTTTCATTATTTTTTTCAAAATATATTACTTTTGATCCGGCAGGTCTCCTTATCGCTTTTTTATAAGAGGAAAGTCCGGACACCAAAGAGCTTTGTAGCGGGTAACACCCGTCGCTATAAATTATAGTAGGAATAGTGCAACAGAAAGTATGTACAGTTTGGCTGTAGTGGAATCGTGTAAACTCTACAAGGTGTAACGCCAAGTAAATCAACGTTTGAGGGTTGCTCGCCCGATGTTGAAGGGTAGGCGGCTAGAGTTTAGTAGCAATACTAGACCAAGATAAATGATAAGGCTTGACAGAATCCGGCTTATAGACCTGCCTTTATATAATCTTTAGTTTTTGGACCACAATTAAAAATCATATCCAAAATGCTTAAACCATCAATAAATCCATTTTTGTCCTCGAAAGTTTGAATATACTTGATATTCGATTTTTCTTTAATTTCTCTATTATCTATCTCTTTGATATTTTTACTTTTTTTATAAGTTTCTATGTTAAAATCAATGTTTCGATTGGTAGTACCTAACTCTAACCATTTTAAAACTAATTCAACTGATTTTAAATTAAAATTATATAAGTTACTGGTTTTAACTTTATAAAAGTTCTTCAAATCAGCTTCATAAAACTCAAAATAAGGAGATGATTGATATGCGATTTTTATTGATTTAAAATGATTTTTTTTCCAGT